>CAYVQL010000294.1:0-14018 GCA_964454135.1 uncultured Enterobacterales bacterium | reverse complement strand
CCCCCCCAAAAAACCCCCCCCCCCCGCCCCCCCCCCCCCCCCCCGCCCCCAATCCCGCGGCCCCCCCCACGCCGGCGCGGGCTTGATGTCCATCCGCACCTCGCATAGGTGCCGTTCAGGCCGACAGCCCCGGAAACGCCGCGGCGCGGCCGTCTTGGTCTTTGGCGGGGGGAGACTACCTCCCCCCGCATCGCTAGCGCTCCCCCCTCCCCGCGTCTGGTCCGCCCGAGCCCCCCATGACAGTTGGAAACGAACGCCGCCTTCGCCTGCTGGCCCGCGCCATCCCGCTGGCCCTGGCCCTGATCCTGGCCCTGGGCCTGGGCGCCTACCTGGTCTGGCGCGCGCAGCCGCCGCCCGAGCTCACCGAGGAGATCTTCACCAAGGACGAGCGCGGTCGGGACGTGGTGCGGCCCAACCTGAAGCGGGCCGAGGTGGTCATCCCGGGCCGGCCCCACCCCTACCCCTTCCAGCCCCATTCCAAGGCCTACGTGGACGCCATCGGCATGCGGGTGAGCTATCGCCTGACCACCAGCTCCCGCGGCTGGCGCAACCGGGAGGTCAGCCCCCAGCCCGCGGCCGGCATCACGCGCGTCGTCACCATGGGCGACTCCATCACCTTTGGCCACGGCGTGCAGGACGATGAGGCCTATCCCCTGCTGCTGGAGCGCAAGCTGGCCTCGCAGGGCGAGTACGAGGTGGTCAACGTGTCCGACCTGGGCACCGAGTCCTCCGAGGCGCTGCAGGACCTGACCTCGCGGGCCCTGCCTCTGCACCCCGCCGTCGTGACCGTCTGCGTGGGCGTGAACGACGTGGTGGAGCACTACATCCAGCGCCGCATCCACGGCAGCTGGGGGCACGGCAGCCAGGAGCGCCAGGTGCGGGATCGCCTGCGCCCGAACCTGGTCGCCATGGCCAGCCGCGCCCGCGAGGCGGGGGTGCAGCTGGTGCTGGTCGTGCCCCCCATGAACAGCTTCTTCGCCCTGCCCGAGGCCGAGGCGGCCTGCCAGACCGTGCGCGACGTCGCCCAGGTGGAGCGCCTGCCGCTGCTGGACCTGCAGGCCATCTTCGCCCAGCAGGAACGCCAGGACGGCCTGGTGCTGGAGATCGAACCCGCGCGCCAGCGCCTGCTGCGCTTCCGTGGCGGCCAGCCCGAAGAGCTGCTGGCCATCTCCGTCTCCCAAGATCGCGAGAGCTACATCACCCCGGAGGTCTATCCCTACCTGGAGCAGCACGGCCTGCACCCGCGCCTGACCTTCGACGAGTCCCACCCCACGGCCGAGGGCCACCGCCTGATCGCCGAGCTGCTGGCGGAGAAGATCCTGCAGCTCGACGGCCAGGCCGGAGCGGCCAGCCCATGAGCATCGGGTCATTCCTGCTCAGCAAGGAGCGGCTGGAACTGGTTCGCCGCAAGTCCTGGAAGTTCGGCCGGCCCGAGATCCTGGACCAGGCCTTGCGCTACTACGAGCAGCACCCCGGCGAGGTGGCGCGCATCGTGGCCAACCTGGACTACATGGGGCTGCCCTCCTCGGGCGCCGCCCTGGACGAGGTGCTGCGCGAAATCGCAGCCCACTACTACGAGAAGCTCTTCGTGCTGGTCAAGCGCTACGAGGCGGTGTGGATAGCCCGCAACCGGGTGGAGATCGCGCCCGGCGCGCTGGAGCCCTTCGAAGAGGCGCGTGCGCGGGGCCAGGCGGTCTTCATGGGCCAGTCCCACTTCGGCGCCACCTACCTGATGGCTCTGGCGCTCACGGCGCGGGGCTTCGACCTGCACGCCGTGGGCAACTTCCCGGAGCCGGTGGGCAGCATCCTGCGGGCCAGCAATCAGCGCTTCTCGAAGCGCTACGGCACGGGCATCACCCACTTCATCAACCTGGCGGAGCCCGACGTGGACGCTCCGGGCGAGATGATGCGCCAGCTGCACACCGGCGGCTTCGTCTCCAACGTCTTCGACGAGAACAACGTCTTCTGCCGCCCCCAGCGCTTGCTGGGGCGCCCGGTGATGGGTGGCACGGGCATGGATCTGATCCTGCGCGGCTTCGACGACCAGCGGGTGGTTGTGGTGACGCCCTTCCTGGTGCGCACCTCGGACGACAGCTTTCGCTACGAGGCGGACCGCCACTACCTGGCGCAGGGGGACATCATCGCCAGCTTCTACCGCTCGCTGGAGCGGCGCGTGCGGCAGTGGCCGGCGCAGTGGTACTTCCTGCACGAGCTGCATCACTCGATCCCGGAGGGGACGCAGGGATAGCGCCTACGGACGACCTCTACTCGACGAGGGGGCCCAGCAGGTCGCCCAGGTCTTCTACGAAGACGTAATCCGACTCGTACACGCTGACGCCGACCTCCTCGAAGGGCTCGCTGACGTACCCCGCGGACGGGGCGACCTCGTAGAGATTCTGGCTCGAGTGGTCGGCACAGTAGTGACCCGGTCGATCCGGCAGCTCCAGAGAGCCCAGCTCCGACAGGGCCGGGATGTCCATCTGTCCGATCCACGGCCGCAGCTCGCAGCCGTCGGGGTGGACGCAGCCGGAATCGGTGACCAGCACCTTGCGCTCGTCGAGCAGGTCCACGTCCCGCAGGTAGCTCAGCCGGCGCTCGGTTCCCGAGAGGTGGGCATCGAGGAAATAGCTCGCCCCCTCGTCGTCATAGCCGAGGATCATCACTCCTCCGCGACCGGCATTCTGCTCGTCACGGTTGTACCACCCGTCGCTCAGTCCCGCAGAGTGGGCGACGAAGGCGTAGTGGCCGGATGCACTGTCCACCACGTCGATGTTATGGGGCGAGTTGAGGAACGCCGGAGCGCTGGTGTCCGCCGGGGGGAAGACCCAGGCCAGCTCGAAGTCGAAATCCGCGTCGCGGGTGATGTGCATGACCTTGCCCCGCTGCACGGCGCCCTGCTCGTCGCTGAACCACAAGCTGTCCTTGGCCGTGGCCAGGATGTGCAGAGTCTGCCGCTCCCAGTAGGCCTCGACACTGTTGGGAGTCTGGTACACGGTCCAGCCCTCGACATTTTCTGCGCTGTACAAGGCCTCCACCTCGGCACAGGGCTTTCCTTTTTCGACATGAAGCTCCAGCAGCCGTTGGTTATCGGTGTCGGCGACCACCATCCGCATGCTGTCCGCGTCTGCGGAGGTGACCACGAAGTCGTGGGCCCCGCGCATGGTGCAGTCGTACTGCTTGCTGCTGTTGGGGTTGAGCAGTCCGCAGGGATCATCCTCGGCTGATCCGCAATCCCACCACGTAAGCTGCGGATCGATCTTGCTGAAGTCCAGGCGGCGGACATTCCACTCCACCTCGGGCGGATCGGTCATGCGGATGCTGGCGATCACCGACGGCAGGAGGCCCAGCACCTCGGCGTCCCAGATGATGGCGGGGCTGTAGATCGTCAGGAGCCGGTCCAGGCCGTCCGGGCCCACCCTGTGCTCGAGCTCGTAGGGAATGCAGAACACCTCGCCGTCTTCCACGTCGAAATCGCAGCTCTCGGGATCCAGCGCGGCCAGGTCCGCCTGCCAGATCACCTCACGGGTATCGGCGCGGAACGCCAGGTAGCGTTCCTCCTGTCCGGAGTCGGCGACGAGCACCACGTCGCTGGGGGGCGAGTCCGCGCTGTCGTCGCCCGCTTGAACAGCGTCGTCGGCCAAGACGCCACCACTCCTACAGCCGGACTGCAGGGGCGCTGCCAAGAGCGGCAGCAGCAACGCAGCACGCGCGCTGTGACCTGGCGTGAACATGGACTGAGGATATCCCACGCCGCCAAGAGCCGCCCAACCGAACGAACGCGAAACGCGGGAACGCGGGTGTCAGGTTGTCACCATTACACTTTCGTCTTTGACGAAAGTGTAATGGTGACAACCTGACACCCTCCTGCCTACGTAGTCTCTCGATACTCGTACCGCCCCCACTCCGGCTCCGCGACCAGCTCTCCGGCTTCCAGGGCCCGCTGCACCCGCTCCAGCCAGCCCAGCTCGGCCTGCAGTGCCAGCAGAGGCCGCTCGAAGCTCAGGGCCACCAGGGGCAGCTGGTTCTCGCGACACCAGGCCAGGCGCTCCTGCAGGAAGCGGGCGCGCCCCTCCAGCACCACGCGCCCCTGGGCCAGGGCGGCTTGGGCGTGCAGGCGCGGCACGAAAGGCAGGGCGTAGAGCCCCAGATCCAGCTCGCTGCGCGGGTGCCCGGGTGCGGCAAGGTGGGTCAGGGCGTCGGCCTCCAGGCGCTCTTGACCGGCCGAGGTGATGGCGTAGACCTTGCGCGCTGGGCCGCCGCCCTCCTCCAGCCGCGACTGCACCAGGCCCAGGGCCAACAGGCGCTTCAAGGCCAGGTAGATGGAGGAGCGCTTGAGATCGGTCCAGTAGCGAAAGCCCCGAGCATGGGCCTGGCGCTCCAGGTGGTAGCCGTGTGACTCCCCCTCGGCCAGCAGGGCCAGCACCACGAAGGCCGCGTTGGACAGCGGCTTTTCGGTTCCTGCTCTCTCCATGGCTGCTCCCTCAGTAGTGGTCGACGATCCGCTCGCACATCAGCTCCAGGCCCTGGCGCCGAGCACCCTGCAGCGCCAGCGCCCCCAGGGCGCTCTTCCGCTCCTTTGTCGGCCGCCGGTAGTAGCGCGCCACCAGCTCGGGGGCCTGGGGCTCCAGCTCGGCGGCCAGGCGCCGGCGGACATAGGTTCGCAGGTTGAAGTGGGCCAGCAGCACACGGCGCGTGCCCGCTGCCCGCACGGCGGCGAAGAGGGCCTCCAGCTCGTCAGGGGTCTCCAACAGGTGTGGAAAGAGGGGCCCCAGGAAGGCCCAGGTGCGCAGTCCCGCCTCGTTCAACCGGGCCAGGGCCCGCAAGCGCTTGGAGATGGGGGGCGCGCGGCCCTCGAAGGCGCGGCTGAGGGCGTCGTGGGCCGTGGTCAGCGAAAAGCCCACGTCACTGTCCAGCTGAGAGAGCAGGTCGATATCGCGGGTCACCAGCGGGCTCTTGGTGAGCACGCTGATGCAGCCGCTGTGCCTGTGGCGCAGCAAGAGCTGCAGGGCTTGGCGCGTCAGGCCGTAGCGCCGCTCCACGCCCTGGTAGGGATCGGTCACCGAGGAGAGGAAGATGGAGACCCCCGCGTTGCGCGGCCGACGCAGCTCCTTGTCCAGCAGCTGAGGCAGGTTGCGCTTGACGAGCACCCAGCGCCCCCAGTCCTCGGAGGACCGGCCCAGACGACGCCCCATATAGCTGGCGTAGCAGTAGGAGCAGCCGTAGGCGCAGCCGCCGTAGGGGTTGATGCTGCAGTCCTGGCCCGGGATGCGCGAGCGGTTCAGGATGCTGCCGGCCCGCACCTCCTGCACGCCCAGACGCGTGGCCAGGGAGGGATCGTTCCAGGAAGGCAGGTCTCCGAATCCCAGATCCAGCTGGCCCATCGCTTGTTCCGTGTTGAGCACGACATGCTCCATAGGTGGACTAGTTTAGCAATGGACCACTATGGCTGCCAGCGGCGACTGTCAAGCGGCACGCCGCATCGGGGCCGGCTACGTTGGGCAGCCCCCTTTTTCGGAGGTGATCCCCATGGGCCCCCTGTTCCGCATCGCCAGTCTCTTGTTGTTGCTGCTGGGCACCGGCTGTCAGAAACAGCAAGCCCCGACCACCCCGCCTCAGACCACGCCGGAAGCGGATGGGGCGAGCCCCCAGGCGGCCCGCCCGCCCGGCCCGGAAGCCCTGCTGGATCCCAGCCTGGCCAAGGCGCGCGCCCCCGAGCATTTCGCGGTCAAGCTCGAGACCACCGCCGGCGACATCGTGATCGACGTGACCCGCGCCTGGTCGCCCAACGGGGCCGACCGCATCTACAACCTGGTCAGCGCGGGCTACTACGACGACGTGGCCTTCTTCCGGGTCATCAAGGGCTTCATGGCCCAGGTGGGCATCAACGGGGATCCGGCGGTCAACGCGGCCTGGCGCCAGGCGCGCATGCCTGACGACGAGGTCAAGCAGAGCAACAAGACGGGCATGGTCAGCTTCGCCATGTCGGGCCCCAACAGCCGCACCACCCAGTTCTTCATCAACTACAAGAACAACGCCAACCTGGACAGCATGGGCTTTTCCCCCTTCGGCAAGCTGCGCGACATGACGGCGGCCTACGCGTTGTACAAGGGCTACGGCGAGGGCGCGCCCCGCGGCAGCGGCCCGGACCAGTCGCGGGCGCAGCTCGAGGGCAACGCCTACCTGCAGGCCGAGTTCCCCAAGCTGGACTACATCGAGAAGGCCAGCATCATCCTCGAGTAGGCGCCGCCTACGCAGGCCGGTGCCCGCTCAGATCCCGGTGCACTCGAAGACGACCTCGACGCTGTCGCTGCTCGACTCCCCCTCGCAGTCCTGCACCTGAAGCTCCACCACGATGGTCTGCGTCTCGGTGCTGCCATAGGTGGCCGGCACGCCGCTCACCACCAGGTAGGCCGTCTCCGTCTGCGAGCCGGCGAGCGTGGCGTAGTCCCCGCCCGCCGAGATGGCCCAGCTGTAGCTCAGGTCATCGCCGTCGTCGTCCGAAGAGGCGCTACCGCTGAGCGCGAAGACCACGGTGGCACAGTCGTCGCAGAGGGCCTCGGAGCCTGTATCGTAGCCACTATGCACGCAGCTGACCGACTCCGCGTAGCTGTAGTCGGTGCCGGCGTCGGCCATCGGCGCGCTGTTGTAGCCGCGGTAGGCGACGCTCAGGGTCAGGCTGTCCATGGGGGAGTCGTTGGTGCCATCCGAGACCACCAGCCCGAAGGTGAAATCGCCCTCCTCGTCGGGCATGAACACGGGCGCCTCGTCGGCGCGCTCTTCGATGTCGTCGCTGTCGCGGACCGAGGCGCTGGGGGCGCTCTCCAGGGTCCAGCTGTAGCTGACGATAGGATCGCCGTCGGGGTCGTAGGAGGCGCTGCCGTCCAGCTCGATCTCCTCGCAGGTCTGCAGCGTGCCCGTGTTGCCGTAGCTGGCCACGGCCACCGGCCAGGGGACATCGGCGGTTCCGTCGCAGTTGCTGTCCACGCCCGCCAAGACCTCCGGAGCGCCAGGATAGATGCTGGGATCCGTGTCGTCGCAGTCGGCGGCGTTGTTCGTGTACCCCGAGGGCCAGATGCACTGGACCAGCTGCTGATCCTCGCTGCCGTGGCCGTCGCCGTCGCTGTCGATATACCATGTAGAGGCGTCTACCGCGTCGTCTTCGTCGATCGAGCCGTCGCAGTCGTCGTCCGCCTGGTTGCAGCGCTCGTCGGCGCCGGGATTGACCTCGGCCGAGCTGTCGTCGCAGTCGGTGCCATCGCTGACGTAGCCGCTGCTTGGGGGCGTGCAGGTGGCGATGGAGATGATGGCGTTGCCGTAGCCGTCACCGTCGCCGTCTTCGTGCCAGGTCTCCCCGTCCACGGGGTTGAAGTCGGGCTCGCCGTCGCAGTCGTTGTCCAGGCCGTCGCAGACCTCGCTGGCGCCCGGATTCACAGCGGCATCGTCGTCGTCACAGTCGCCGCCGAGGGCTGCGTAGCCCTTGGGCTGCTCGCAGGCGATGACGCTGGACTCGGTCCCGTAGCCATCGCCGTCGCCGTCCACATACCAGGAGTGAGCATCGCTGGCGTCGTCCTCGTCGACAGCGCCGTCGCAGTCATCGTCCTGGTCGTTGCCGCAGCGCTCGCGGCCGCCGGGTCGCACCTCGCCCCGCCAGTCGTCGCAGTCCGTGCCATCCTCCACCCAGCCGTTGGGCCGCACGCAGGCCACCGCGACGATGTCGGGATCGCCATAGCCGTCGCCATCGTGGTCGGGATGCCATTCCCTGGCGTCCACGGCCTGTTCGTCGAACTCGTCGTCGCAGTCGTTGTCCAGCCCGTCGCAGAGCTCGTCCGCGCCGGGGTGGATGTCCGCGTTGGCGTCGTTGCAGTCTCCCAGCACGGCTGCGTAGTAGTCGGGCTTGTCGCAGGCCAGCTTCGTCTCCTGCTCCGGGTTGCCGAAGCCGTCGTCGTCGAAGTCCCAGTACCAGGTGAGGGCGTTGACCGCCTCGGCCTCGTCGATGGACTCATCGCAGTTGTTGTCGATGCCGTCGCAGCGCTCCTCCGCGTCGGGATGCACGGCGGGGTTGCCGTCGTCGCAGTCGATGGAATCGCCGAAGCCGTCGCCGTCGTGGTCCGTGATGCCCTCCCCTCCGCCAAAGCCGCAGCCCAGGCGCGGCAAGGCCCCCTGGGAGGCCAGCAAAAGGGGAAAGGTGTAGAGCAGGAGTCGCTGCGTCACGGGAGTATTCTGGCCCGAGAAAGGACCGGGTGGCAAGAGAATCAGGCGCCCGGAGGCCGGGGCCGCCAGCAACAGCGCCAGCAAGCAGAGGCGGCGGATCTTCGGGGCGCCATTGTGCCCCGCTGGGCGACGACTGGCGAGCGACGCCTGTCGGGGCGCTCTGCTTCCGCCGCCCCCGTGCTACAATGGGCCACGAGAAGCGGAGGGAGCATGCCCGCCATCACTGCTTCCCCCCCCGCGCTGCTGCTGGCAGGCCTGCTGTTGGGCTGCGATGCGGCGAAAGATGATCCCGACCTGGACGGCGACGGCCACCCGGCCAGCCAGGACTGCGACGATGGAAATCCTGACACCCATCCAGGAGCGGCCGAGCGCTGCGATGGACAAGACAACGACTGCGACGGCGCCATCGACGAGCAGGCCCAGGATGCCGCCACCTGGCATCCGGACGACGATGGCGACGGCTTCGGCGACGGACAGCTACCGCTCGCAGCCTGCGACCAGCCCAGCGGCCACGTGGGCGACGGCAGCGACTGCGACGACGATGACGCCGAGGTCCGCCCAGACGCCCAGGAGACCTGCGACGGGCGGGACGAGGACTGCGACGGTCAGGTCGATGAAGCTCTGCTGGCCAGCTGGTATCCAGACGAAGATCTGGACGGCTACGGCGATCCCGAGCTGAGCGTCGAGGCCTGCGATCCTCCCCAGGGCTGGACCGCCGACAACAGCGACTGCGACGACGGCGACGGCGCCATCCACCCCGGCGCCGAGGAGACCTGCAACGACCAGGACGACGACTGCGACGGCGTGACGGACGATGACGCCAGCGACGCCGCCACCTGGTACGCCGACGCGGATGGCGACGGCTACGGCGACCCCGAGGACGGCTACCTGGGCTGCTGGACGAAAGGCCACGTGGATGACGGCAGCGACTGCGACGACGGAGATGCCGCCGTGCATCCCGACGCCAGCGAAACCTCCGGGGACGGCGTGGACAGCGACTGCGATGGCCGCGACAGCCGCTTCGTCGGGGGGCTGGTGAGCCTGGTGGATGCCGATGCGGTGCTGGTGGGCGAGAGCTCCGGCGATGGCGCGGGATGCGCCACGGCCGGCGCAGGGGACCTGAACGGCGATGGCCATGGCGACCTGCTGGTGGGCGCCCTCTTCCAGGACGAGGGCGGCGCGGATGCCGGAGCCGCGTACCTGCTGTCGGGCCCGCTCAGCGGCAGCTTGGACCTCTCCCTGGCCACGGCCAAGCTGATCGGCGAGAACGAGGACGACCACGCCGGCGAGACCGTGGCCGCGGCCGGCGACGTCGACGCCGATGGCTACCCGGACCTGCTGGTGGGCTCCTCGGCCAACGACGCAGGGGGCTCCAACGCCGGCGCGCTCTACCTGGTGCGCGGTCCGCTCAGCGGCAGCCTGGACCTGTCCCTGGCCGACGCCAAGCTCTTGGGAGAAGACGCGGGTTACCTGGTCGGCCACGGTCCTCCCGCCTCCGGGGACGTGGATGGCGACGGGCACAGCGACCTGCTGGTGGGGGCCATCATGTTCGAGGCCTCAACCACTGGCGGCTGCGCCTACCTGGTGCGCGGCCCGGTCAGCGGCGAGCTGGATCTGTCCCAGGCCGACGCCAAGCTCACCTCCGAGGGCACCGACCAGCTGGCGGGGCGCTGCGTCGCCATCCCCGGGGACGTGGACGGCGACGGCTTCGGCGACCTGTGGGTGGGCGCCAACTGGCACGCCGATCTGGCCGGAGCCGCCTACCTGGTGCTGGGACCGGTCAGCGGCACGCTCTCCCTGGGCGCCAGCGAGGCCCGCTTCACCGGCGAAAATCGCGACGATCTGCTGGGGCACGGCCTGGCCGGCGCCGGCGACGCCAACGGCGATGGCTACGCCGATCTGCTGGTGGGGGCCTATCTGAACGACGAGGGCGGCGAAGATGCCGGGGCGGCCTACCTGCTCTACGGGCCGCTGAGCGGGCAGCGGAGCGTCGCCGAAGCCGACGGCAAGCTGGTGGGCGAGAGCGCCTTCGACTGGGCCGGCAGCACCTGCGCCGGCGGCGGCGACATCGACCAGGACGGCTACGCCGACCTGCTGGTGGGCGCGCTGTACGACGACGGCGGCGGGGCGGACGCGGGCGCCGCCTACCTGGTGCTGGGTCCCCTGTGCGGCACGCTGGGGCTGGGCTCGGCGGACGCCAGGCTGCAGGGCGCCCAGGCGGGCGACTACGCCGGCGGCTGGAACGGAGCTGTCAGCTTCTGCGGGGATCCGGACGCCGACGGCGTGGAGGATCTGTGCATCGGCGCCTTCGGCGAGGACGCGGGGGGCAGTGGGGCTGGGGCGGCCTTTTTCCTTTCAGGAGCTGGGCTATGAGCAAGGGGGTCGCGCAGGGGGGGTCAGGTTGTCACCAATAAGATTTTAGTGAAAGACGAAAATAGTTATTGGGGCCAACGGACCCCCAATATAAACCACAGCCCGCGTCGCGATCCGGAATCCCAGCACCGACGTGGCCCGCGTGCTGAAGAAGGCATTGCGAAATGCCGACCGATGGTTGGCGGGGTACTCCTGCCAGGCGCCCCCGCGCTCCACGCGGTACTCCAGGCTGTCGTCGCCCCAGGGATCGGCCTGGTCCCCCTCGTACGGGCCTATGTCCACCCCGTCGTGGCACCACTCCAGCACATTGCCGTGCATGTCGTAGAGCCCCCAGGCGTTGGGTTCGAGCTGGGCCACCGGGTAGGTGCCGAGGAGGCCGTTACCACAGAACCAGGCGATGTCGGCCAGCCGCGTGCCGTTGTCCAGCTCCAGGTTCTCATTGCAGCTCTCCCCGGCGCCGCCGTACAGGTTGCCCCCGTTGGAGAAGGCCGCGCCCTCGCCGGCCCGCGCGGCGTACTCCCACTCGGCCTCGGTGGGCAGGCGGTAGCCCGGACAGTCGTAGGGGCTTGCGTATTCGCTGGACAGCTCGCACTGCGTGTCTCCGCGCGAGCCGCTGCAGACGAAGCAGGGCTGTCGACCCTCGGCCTCGGACAGGGCGTTGCCGAAGGCCTGGGCCTCGTGCCAGGTGACGTGCTCCACCGGGCATTCCCAGCCGCAGTCGATGAACCAGCTGGGCTGGTAGCCCATCAGGGCCACGAACTGCCGCTGGGTCACCTCGGTGGCGCTGACGCGGAAGGACCGGGTGAGCTCGACCTCGTGCTCGTTCTCGCCAGAAGTGCGCCCCACCTCGTTTTCGGGGCTGCCCATGGTGAAGCTGCCGGCCCAGATCCGCGCCCAGACCATGTCGTGGACTTCGAAAGAGGGCGTTCCGGTGTCCTCGGGGCCCGTGTCCCTCTGGCCGGTGTCGCCGTCGGTCTCGTCGGTCGGCGGGGCGTCCCCCGTGTCCTCTGGCGAGCAGGCCGCCAGGACGGCCAGACCCGCGCAGCACAGGACCGCCAGGCCGCTTTCACAACTGTGAGAGCACATCGAGCTGTTCCAGGGGCACCAGGTCGCTGTCCACCGTTTGCACGGTGAGCTCGTCGACCAGCTGGTAGGGGTCCAGGTTGTCCACCCGCAGGCCATGGGCATCGCCGATGGGGTGTTCGAAGAGCACGGCGAAGTGGCGGATGTAGTGGTGGTGTTCGGGGGTGTAGGTCAGCTTCCAGTAGTTGTCCTGGGTGAAGCTGCTGCCGTCCAGCTCCCCGTAGGCGTAGACGAAGCTGGAAGGCTCGGTGGAGTCCATGCTCATGGCGATTCGCAGCTGCAGCTGGAGGTTGCCACCCTCGAACTCCAGCGCGTGCTCGTGCAGCTCCCAGCTCTCGGGAACGCAGGGGCCGAACTGGGGCGAGACACCCTCGCTGTCGTCCTCGATCAGAGCCTGCAGCCTGGTGCCCGCGTAGCTGCCGCGCTCGAACTCCCGCCCGTCCAGCACCAGCGGCTGCAGGGCTTTGCCCTGCGGGCCCTCCAGGCGCAGGTCGAAGTCCATCGTCCAGGTCTTGCCGCTGGTGCCCTCCATGGGCTGGTCCAGCGTCAGGAAGACGTAGCTCGTGTCCGCGTAGTCGTAGGAGGACGCGCCGATGATGCCCGGGTCGCCCAGCTCGACGGCTCCCGTCATGCTGCCGACGGCCATGCAGGCCGGGATGAGGATCTCGTAGTCGCCGTCCGTCGTGGGCAGGGGATAGCTGCCCTCCAGCACGCGCAGCTGGGCCTTGGCCTTCGCCTCTTGATCCAACGACCGATGTTCCAGCGGTGCGCCGCAGTACAAGGCTCCGGCCGTCACCTCCAGCAGCCCCTCCCAGCTCTCGTCGCCCTGGTATGCGGACGCCAGGGGGCACCATTCCCAGATCGCGACCACCGGCTCGCCGCCGCCGCTGTAGGGATTCGCCTCAACCGGATCTCCGCAGCCCATGGCGAAGACCATGGCAGAGAGCGGAAATATGGCTGGCAGGAGAGCCCTCTTCCAGTTCATGGGCCCATCCTACCAGGGAGGCGACGAGGCCCCCTGGGACGGACACATCAAATAGTCACGATAATGCAAAATATTTCCCAGACCTCGCCACATGCGTCTGAGTTCGACGGGAACCGCTAGGCAGGTCCCTCGCTATTGTATACTGCACCCATGAACATGAAAAAGCCCACTCTCTCGCTTCCCCTCACCCTGGCCATCGCGGCCTGCGGCGGCGTCGACTACGCCGTCACCGAGGAGGTCGGCCGCCTGGTGGTCAGCCCCGGCCTGGTGGATCTGGACGTCATCGCCGTGGGCGGCGAGGAGGCCTTCGCCGTGCAGCTGGTGGCCGCCTCGGGCGAGGTCAAGATCCTGGCCGTGGACGTGCTCAACATCGGTGGTGGCTACTTCATGCACAGCGGCGAAGAGCTGCCCGAGGTGCAGGAGGGCCAGGAGGGCAGCCTGAGCTTCCTCTACCAACCCGACGAAGAAGGCTACCACTGGGCCGACGTGTCCATCTACACAGACGAGGAACAGGGCTCGCCCCACGTCGTGCAGGTGCGCGGCGCCGCCGGCCATCCCAGCGCCATCTTGACCCCGGCCATCGTGGATTTCGGCCCGGTGGCGGAGGGTGACAGCGCCCAGGAGCTGGTCACTATGTTCAACGACGGCGCCGTAGTTCTGGAGCTGCTCTCGCTGTCCTTCGACGACGGGCGCTTCTCCAGCCAGGCCGCGCTGCCGGTGAGCCTGTCCGCCGGGGCCGGCTACGGCATCGAGGTGCTCTTCGAGCCCCAGGACGACAGCGAGGTGGTGGGCAGCATGGCGCTCGAGCTGGCCAGCGGCTACGCGCCGACGCCCGTGCAGCTGCGGGGCAACGCCTGCTCCACGGCGGCCGGCGCGCTGTACGACCAGGACGCGGACGGCTACGGCTGGTGCGGCACGGACTGCGACGACGAAGACGCCGAGGTGCACCCCGGCGCCGTCGAGACCTGCGATGGGGCGGACCAGGACTGCGACGGCCAGATCGACGAGGGCACCAGCTGCGGCGACGACGACCAGGACGGCTTCAGCGAAGACCAGGGCGACTGCAACGACAACGACGAGCTGGTCAATCCCGCAGCCGAAGAGATCGCCGGCAACGGCGTGGACGACGACTGCGCCGGCCAGACCGACGGCGGCACCCCGGAGCTGGACGGCGACGGCTACAGCGAGGACGGCGGCGACTGCGACGACGGCGACGCCAGCGTCGGCCCCGGCGCCGCCGAGCTGGCCGACGGCGTGGACAACGACTGCGACGGCCTGGTGGACGAAGGCACCGAGGACTACGACGACGACGGCGACACGTTCAGCGAGGTGGGCGGCGACTGCGACGACAGCGACGCCAGCGTCC
>CAYVQL010000293.1:0-14019 GCA_964454135.1 uncultured Enterobacterales bacterium | reverse complement strand
CCCCCCCCCCCCCCCCCCCCCCCCCCCCCCCCCCCCCCCCCCCCCGCGCCCCCCGGCTTGCAGGCCCTGAACCAGATCAGGCAGGTGCAGCCCGACGTGATAGCGTTGGTGTCCAGCGGTTTCTCCAACGATCCGGTGATGCCCGATCCGCAACGCTTCGGCTTCCAGGCCATCGTCAGCAAGCCCTTCCGCATCGCAGACCTGAGCCGCGCCCTGGAGGACGCGTTGAGCGCTTGAGCGCGCGGCGCCCCCGCTCGGGCGGACGCGTGGTGTTGCAGCTATACTCCAGCCCCATGTCGAGCCTTTTGTCGAGCCTGCTCCTGCAGCTGGTGGCCTGCGGATGTCAGGGTCCGGCAGGCGAGGGGAACGAGAGCGGCCATTTGGACAGCATGCCTCGGGATACCGTCACCGACAGCGCTTCGGCGGACAGCGGCGACAGCGTCGCGCCCGAGGGGGGCAGCCTGGCCGGAGAGCTCGTGCTGATGGAAGACTGCGAGCTGGACGCGGAGCCCACGGTGGCCGCCGTGCGGCTCCATTTTGGCGATGGCCCTGCCCTGGGAGAGACCCTGGCCGCGGCGCCGGGCGACCTGTCCAAGGGCTTTCGACTCGACTACCCTGCGATGCCTGGGGGCGAGCTGGAGCAGGTCTCCCGCGACAATCCCGAGCTGGCGGGCGCCTTCTACGTGCTGCTGGTGTTCGAGGATGCGAACGGAGACCAGGCCTACCAGGAGGGGGAGCCCCTGCTGGGTGGCAGCCTGGAACGCTGGCTGGTCTGGTTGGAGGGCGTGGCGCAGCGCGAGGAGGCGCAGGACTGGCCCCTGGGCTGGAGCCAGGCCGACCTGGGGATCGCTGGGCAGCACGAACCGAATCGCTGCCTGCTGGACACCGATATCCCCATGGAGTGGAGGACCGGCTATCCCCTGTTCTTCGATCCCATTGAGGCGGTCTCTCTGCGGCTGCAGGGCTTGCAGGCCGAGCTGACCATGGGCGGCGCCGTGGCGGCCTGGCCAGAGGGCGCCGGCGGCCTGGCGGGGCTGCCCTACCCCTCGCTGGCGAATGAACCGGTCTACGATCTGTCGCTGGAGGAGCCGACCGAGTTCCAGGCGAGCCTGTCCGCGCCCCCCCCCGACAGCCACGACGCCAACTCCGACGCGGACTGGCGCTACACCATGCACCTGAACCTGGTCTACCAGGACGAGGACGGCGACGGAGCCTATGGCGCGCCGGATTCCTTCGAGGGCAGCACCACCTGTCTGGGAGACGAGGTCGTGTGGGCGCGCTTCACTCGATCCGTCTCCAGCTACCGCGGCTACCGCTTCCTGGAGTGCTACGGCGGCACTGTCGGTTGGCGGGCGGTGATGACGGATCCCGAGAGCGGGGCTCCCCTGTACCTCGCTTCCCACGACGCTCGGTCCCTGGTGCTGGACTCAAGCACCTGTCGGCTGGACTGAGGGGGCGTGCTGCTGCCCAAGCGCTTCACAACGCCCTTTGCGCTCATGCTGGCGGCCTGCGCCTTGGTCCTGATGGCGCTGGGTCTGGCTCGGATCAGCCACGAGGGCGAGAGCGAGCGGCAGCTGATCGCCCTGGCGCTGCGCTCTTGCCTGTGGGCCGCTCTGGGCTTGAGCGCCTGGCAGGGGCGCCGCTGGCGCAGCAAGGAACCCTCCTGGCCGGCGCTGGCGCTGGCCATCGGGCTGGCCAGCGCCCTGCTGGGCTGGATGCTGCCCCTGGTCCTGCAGGATCACCTGGCGCCGCCGGGCCAGCCGGTGCTGGAGAGCGGGGCGCTACGCGCGGCCTACCTCTTCGTCGCCCTGGGCCTGGCACCGCTGGGGGAGGAGCTGCTGTTCCGGGGAGCTCTCTTCAGTAGCCTGGAGGCCAGGCGCGGTCCCCGCATGGCCATCGTGGGCTCGGCCCTGGCCTTCGCCCTCTTCCACTTGCACCCTGCGCAGCTGCCCCTGGCCCTGGTGGCGGGCCTGGCCCTGGGCTGGTTGCGGGGGCGCTACGGGGCCTTGCTCCCTTGCATCGCGGCCCACGTCGTGCACAACTGGTTGATCTTGTCCGCGGGCGGCTGAAGCCAGCGCGACAAGTTGGGGGAGGGGGACATCCCCTCCACTGCGCACGTCCCCTCTCGCGTTCCGCGCTCCCCCGCCCCGTCCCCGGCTACCAGCTGGCGGCCTCCGCGCTGTAGCTCAGGGCCGCGCTGATGCCCCGACGCCCCCCACCCAGGTCGATGTCGGCGTAGTTCTTGTTGGAGAGGACGGTCTCGGCCAACTCCACCAGGTCGGCCTTCTCTTCCTTGTCTTTGGCCGTGCGAGCGATCATGGGCGTCACCACCTGCTCCATCAGCAGGTCCACGGGAATGGCGCCTCCCAGCAGGGCAGCGGTCTGGGCGCTGTCCAGGCTGCCCTCCGCCAGCGCCTGCTCCAGAGGGATCTCCAGCGCCGGCTCGCCGACGTAGAAGGTGACCGGGATCTGGGCGCTGTCCGCGGACAGCGAGATGGTCGTCTCGTCGGAGAAGCTCCCGGTGAAGCGGCTCTTGGGCTCGCCCCCTTCGTAGGACTGTTCCTCGTCCACCGACAGGCTGCCGTCTTTGGCCGCGACGCCCAGCAGCAGGTCGTAGGTCAGCGTCAGCGCGCCGTAGCTGGCTTCCGCCAGCAGCACCAGCTCGTCGTTGGCGACGGACTCGGCGATGGTGGCGTTCAGGCCCTCGCGGCTGAGGTCTTCGTCGGCCACGGCCATGTTGAGGACCATCAGCACGTCGGGCAGCTCGTTGTCGATCTCCCCGTCGCCATCCAGATCGTAGCCCACCTTGGAGTCTTCGATCTCCATCAGAACGATACGGTAGCTGCCGCTCTCGAAGTTGGTGGGTGGGGCCGTGTCCTCCGCCTCGACGCTATCACCTGGCGGAACTGCGCTGTCGGCCTTTTCGTCGTCGCAGGCGCAGAGCAGCGGGAGAGGACAGAGGAGCAGAGGGGCGATGCGAGGATACATGAAGACTCCACCGGTTCGACCATCGTGGGGAGGGATAGCACAGCTTCGTACAGATGTCGCGAGCCGCGCTTGCCGCGCACACCATAGCTGATAGGAACGGGGCGGAATCCCGCCCAGTGCCCGGCCTGGAAGAGGCCGGGGAGGCGCCGGTTACTCCCTCGCTGCCACGAGCTGGCGGCAGCACACGCAGGGGAAATGCGAAAATGGCTCTTCTCGACCTGCTCTTGGCAGAGGATGTGGAAGGTTTCAACGGCGCTCGCGGGCGGCACTCCTCACCCAGCCTGCACGCGGCCGATCTGTCCGGGCGCAAGCTGGCCCAGGCGGATCTGACCCGTGCCGACCTGGTGAACGCCGATCTGTCCAGCAGCGATCTCTCGTCAGCCGTGCTGGTGCAGGCGCGTCTGGATGGCGCGGACCTGACCGCTGCTTCCTTGCGGGGCGTCATCGGCCACCGCTCGAGTTGGCGGGCGGCCTACCTGGGTGAGGCGGACCTGCGGGACGCCGAGCTCCCCGGGGCCAAGATGTCCAACGCCGAGCTGCCCGGGTTGCGCGGCGAGAACGTCAACCTCTCAAGCGCGCGGCTGCAGAACGCAGACCTGGAAAAAGCGGCCATGGAAGGTTCGAACCTGGATGAGGCCATACTCTCGGGCGCCAGCCTGATCAAGGCGGACCTCAGCGGCGCCAGCCTGCAACGCGCGAACCTGATTCGGGCCGATCTGACCGGTGCCACCTTGAAGGAGGCGAACTTCGGCGCAGCCCGCATGGGCGAGCTCTGCGCGCCAGGCGCGGTGATGAAGGGGGCGCGGTTCCGCGAAGCGGACCTGACAGGGGCCAACCTGGAGGGGGCCGACCTCGAGGGAGCCGATTTCACCCGTGCGGACCTGGGCGGGGCGAACCTGCGCGGGGCCCGGCTACGGGGCGCTGTGATCCGGGAAGCCTGCCTGGATGGCGTGGACCTGGAAGGGGCTGATCTGGAGGGAGCCCTGCTGGACGCTGCGGGCAGAGGCGGGGACTTCACCGACGAGGTGGACATGGACGTCCCGCTGCGCCTGGAGGACCTCGACTGCTGCGCCGCGGCGGGTGGGATCGGCGTGCTGTGGGAGAACAGCGAAGAGGCTGGAACCCAGATCCGGGTGGCGGTGACGGAACGCGAGGGGAGCTGGGATGGGCTCGCCCCCGCCATCCCCGAACCGGCGGACCTGGTGGTGGCGCGCGCCCTGATGCCCGCGGAGCTGGGCTTCGTCGCTCTGCTCTTCGTCAAGCGGCCCGGCGGTCTGGTCTGTCGCTTGACCGAGATCAGCGCGCTCGGCGATGTGGGCGCGTCCAGGACCTTGCGTTTCCCCTATGTGCCGGCCGTTCAGCCGGCGTTTCTGGCCTCTCCTGGCGGCTTCATGGTGGCCGGGCTGGCGGCCCAGGGGCCCACTTTCTTCCTACATCGCTACGATGGCGACGGCTTCGAGCTGGTCAAGGCGCAACGCATGAGCACCGCGCGTGGCTTTGTGGGTCGTCTCGCGCCGGTGCTGCTCTGCAAGGGCGGAGTGGCGATGCCCATCCTGCCCACCGGCCTGGGCCAGGTGGTCAGCGCGCCCGAGGGATTTCCGGGGCGCGGTGGCACGGCGGGCCGCTTGGGCGATGCGGTCTTCCTGGCGTGGATCCCCACCAACGAGCGGGGGCTGCGCTACTGCATCGCCGAGCCAGGTGCGCAGAGCCGCCAGGGCTTGCTGGCGCCTACACGGGGTGTGGGCTCGCTGGATTGCGTCTCGTCCGGGGAGCGGGTCCTGTTGGCGTGGTCGCAGGAGGCGGAGACGCCGCTGGGTCCGTCCACGATCTCCGCGGCCTGGTTGCCCGGAGGGAGGGCCTTTCCCCTGCTACCCGCCGAGCAGGATGACCTCGACGAGGTGCGCATCGTGGCTGGCGACGGCCCCGTCACGCTGTCCGCCGTCAACCTGGACAACCAGGCCTGCCTCGCCGCCGTCGACGAGAAGCGGGGCAGGTTGCTGCAGCGCTTGGGACCTAGTCTCTGAGGTAGGGGAAGCCCTGCGGCTTGACCACGAAGACCGAACAGGGAGCCTTGCGCACCCATTCCTCGGTCTCGGTGCCGCGCACCAGCTCGAGCAGCCCCTGCCGCCCGTGGGTGCCCACGACGATGACATCGATCTCCTGCTCGGTCACCAGGTTCATGGCGGCCTGATACCAGCTGCCACCGACCACGTGGGGCGTGATGGAGCTGCAGGTCAGGGTGCGACCGGCGTCCTGCGCGCGCTCCCTCTCCTTCTCCACCGCGTTCAGCAGCGCCTTTTCGTTCTCCAGGATGGTGTCTTCGATGACCGATTCGCCCGGAGCCGTGTCGAGGCGCCGCTTCAGGTCCCTGTCCAGTCTTTGTTCGACGTACAAGATGTGCAGCTGCGCTTCCTGCTGTTCACCCAGTTGAAGGGCCAGAGACAGCGCGGCCTGGGCGACGTTTGAGAAATCGAAGGGAACCAGGATTTTCTCGATGTTGAACATGGTCTCTCCCAGATCGAGGATCGCTGCGCCTTCTAGCGCGGTGCGCGAGACCTGGGAAGGGGATGGACGAGAAATCGGATTTGAAGAGGCATTGGCGTGCAGTCCGGCTTTGTCCGCCAGCAGAGCGGCACGCGACGTCTTTTGCGCCGGCAGCCCCGGCCGAGGACCTCGACATGGACGGCACACCGTTGTCCGGGCTCCCGGCGGCTTTCGGGCGTTCTCCCGCGTCAGGGCGCATGCGGGAGCACTAGAAGGGGCCTGAGGCTTGACAACCAGCATCTCCGCGGGCACAGTCAGCCGCTGGAGTCTGCGCCTTCATCGCTAGCGGCAGAGCGGATCAGCTCATCCTGCCGTGCGAGTCCCAACCGCGCTCGGGTCCTGGGTCGCGAGGGCACATCGCTCAACCCCGAGCGCTTGCGGAGGAACCATGGTCATAAGGCGTCACGTGATTGTCACCGGTGGTGCGAGCGGAATCGGAGCCGCTACGGCACGGCGGTTCGCCAAGCTGGGTGACCGAGTCACCGTGATGGCGGGTGCCACAAAAGAGATAGAGGCGCTGGTGGATGACATCGGCGCGCGCCCCGTGCGGGTGGATGTGGGCGATCCCGCCAGTGTCGAGGCTGCCTTCATGGCGGCTGGTCCTGCCGACGTCCTGGTGAACGCGGCAGAGAGCACCAAGATCGGTACGCTGGTCACCACCAACGTGCGCACCTGGGAAGAGATCCTCAAGGTCAACCTCACCGGTGCCTATCTCTGCGCCCTCAAGGTGCTGCCCTATATGATCCGCAAGGAGAAGGGGCGCATCATCAACGTCGTGAGCACGGCTGGGTTGCAGGGATACAGGTTGATGGTGGCGTACTCTGCGGCGATGCACGGCCTGGTGGGCTTCACGCGCGCCCTGGCCGAAGAGGTGGCCGAGCACGGCATCACCGTCAACGCGGTCTGCCCCTCCATGGTCGAAGGCGCCGACACCAGCGCCCAGCTGGCCATCCTGGCGGAGAAGCTGGACCGCGAGGAGGAAGATGTGCAGGCCATGATCGCGGGTCGTTCCCCTCTGGGTCGTCTGATCGACCCCGACGAAGTGGCCGCCACCATCGTGCACCTCGCCAGCGAAGACGCCCGCGCCATCAACGGGCAGGCCTTCTCCATCTGCGGTGGGGAGATGAACTGCTAGCATCGGCGGCGGAAGAGGCCGTCGAGTCCCGGGCCTGCCACGGGTTCCTTAGGCCGCGTCGCTGCTCTTCTGGGTGAGCAGCAGGCGCTGGACGGCGATCTCCCGCAGGTTCGTGGCGGACATGGCGTCCTGGGGCCAGCTGGCCACGCCGCAGGCGATATCCAGGGCCAGCTGGCTGCCATCGTCCAGGCGGCAGGAGGTGTTGGCGGCGGCGGTCCGCAGGCGCTGTCCGACCCTGTTGGAACCCTCCGGCTCGCAGCCCCTCAGGATGGCCGCGAAGTGACGGCCGCCGGTACGCGTGGCCACGTCGTCCACCCGCAGCACCGACTCCAGGACCTGGGCCAGCGCCTGCAAGGCGCGGTCGCCGGCGGCGTGTCCGTGGCGCTCGTTGAGGCTCTCCAGTCCGGTGAGGTCCGCCGTCAACAGGGCGAAGGGCTGGCCCGTCCGCTCGAAGTTGGCGAGCGCGTCTTGCAGCGCCAGCTCGAAGGCGGCGCGGTTGCCCAGCCCGGTGAGCGGATCGGTGAGAGAGAGGAGCCGCGGGTTCGTCGATACGCTGCTGCGGACCAGCAGCGCCTGCAGGGCCTGCGCCAGCACCCGGCGCACCTGCCGCAGTCCGGAGAGGTTCTCCTCGGCGCTGATGCCCACCAGCAGGATGTCGTCTCCGGAGACCGAGTCCACGAAGGTGCCGCGCGGCTGTCGGCCCTCACCCTGCCAGGCTCCCACGATGGCCCGGGCGCGGGACGCGGAGAAGCCCTGCGACGTCGTGACGTGGTGGCGGCCGTCCCGCTGGCACTGCACCAAGGCCAGCCCGCTCAGCGGAACCAGGCCCGAGATCTCCCTCCGCAGCAGGTTCAGCACCTCGCCGTCCGCCACATCCCGACCGCGCAGCAGCGTCTCGAGCTTCGACAGCAGCTGCCGCTGCCGCTCGTGCTCTTCTGCGTCTTCATGGGCGCGCAGCGCGGCGACGAGAGGGCTGTCGGCCTCCTCAGCGAGGGAGGCCAGCAGGTCCGGAAGGTGCTCCAGCGCTCCCGCCACGAGCTGCGGATCCAGGGAGCGCCCGGCAGCCGAGAGCAGCTGATGCTCGATGTGGCCGGGGCTGGGATTCTGCATCCAGCTGGACTCGATGAGCAGCGCGATCCGGAGCAAGCGCGTGACCAGGGGGATATCCTCGCCCGCCAGACCTTCGGGCCCGCCCTCTCCATCCCACCGCTCCTCGCACGAATCCAGCGCGGAGATCAGAGGCTCGGGCAAGCGCGCTTGACGCAGGACGATCCGGTCCCACTGCCGTTGTCTCTCCGCTTGGTGACCTGCGGTGCAAGCGCTCGGTGCCTGTCCATCGCTGACCAGCAGGCTGCCGGTGCCCCGGATCAGCAGGGCGAGCTTGAGCTCGGTCAGCGCCAGGCTGTCCAATCCCTGGCGCTGTCCAAGGTCGCAGCAGAGCGCTGCGACGCGTGCCGGGCTGCTCCCGTCGGGGTCGGTCCGAGCCGCGATGCCGCGCGCCAAGGACTCCATGGCTGACATGGCCTGCCCAGTAAGAGCGGCCTGCGCTGCCGCGCGCTGTTCGGCCTGACGTCGCGACCGAGCGCTGCGCGCGCTCAGGATCCTCGCAGTGAAGCTGGCCGCGATCACTGCGATCGTGACGGCGACGGCCTGCAGCGCCTGGGCGGGACCGAAGTGGGGCAGGGCGAGCGCAAGGGCCAGACAGACCCAGAGGGCGGCGTAGATACCGTGCCTGCGAGTCTCGTGCCCGAGGAGGGAGCGCGTGGAGGAGGTTGGCATGGGGCTACCGGGTGGAGAGGGTGCGGAGGCCTGCGGGTGGCCTCTGCCTGTCCGCATCGGATCTTCGCGCATCCCGTTCCACAGAAGCTGCGCGGCCAACGGCGCGCAACCCAGCCCCGGCTCCCGGCGCCCGCCTCAGGGCTCGAAGCGGTATCCCGTCCCGTACACGGTCAGGATGTGACGCGGATCATTGGGGTTGTCCTCGAGCTTCTTGCGAAGCTTGAGGATCTGGTTGTCCACCGTGCGCGTGGCGATGGTGGGTACGTAGCCCCACACCTTCTCCAGCAGCTCGTCGCGCGGCACATCCACGCCTGGACGCGAGACCAGGTATTCCAGCACACCGGCTTCATGGGTCGTCAAGCGTTTTTCGACACCGGCCTTGCGCAGGATGCGATGCCGCAGGTCCACCTTCACGTTGCCGAACTCTACGCGCCCCGTGCGCTCGGGGCTGAGAGGCCTTGCGCGCAGGCGCGCGCGAACGCGCGCCGCGAGCTCTTTCACCGAAAAGGGCTTGACGACGTAGTCATCGGCGCCGGCGTCCAGGCCACGGATGCGATCGTGCTCCGAGGTGCGGGCCGTGAGCAGGATGACGGGAACAGCCGGGTAGTCCCGTTTGAGGGTGCGCAAGACCTCCATGCCATCGATCCCTGGCAGCATCCAATCCAGCACCACCAGGTCCGGCAGCTGCGCCTGGGCGGCCTCCAGGCCGGCCTCCCCGGTGGGGGCGTGGCGCACCTTGAACTCCAGCTCGAGGCAGCGCACGATGCCGAGCGCGATGGTCTCATCGTCCTCGACGACGAGAACATCCGGTGTGGTCTCGACAGGTGGGTCGCTCTGCTCCATGCCAGTCATCTCGCCTCCAATACAGCCCTGGTTTTAATGCGTATTCTGCCACAACTCGCCTACGAGGGGAACCACGCATGCGCTCAACGCGGTATGCGCATTACGAAGCGAGCACCCCCTTCGAGGCCGGATCGGCACTCGACGCGCCCGCGGTGCACGCGAGCGGCGTTGGCCACGAAAGACAGGCCCAGGCCGTGACCGCCTGCGGTGCCGCGGCCAGGCCCCTCGACGCGCACGAAGCGCTCGAAGATGGCTTTGCGCTTGGAGGGGGGCACGCCGAGGCCGTTGTCCAGCACCTCGAACACCACCCAGCGGCGGCCTCGCTGCCGCAGCTTGAGCTGGACCCGCGACTCGCGCCCGCCGTGCCGGTACTTCAACGCGTTCTCCAGCAGGGCGGCCAGGGCGTCTCGCAGCATCACCCGCTCCGCCAGGAAAGGAGGGACCGGTTCCAGCGAGAGCTCCAGGACGATGCCGGATTGCTCCATCAGGTCCTTCCAGCGCCGCGCCAGATCCTCGCAAAGCTCAACAGGATCCACCTTCTCGAGCCTGATATCGCCCGGATCGCGTGAAGTGCGCAGCACCTCGTCCACGCGCCTGCTCAGCCGCTCGGACTCGGCCAGGATGCGCTGCGCCAGCTCGGCGTGCTCCTCATCGTCCCGATAGGCTCCCAGCTCCAGGACCTCGGCCATGACGCGGATGCCGGCCAGGGGCGTCTTCAGCTCGTGCGTGACGCGGGTGATGAACTCACGCCTCCTCTCTTCCAGCTCGAGACGCCGACGCGTGGCCGCCGTGCGGGCTGCCAGCGCCAACATGCCCAGCAAGGCTGCCATGGCGATGGGCGCCAGCTGCACGATGAGCAGAAAGTTGCGTGTGCGCGGACTCTTCTGGTGCCGGGGAGGTGGAAGCTCGAGACGCAGGTAGTCGAAGACCAGGGGGAAGGTGAGCTGCTGGGGCTCCTTTACGCTCCAGCGGCGCCCTGTGATCCAGCGCCCCGAGCCGTCCTTGACGGTGACCAGTGAACGGTGCTTCTCCTCGACCACGGAGAGGAAGCGCTCCATCAGGATGCCTTCGTCCACCTGCACCGCACCCACCAGGGAGGGGTCCGGCATGCGGCGGTAGAACATCAGGTATGGCGGACTGCCGTAGGGATCGCGAAGAAGGGGAGGGCGCTCGCGGGATGTGGGGATGTCCTCGCGCCTGGAGAGTCGATCGCGCACTTCGGCCCAGGCCTCGCTGCGCCGTCGGACTCGCTCCACGATCAGCTCCAGCTCGGCCCGCTCCAGCTCGGCACCCAGATCGTCCAGTTGCTGCGCCAGGTCGGGGATCAGGTTCTCCAGCAGCGGGGCCAGGTCGGGCCCGTTCAGCCGCATGAACTCCCTGCCCAATGCGATCAAGCCATCCTGCCAGTCGGAGCCGTTCTTCGTCGTCGCCTCCAGCTGCGCCATGCGCAGACGTGCCATGTCCATGGGCCGCACGCCACGCTCGATGCCAGCCGCCAGGTCCAGGTCGGGAGGGGTCTGCCCCAACTGCAGAGCCATGGCGGCCAGGTCCGGGCGCCCGACGTTCAGGTAGAGCTGCGCTGCGTGCTGGATGGCCAGCACCTCGATGTAGGGTGGTGCGGGCAGGCAGGAGAGATACTCGCGGGCCAATAGGGGGGCTGGCAGGACCAGGTGAAGAGCGTCGGTCCTCGCCAGGCAGCGGCTGCTGGCCCGATCGTCCACGGCAGACGTCAGCTTGGGATGCAGCATGGCGCCGCTGTGGGCGTTCCATAGATAGTAGGCGTCGAAGTATGGATTGACGCCCCTGCTGGCCGCTTCCAGCGCCGCCACTTCGTCGGCCTGCTCAAGGCTGCGCAGCAGGTTGTCCACCGCGTCGAGCACGCGGCGTTCCCAGAGCTCCATGGCCTGTTCGGTGCTGGAGACGATGCCCGCGTACTCTGTCAGCTCCAGCTCCGCCTGGACGCGCCGGGTGGTCATGGCGCCGAAGATGGCCAGCGACAGCAGGGCCAGTCCTGCGAGCCAGTAGCTCAGACGAATCAATGCCAGCGGACGGACGAGGCGCATTGTCGACCTGTACCCCGAAGAATACGCGAGCGCCGCCCGTCAGCATGGCAGCCTGCCCTGGTCAGGACGGACCTCTGGTTGGAGAAACGGGATATCTCAGGGCCGCCATGGAACACCGAAAGCTCATCCAGTTCATCGCCGCCTGCTGCGCCCTGATCGGGACGTGGGCGATCTCCCACAAAGCCCGCGGCAGCGGCCAGGCGGGCTCATCCGAGGGCGACAGCGCTGTCGCCGCCGCACCCCTGGGAGCGGCGGATCCGCAGCGCGTGCAGTCGGTCCTGGACGGCTTGAGCCTTAAGGAGAAAGTGGGCCAGGTCGTGGTCAGCTATCCCCCGCTGGACCGGCAGGGCCCCGTCCAGGTGGGCGGGGTGGTGCTGGTGGGCAACCTGTTGAAGAGCGCTGACGAGGTGCGGGCTCGCGTGGACGATCTGCAGTCGAGGTCGGCCATTCCCTTGCTGGTGGCCGCGGACGTCGAGGGAGGGGAGCTGAATCGGCTGGCTTTCCTGCCCGAGTTGGAGCAGCTGCCCTCGGCCCGCGAGCTCGGTCGCGGCCGCGCAGCTGATGCCCAGGCCTGGGCCTTGCGCGTGGGCCAGGGAATGCGCAGCCTGGGCATCAACGTCAGTCTGGCTCCGGTGCTCGATCTGTCGGGCTCCGGCCTGATGTACGAGTCGGGCCGCTCCTTCGGATCCGATCCCGAGCGCGTGGTCAGTGTGGCCGGGGCCTACATCCAGGGCCTGGTGCAGAGCGGTGTGGCTCCCATCGGCAAGCACTTCCCCGGCTACGGCGACCTGGCGGCCAACACCGACTACCACCTGCTGGTTCGGCAGGTATCCCGCGAGCAGTTGGAGCAGGAGATCGCGGTCTTCGAGCAGCTGCGCAGCAGCCTGGCCGGCGTGATGGTCGGCAATGTGGGCTATTCCGGCTACGGCGCCACTCCGGCCATCATCACCTCGGAGTTGGTGCAGCGGGCCCACGACAATGGCTGGCCCACCGTCACCGATGATCTGGCCATTGGCACCTTGGCGGAGGCCACGGGAGGTGATCCCGAGCAGCTCTTCCTGCAGGCTTTCCGTGCGGGGAACGACGTTCTGCTCACCACGGCGCCCCCCGACTGGGACAAGGGCCTGGACTACCTGGGCTTGCTGGAGGGGCTGATGCTCGAAGAGCCAGCCCTGCAAGAAGAGCTGGACGAGCGCGTGCGCCGGGTGTTGACGCTCAAGGATCGCCTGGGGCTGCTGGAGGGGCTGGATCAGGCCCGCTGACCTAGTCGCCGATAGCCCGGCAGACGCGATTGCGGCCTTGGCGCTTCGCGACGTACATGGCCCGGTCGGCCCGGCCGATCCAGGCCCCGATGTCCTCGTTCACGCGGCGCAGCGCCGCCCCGCAGGAGATGGAGACGGACAGACCGGCGGCCGTACGGCTCCAGTCGTGGCCCTTGACGGTGCGGCGCAGGCGGTTGGCGGCCTCGATCGCACCCTCGATGCTGGAGTCCTGCAGGATGATGACGTACTCTTCGCCTCCATACCGGACGCAGTAGTCGCTGTCGCGGCAGTCCAGCATGGCCAGGCGAGCCACCACCTTGAGCACCTCGTCGCCGGTCGCGTGGCTGAAGCGGTCGTTGACGGACTTGAAGTGATCCAGGTCGAAGAACAGGCAGCAGATGGGCAGGCCAGCCCGCGCGCAGGTGGCGGCCAGGCGCGGCAGATCGTCCTCCAGGAAGGCGCGGGTCAGCAAGCCCGTGAGGGGGTCGCGGTTCTCCGCCATCAGCAAGCGGGCCCGCACCTTGCGCAGGTGGGACAGCTCGTCGTCGTTCATCATGTCCAGGCGCAGCGAGACCGTGCCCACCTCCAGGTGCGCGTTGGGCAGCATGGCTGCGCGGGTGATGGCCTGGCCGTTGAGACGGGTGCCGTTGGTGGACTGCAGGTCGGTGACCACGAACTCGTCCCCCTCCTCCCAGACGACCCGCAGGTGGTGCCGGCTGACGCTGGCATCGTTGAGCTGCAGGCCGGCGGTCTCGTCGCGGCCGACAATCACCGGCTGACCCTGGTGCAGCTGCGCGAAGCTGGTCAGGTCCGGGCCGGCAGCCACGCGCAGCACGGGCAGGTCGACCTGCTTGCGCTGCGGGTAGTCCTCGCGGGGGATCTTGGCCGTGATGTCGAAGCGATCGTCGTAGAAGGGATCGGGTTCAGCCATGTCGGCCCGCAGGAGCGGGGGCAGCGGGCTGGGCTTCTCTTTGGGTCTCTTCATGTCGGACAGGGCCTCTATTTCCGGTATGCGCGGCCTTGCAGGAGGGAAGCACTCTATCATACCCACGGATCGGCTGTCGTTTCCTCAGCTTGATAAGCAAATTGCCAAGCTGCGATGCGCCCAGCAGGCTTGTCCTTCTCCTCCCCGCGGGGCGGCGAGGCGTTGCAGCTGGTGTGAGGAACATGCTTGCGGATTCGGCTTTTCCTCTCTACATTGGCGGCGTTCTCAAGAGTCAGGTTCCGAACAGGGACACCGCAGGAGGAAACATGCGCAGGTCCATTCTTCTTCTCGTTCTCGCCGCGGGTGGCCTGGCCATCACCGGCTGCACCGGCGACAAGGCCACGGATTCCGTGCCCGACGAGGCCGACACCGACGCCGACGCCGACGCCGACACCGACACCGACACCGACACCGACACCG
>CAYVQL010000292.1:0-14028 GCA_964454135.1 uncultured Enterobacterales bacterium | reverse complement strand
GGTGGCCTTCTCGACGCCTTCCTTGATCTGGGCATCGGTCAGGTCGGGATCGATGGCCCGCATGGCCTCGGGCGTGCACTCCTTTTCGGCCACCATCAGGGCCTGGCAGAAGTCCTTGACCTTGGGCTCTTCCTTGCAGAGCAGCTCCTTGCCCCCGGGGGTGTCCTTGAGGGAGCATTCGTAGGTGTAGACGTCGGAGTAGGACGAGACCGTGTACTTGGCCTTGGTGGCGCCGCCCTCTTCGTAGATCTTGAGGCGCGTCTTGATGTTGGGCACCTCGGACCTGTCGGGCTTGATCTCCAGCAGCACCCACTGAGTGCCGACCAGGTTCTCCGTGGAGAGCTCGCAGGCCTGCTTTTTCTTGCCCAGCACCAGCTTGGGCTCGGATTTCTGCTCGCAGCCTCCGAAGAGCAGGCCCGCGGCGCATAGCGCCAACAAAGAGGACGTTCCACGCATGATGCACTCCCGAATTCGACAGGGGGTTGGCAAGGGTACCAAGAGCGCTGCGGCAAGGCAACCGCCTGTCAAAGCCCTGACGAACAAGCCACATCCCGCGCCCAGCCGCCCCAAAGGCCCCCAGGCCCGGGCTGGCGGCGGAGCGGGTGTGCGGCTATGGCGGGGCGCCGAACACGGTCCGGAGAAATGATGTCGGAGAAAGGCGAGGCGAGCGAGCTGGCTGTGGCCAGCGCCAATACGCACAAGCTGGAGGAGATCGCCGAGATCATCGCCCCCCTCGGCTATCGGCCCGTCGGCTTGGAGCGCTGGCCCGAGCTGGGCGACCTGCCCGAGACGGCGGACAGCTTCGAGGGCAACGCCCTGATGAAAGCGCGCGCGCTGTACCGGCATATCGGTCGGGCCGCCGTGGCCGACGACTCGGGGCTGGTGGTCGATGCCCTGGGGGGGGCCCCCGGGGTCCGTTCCAAGCGCTTCACGCCCCAGGCCACGGCCGAGAGCAACAACCGCGCCCTGCTGAAGGCCCTCGAAGGCAGCAGCGACAGGCGTGCGCGCTTTGTCTGCTCCGTGGCCCTGGTGGGGCCTGCGGGGGAGGTCTACGCCACGAGCAGCTGCGAAGGGCGCATCGCCCAAGTGGCGCGGGGGGATGGCGGCTTTGGCTACGATCCCCTGTTCCTGACCGACGACTACCCGGGACGCACCATGGCGGAGCTCTCGCCAGCCGAGAAGAACCGCATCAGCCATCGCGGGCGGGCCTTCCGACAGCTGCCCGAGCTGCTGGCGCGGCTGGGCTGCCAGCCCTAGCTCTGGTCCGCCCTGTCTCTCCTGGCGCGCAGCTGGGCGACGATTGCGCTGACCAGGAAGATGCCGCCCAGCACGAAGAACAGGACCGCGGTCACGTCGCCTTGAGCCGCCGGATCGGTGCCCAGCGAAGGGAAGATGGCGGACAGGAAGGGCAGCATGATCACGCTCTGCCCGTGGCTGCCGTTGTACCAGAGCACGAAAGCCCCCGTGCCTATCAAGAGCGTGGGCGTCAGGTAGCGCATGGGAGCTCTCCCGGTAGAAAACCTAGTCTGTATTCGACGTTTGCCGGCCCCGGGCCTTCACCCGGTCTTTCGCGTCCGGATCCTGCGGCTCGCGCGGCGTTTCCGCCCCCCAGTCGGGGTGCCCCATGGCTCGACGCAGATCGCGGTCCAGCAGGTGGGAACCGCGCACATTGCCCAGCGCCGCCATCATGTTTCCCTTCACCTTGGGGTTGTCCCGCTGCAGCTGACCCAGCAGCCGCTTCATCTTCTGGCGCTTCTGGTCCGTCTGCCCGTCGCAGATGCCGCAGGGAAGGATGGGAAAGGCCTGTTCCTCGGCCAGTGCCCGCAGGTCTTCCTCGGCGCAGAGGTAGAGAGGGCGGATCAGCGTGTTGCGCCCGTCGTCCGAGCGCAGCCTGGGCACCATGGTGCCGATCTGGCCCGCGTAGAAGAGATTCAACAGCACGGTCTCCAGCACGTCGTCGCGGTGGTGGCCGAAGGCCAGCTTGGTGGCACCCAGGTCCACGGCCACCTGGTAGAGGTTTCCCCTGCGCAAGCGGGAGCAGAGAGAGCAGGCGCGGTGGCCGGGCCGGAGCTTCTCCTGGACCACGCGGTAGGTCTGGCGCTTGACCAGGTGGAATTCGTAGCCCTGGCGCTCCATCCAGGCCTCGAGGGGGTCGGTGTCGAAGCCGGGCTGGCCCTGGTGGAGGGTGACCGCCACAACCTCGAAGTCGAAGGGCACCCGCTGCTGGGTGCGACGCAGCAGGTGCAGCATGCCCAGCGAGTCCTTGCCACCGGAGACGCAGGCCATCACCTTGTCGCCAGGTGCCAATAGGCCGTAGCGCTTGTTCGCGCGGGCCATGCCGCGCAGCAGGCGTCTCTCGAGATCGGTCAAGCGGGACACGGGTTCCTCCGCCGTGCATTGGCCGTTGCGAGTGGGGGGAAGGTATCGGGCATCACGACAGCGCGCCCGCTCGGGATCGAATGGCTTGGGTCAGCAGGCCGCTCGTCCGATAGGGTCGACTTCGGAGTACCCCTCTGCCCACCATGCCATCGCTCATCCCACTCTTGCTCTTGGCCGCGCCTTCTCTCGGAGGGCCCTTGACTGAAGACGGCGCGGTGCCCAGCAGCCTGACGGCCGAGACGACCCTGGTAGCTCGGGGGCTGCTGGACATGGAGCGGCGCTTCGCACGGGAGCATGGGCTCGAGCCGACCCTGCTGGATCCCTACACGCTGACCCGCGCCCAGGGGATGAGGAGGGACGAGGTGCGGGTGTTGGATGGCGCCTGCGCACCGCTGAAGGCCACCTCGGCGCTTCTGGGGGGGGCGACGCTCGTTCCGCTGACGGACTACGGCGCCTTTCCCCGCGAGCCGCGGCCCCAGGGGTTGCTGGCGGTGGACTCGGCAGAGGGCGGACTGCTGTTCACCTGGCTGCGACCAGGCGAGCAGGTCACGGTGGTCAGCGGAGGGCGCAACGACAGCTCCTGGCGGCAGGAGCGCATTCGCCTGCGGCAGCAGGGGATGTCGCTGCACGTCAGCACCCGGGAGGGCGAAGGCGAGGCCTGCTACCAGCTGGAGCAGCTGGAGTCCCTCGAACAGCCCGAGGTCCCTAGGCGTGGGCGCCGCAGCAGCCCGGAGCTGCTGCAGCTCGTCGAGCTGCCCGAAGCCCCGCGGCGTGAGCGCCGCAGGCGTCCACGGGATCCCTGACTGGGGGAGCCCCGGCCCGGCCGAGGCCGGTGGGGGCTGGCTATCTAGAAGTAGCGCTTCAGCAGACCCGCGAAGGCCTGGCCGTGGCGAGCCTCGTCTTTGCACATCTCGTGCACGGTGTCGTGGATGGCGTCCAGGTTCAGCTGCTTGGCACGCGTGGCCAGGTCTTTCTTGCCCTGGCAGGCGCCGTGCTCGGCGTCGACGCGGGCGGTCAGGTTGGCCTTGGTGTCGGCCTCGAGCACCTCGCCCAGCAGCTCGGCGAACTTGGCTGCGTGCTCGGCCTCTTCGAAGGCGATGCGCTTGTAGGCCTCGGCCACCTCGGGCAGGCCTTCGCGGTCGGCCTGGCGGCTCATGGCCAGGTACATGCCCACCTCGGTGCACTCGCCGACGAAGTTGGCGCGCAGGCCCGCCAGGATCTCTTCGTCCACGCCCTTGGCCACACCGACCACGTGCTCGTCGGCCCAGGCCAGATCGCCACTCTTCTCCATGAACTTGTCGGCGGGGGCTCCGCAGATGGGGCACTTCTCCGGCGGAGCGTCGCCTTCGTGCACGTAGCCGCAAACCGTACATACAAACTGCTTCATGGTATCCTCCCTGGGGTGGTTGCTATCTTCGCTGGATCGTCCAGCGGGACAGTCTGTATAACCAGGTACCGCGCCTGAGAACGTGAGCCATGCTACCGCTGTGAGACCGTGATCATGTTCCGCAACAAGCAGCGCAACCCCGCGAGCCCGCCATGACGCCACCGGTGATCGTGGCCATGAGCGGCGGGGTCGACTCCAGCGTGGCCGCCGCGCTGCTGCAGCGGCAGGGTCGCCACGTGGTGGGGGTCACCCTGTCCCTGGTGTCCTGCGCCGATGATGGAGAGGTCAGCTGGTGCTGCGGCGCGGGCGCTGCCGAGCAGGCGCGCGCCGCGGCGGGCCGCCTGGGCATCCCCCACTACGTGCTGGATGGCGTGGCGCGCTTCGAAGAGCGGGTCTTGCGCCCCTGCTGGCAGGTGTACGCCGAGGGCCGCACCCCCAGTCCCTGCGCCATCTGCAACGCCGAGCTGAAGCTGTACCTGCTGCTGGCCCGCTGCGCGGCCCTGGGCGGGCGCTTCGTGGCCACGGGTCACTACGCGCGCAAGCTCGGAGCGCCAGGGCTGACCGAGCTGCATCGAGGCCGCGATCCTCGTAAGGACCAGAGCTATTTTCTATGCCAGCTCTCGCAGCAGCAGCTGGAGCGCACGCTCTTTCCGCTCGGCGAGCTGCGCAAGTCCGAGGTGCGAGCCCTGGCAGCCGAGCTGGGCCTGCCCAATGCCCAGCGCCCCGACAGCCAGGACGCCTGCCTGCGCGGCGAGGGCGGCAGCTTCTCCGAGGGACTGCGGCAGCGCTTCGGGGGCCAGGCGCGGCCCGGTCGCATCCTGCACGTGGACGGCCGCGTGCTGGGCGAGCACCGTGGCATCCACCACTTCACCATCGGTCAGCGCCGGGGCCTGGGCGTGGCCCTGGGCAAGCCGGCCTATGTGGCGCGCATCGAACCCCCGGACATCGTCGTCACCACCGAACCCCGTGATCTGCTCTGCGCCGAGCTGCTGTCTTCGTCCCCCAACTGGCTGGGACCGCCTCCGCGCCTGCCCTTGCGCTGCGAGGCGCAGGTCAGGTATCGCCACAAGGCCGCTCCGGTCCTGGTGCGCGCCGCGAGCGGAGGTCGGGTTCGGGTGAGCTTCCAAGAAGGCCAGCGCGCCGTCACGGCGGGTCAGGCTGTGGCCTTCTACCAGGGTGGGCGCCTGCTGGGGGGCGCATGGATCCTCTCTTCCCTGGCCCGGAATGCAGGCGCGCAGGGCGAAGCCTGAGGGCGGCGCGTGCTCGGCTTTCGGGGTCTGCAGGGGCGAACGGGCGGGTGGCGTAGAGCCGTGGTAACCTGCCCGAGCAGGTTGCCACCCGCGGCGGGCCAGATCGTGGTCCAGCGGGTGGACCGTGCCATCCGACAGGAGCCAGCCATGAAGAAACGCGCCAATGTCGCCGAGGATCCGGGCGGCCCGAGCCTCGGAGCCGCGCAAGCCTCCCCCGCAGCGGTACCGGACGGAGGGGCCGGTTGGGCCTCGTCCATGCAGGACAGCATGGGCAACGCCGCGGTGCAGGCCATGCTGGGCGAGGGGGGGCCGGTCATCTCCCGCGACGGCAGCGGGCCTTCGGGCGGGGATCCGGGGGCGGCCTTTGCCGATGCCACCCGCGGCAGTGGCGGCGAGGTACCCTATCGGGGCGAGATGGAAACGGCCTTCGGACAGGACTTCTCGGGTGTCTCGGCCCATACGGGCCAGGCCGTGCAGATGAGCGCCCTGGGCGCCGGCGCTGCTGCCGCGGGCGAGACCGTGGCCTTTTCAGAGTCCCAGCCCGGCCGCGAGGTGGTGGCCCACGAGCTGACCCATGTGGTCCAGGCGCGCAGCGGCGGGGGCGGCGACGAGCCTGCAGGGTTGGGGGGGCTCTCCTCGCCCCATTCTCCAGCCGAGCGGGAGGCCTCCCACGTGGCCAGCGAGGTCGCATCCGGACGCCCTGCCCCGCAGATCGGGGCCACGCCCAGCGCCGGCACCGTGCAGCGCGATGAGCTGAGCGAAGAGGACCAGCAGGCCGCCGACGCAACCTCCCGGTCTGTCATCGACAAGCTCTCCTATGGCGCCTTCGACTGGGCAATCACCGATGCCGAGGCCCGAGAAGCCATCACGGAGCTGGCGGCGATGAGCGATGGACAGCTGGCCTCCATCGTCACCAGCATGGGCTCCACCATGACGGACCGCCTGCTGGAGAACCTCGCCCCTGGGGATCGCCGGGCCAATGCGGCCACCGTGGCGCGCATCGTGCGGCTGCGGAGCGTGGGTGACAACCTGGCCTATGTGCAGTCTCTGCTGTCCTACGGCATCTTCGACTGGGCCATCACCGACGCCGAGGCGGCCCAGGTGGTGGCCATCCTGACGGCCTTGCCCGACGACCAGCTGCACGCCCTGCGTTCGCAGATGACCGAGGAGCAGTGGCAGCGGCTGCAAGAGAACCTGCCCAGCGAGGATGAGACCCTCAAGGCCGCGGCGGTCGCCGAGCACCGCAACCAGCAGATGCGCGTGGCCGCGTTGATCCAGCAGGGACTGGCCCACGAGCCCGATGTGGCGGCTGGCATCCGCGATGTGGACAACCTCTTCAAGAACGCCGTGGAGTGGGTCACGACGGGCGAGTGCGATCTCTTCATCTACTCGCTGCTGCACGACGCCACGACCCGCGATCCGGGATCTGGGGTGGCCTACTTCGATCCGCGCGTGCAGTATCCGGCCACTGGGGGCGACTACCCGGTGGACACCTCGGTCACCGCCGACGCCGGCATCACCTACGAGGAGGACGAGAACACCATCGGCGGCATGGGGAACAATGGCGCCACGTTCAGCCTCTACAACCCGGGCAACCTGTCCGACGCCGAGCTCAAGTCGCTCTTCATCCACGAGGTGCAACACGACGCGGATCAGACCTGGCCGGGCCAGCGCTGGACCGAAGCCGCCGGCGGCGACGAGGACTACTACAAGTCCGAGTTTCGCGCCTACTGGATCGAGGGCTCGGGCAACTTCGCCTCGGAGACCGACCCCGCCACCAACAGCCGCACCTGCACCTGGGAGGACGACTCCACCACACCGCCCACCGTGCACTCCTCGGCCACCAACTTCAGCAACCTGCGCCAGGAGGAGATCTTCTGGCACCTGGTGGACGCGGGCTACGAGTACACCAACCAGAACTACACCACCAGCGCCGCTTTCAAGACCATGGTGGACAACTACACCGCTCCGGTGGGGGGCAACCTGGTGGACTCCATCCGCATCCAGGCGGTGAGCGAGGCGCTGGACAACTGCAACACGGGCATGTCGGCCGACGACAACGCGGTCAAGGCCCTGTTCACCGCAGGAGAGGCCATGGACGCGTTGGACCGGGCCTTCCTCTCCAACGAGACCGAGTCCGCCATCTTCTGGAATCAGGCCCGGGCCCGGCTCTCGGCCGCGGTGCTGGAGACCCTGCGCAACATCGTGCGCTACGGCACGCGCCACCCGCCGGGCGACTACAACCTGCCCGCCGACGATGGGACCGCCTATGCGTGATCCGGCGCTCTTCGCACTGGCCATGGCCGCCTGCGTCGGCCACAGCTCACCCGAGCCGGCCTCACCCGACATCCAGGCCGACGCCAGCACCACGACTCCTGCGCAAGCGGCCGAGGAGGAGACTGACATGGCAACGTCCAAGCCCGGCATCGCCGGCCTCACGCCCGCCATCCTGATCAAGGGCCAGGAGGTCGCGCTGGATGATGGAGCCTTCTTCGTGCTGCTGCACGACTACCGCTACCAGCGGGGTCGCAGCCCCAAGGGAGAGGACAAGCTCTCTTCCTGGGCCGACATCGAGATCCGGGCGGCTGACGGGAGCAGCGAGCGCATCGAGCGCTGGCCCTTCTACGCCATCAAAGAGGTGCTGGGGCGCCGCTTCAGCCTGCGGGGCCACGAGCGGGTGGTGCAGTTCTACCTGCTGCCCGAGGAATAGGGAGCTCTACTTCCTCTCCAGCCAGCGCATCGTGAACACCTCCTCTTCCAGCTCGATGCCGAAGCTGATCTCCTCCATCTGCAGCACGGTCTTGGAGCCCTCTTTCAGCTCGTCCCGGATCTCGTAGCGCGTGGGGGTCTGGCGGCCTTCGATCTCCCGCACGTCCGACATCAGCCAGGTCTTGAGCTGCATACCTGAGAGGGCGAAGAGCTCCTGGCGCGAGGGGATCAGCCACTCTTTGTCGATCCAGATGATGGCCTTGGGGTAGGTGACGGTCTCATCGCGGGCCGTGGCCTCGATCTTCCAGCAGGCGCGGCCCTCGAGCTCTTCTTCCCCCGTGACCACGGCCTCGTACCTGTCCTCGAAATCCGCGGAATCGAGCATGTCCTCGTAGGAGATGTCCGAGCCCATCATGCCCTGGCGCAGCATATGGCCCGAGATCTTCTGCACGCGCTCGGAGCGCGGCAGGTAGAGCCACAGGTTGTCGCCCTTCTTGAGCATCTTGGTGCCCTTCTCGCGCTCAGGCGCCTGGTACTCCATGGCCGACTCCTCCAGGCCGCGGCCGAAGGAGATCATCTTGTACTCGCGGGTGCGGCGGCTATCGATCACCTGCATGGTCAACGTGGCGCTGCGGGTCTCGTATTGCAGGTTGCGGTCCATGGCGGAGAGCAGCTCGCTGGCGCTGGGCAGCTCTTCGGCCAGGGCAGGGGGGATCAGGGCGAAGAGGCCCAGGGCGAGAGTCAGCATATTCGGGAGGATTGGGGACATGCTTCACCTCCGGGCGCGCATGGCGACCACGGGTTGGATGGAGGCCGCACGCAGGGCGGGCAGCAGGGCGCCCACCACGGCGATCACGGCGCCCAGGATGACGGCGTTGAGGAGGATCTCGGGGGTGAGCTGGGCGTAGAAGGTGGCCTTCATGGGAAAGGCCGCGCCCACCTTGTCCACCAGGTCTTCGCCCAGGTTGACGCCGTGGACAGCCAGGTACCACGAGGGCAGGGCGCCCAGGGCCGCGCCCGCGACGCCACCCAACAGACCGATGCAGATGGACTCCACCAGGAAGAGGCCCAGGGCGCCGATGCGGGTCAGCCCCATGGCGCGCATGACGCCGATTTCGGCTGTGCGCTCCATCACGGACATGGTCATGGTGTTGAAGATGGCCAGGGCGGCCACGAAGACGATCAGCAGCTGGATGAAGCCCTTGATGGCACCCATCATGCTCATCATCATGTTCCAGGGCTCCACGGCGTACCAGGCCTCGGCTTGCAGGCCCTCCATACCTTCCAGCTCCTGCAGGGCCTGCACCACGGGGCCCACGTCGGTCACCGCGCTGCTCTCGGTCCACACCAGCACCTGCACCGCGCCATCGGGGATGTCCGTCATCCAGCGCACCTCTTCCAGGGGCAGGAAGGCCTGCAGGTTGAGCATGGCGTCGCCCGCCACCACGCCCACCAGCTGGGCCTTGGTGTCGGACATGGAGCCGTAGTGGGTGCGGCCGATGAGCAGGATCTCGTCGCCCACCTCGGCTTCCAGCTGGGTGGCGATGCGGCGTCCCAGCACGACTTCGCCTGGGTCGCCGGAGAGCCAGCGGCCGGCCACCAGCTTCTCGGGGGCGTTCAGGCGCTCATTGTACCAGGCCTGGGTGCCGCCCTGCACCAGGCAGAAGTCGTCGCCTATTTCGTCCGAGGCGGTGATCACGGCGCCCGTGGCGATCACCGGCTGTGCGTCCTGCACCCCCGGGACGGCGCGGATGCGCTCCAACAGGGGCTCTACGTCGGCGATGTGCTCCTCGAGGGGTTGCTGTTGGGCTCGAGCGGCGTAGTCCGTGTCCAGAACCCGGGCGTGGCCCGAGACGGCGGCCGTGGACTCGATCATCTCCCCGAAGATGCCTTCGATCCAGGACAGGGCCACCACCACCAGGGCCACTCCGAACATGACGGTGGCGGCGGTGAGCAGGGTGCGGCGCAGGTTGCGCAGCGCGTTGCGGATGGCGAGCTTGATCCAGAGCAGCATCACTCAGCCCTCACAGCGTCGGCCGGGGTCAGCCGCGAGGCCACCACCGCCGGGTAGATGGATGCCAGCAAGGCCACCAGCAGGCCGAAGACCATGGCGCCGGCCACGAAGCTCTCGGAGAAGTCCATGTAGAGCATGGTGGAGAATGGCATCTGGTCGTAGGTGCCCGCGTCGTCGGCCTTCTCCATCATGGGGGTCATGTCGATGCCGTTCAGCGTGTAGTGCCAGGTGGTCCAGGCACCCAACAGCCCGCCTGCGATGGATCCCAGCAGGCCCGTGAAGAAGCCCTCGGTCAGGAACATGCCCACCACGCCCTGGCGGGTCATGCCCATGGCGCGCAGGGTGCCGATCTCGCGAACGCGCTCGTAGGCCGCCATCAGCACGGTGTTGGCGATGCCGGTGGCGGCGATGGCCATCAGCACCAGCGCCAGCATGTCCATGGCCGTCTGGCGGATGTCCATGATGCCCATCAGGCTGGAGGTCTCCTCGACCCAGGTGCGCACCTCGGCTTGCTCGCCCAGGGCGCTGGCCAGGCCGGGTGTCAGCGTGGCCGCCTCGTCCCGATCTCGGAGCTTGATGGCCAAGTGGGAGAAGGCCTGTCCCGGTCGCACCAGCTCCTGCACCAGGGGGGCGGGCACGAAGACGCCGGTGTTGTCGATCATGGGGTTCTTGGCGGTGAGAACGCCGGCCACCGTCACGGGCATGGCGTTCAGGGCGCCGGCGTGCGTGCGCTGCTCCAGCACCAGGCTGTCTCCGGTCTTCAGCTCCAGCACGCGGGCCACGCCCTTGGAGACCAGCACGCCTTCCTGCGCCGTGGTGGGGATGGTGCCGTCCACCTGCCATTCCCGGCGCGGAAAGACGGTCTCGTCTCTCTCCGTGTCGAAACCGAAGGCGCGCACGCGCATGGAGTCGGCGCCCTTGATGGCCCGTGGCACGAACATGACGCGCGTGGTCCAGGCCTGGGCGTGCTCTTCCAACCAAGCGCGCGTACCCGTGTTCAGCTCGAGCAGATCGTCCACGGGGGCCTGGATGCCGTGGGTTGGGTATTGGGCGGGCCGGGCCATGAGGTGGCCCGAGGCGCTGTCGATCTGGGCGCGCACGATGTTCTCGCGCATGCCGTCGACGAAGCCGCGGCCCAGGATCAGCACGAAGACGCCCGCCACGATGGACACCATGGACAGGCCGTTGCGCCCCCAGCGGCGGAAGACGTTGCGTGCGGCCAGCTTGATGTAGAACATCAGGAGTCCCTCTCCGCCTTCCTCCCCCGCCCACCCACCCCCAACCGCCTCTCCTCCTCGCCGGCTGCCGGCGCCTCCCGCTGCTCGTCGCGCTCCACGCGGCCGTCCCGCAGGTGGACCACGCGCCGGGCGCGCTCCATGACGCGTGGATCGTGGGTGGAGAAGAGGAAGGTGATGCCCAGCTTCTTGTTCATGCGCCGCATGATGTCCAGCACGGCGCCGCCGCTCTTGGAGTCCAGGTTGGCCGTGGGCTCGTCGGCGATCACCAGGGCCGGGTTCTTGACCAGGGCGCGCGCCACGGCCACGCGTTGCTGCTGGCCACCTGAGAGCTGGGTGGGCTTGCGCTGCAGCATGGTCTGAAGGCCCACCGCGCGCAGCATCTCCTGCGCGGCCTGGTGCCGGTTGCCCGGCGCGCTGGCCAGGTGCAGGGCCGTCTCCACGTTCTCGGTGGCGGTGAGCACCGGGATCAGGTTGAAGCTCTGGAAGATGAAGCCGATGCGCTGGGCGCGCAGCTTGGCCAGGGCCCGGTTGGAGAGCCGGGAAACCTCCTTGTCCTCAAACAGGATGTGGCCGCCGGAGGGATTGTCCAGGCAGCCCACCAGGTTCAGCAGGGTGGTCTTGCCCGAGCCCGACGGTCCGCTGATGACGGTGAACTCGCCGGGTTCGAAAGAAAGCGAGACCTGGTCGAGCGCTCTTACGAGCGCCACGTCCTTTCCGTAGGTCTTGCTGGCGTTACGCAGCTCGCAGATGGGCATGGGGGCCTCGCCGTCTTTGGTTGGTGGTTCAGAAGTTGAATCGGGTCCAGAGGATGAAGCTGGCGCTGGGCAGCAGGCCGCTCAGGTCGGCCTGCAACGGATCCATGCCCTCTGCCAGCGCCGCGGACAGGACCAGGTCGTCGTCGGCCGGGTGCAGCTCGCCGCCCTCGTCCCACAAGGAGAAGGGCAGCTGGGCCGCGGCCGAGATCTCCAGCCAGCCGGTGGGGAAGCTGGTCACCACGGGCATGGCCAGGCTGCTGCCGTCGCCCAGGTTCTGCACCCAGAGCCCTGTCAGGGAGAGCTCCGGGATCACCCCCAGGGAGAGGGAGAGCATGGCGTAGTCGCGGCCGCTGAAGAAGGGCGCGAAGGGATCTGCGCTGGCATCGCTGGCGAACAGGTCGTTGGCGTCGCCGCAGTCGGGGGCCTGCACGGCGTCGGTGAAGTCGCCGCTGAAGGCCTGGGGGTCGTACTCGGCGCTGCCATGGCCGTTGCGGTAGTACTGCCCGGTGAGGATCAAGGACTCCAGCAGGGGGAAGGAGTAGTCGATGCCCACCGCGATCTCTTCGTAGGGATCCAGGCGCTGGTCCCTTTCGGCGCGCGTGTCGAGATGCAGGGAACCCTCCAGCCAGAAGCCCACGCCCAGCGTGCCGCGCAGATCCAGGCCTATGATGGCGCTGTCGGCTTCCTGGCGCCAGGCGCCGATCAAAGAGAGGTCGGTCACGCCGAGACCGAAGCTGGCCCGGCCCGCCGCCCGCAGGGCCTGGAACACATCGTCGCTCCCCGCCACCAGCTGCAGCTGGTGGGCTTGGCCCAAGGGAAGGGTGCTGCGCAGGGCGTTGACCCCGGCGCGCGGCCTCCAGGGCTCCATCAGCAGCACCTCGGGGAAGGGATCGGTGGGGTTGACCATGAAGGCCGAGCCCCAGTTGATGGCCTGGCGGCCCAGGCGCAGGTCCGCCTTTGGCAGGTAGGCGTCCAGGTAGAGGCGCTGTACGGACAGGTAGTCGCCGTCGTCGGAGATGCCCAGGAAGGGGTTTTCCTCTTCGGGCCAGCTGCATCCCATGGTTTCCAGGATGGGCCCGAAGTCGGACTCGTCCAGGATGTCCTGCAGCGCCTGCTGCGTGCTGCGGCCCTGGTGCAGGGCCAGCTCCACGCTGCTGGTCAGCACCAGGCGCTGGTTGAGCTCGGCCGTGAACTCGGGGCGCAGACGCTCGATGAACTCCAACGGAGCGCCTTCGACGCCGGCGTAGGCGTGGGCCCGCAGCTCGGCGAAGCCCTCCACGTCCTGCGCCGCGGCGGCGGTCGGGGCCAGCAGGGCGGGCCAGGCGAGCGCGCAGCGCATGGGCCTACTCCTCCCGCCCGTGGGCCCAGGGAGGCTCGGGCAGAGCGTCCAGGTCGAAGACGCGGCGCTGGCTGGTGGCGATGGGGGGCTTGGCCACCCCCAGCCCACGGCGCAACACGTCCATGTTCTGGCGGATCAGGGCCCGCTGTTCGCGCTCCGGAAAGCGTTCCGCCAGCTCGGGCCGCGAGCAGAACTCCAGCAAGTCCACGCCCAGCTTGCGTCGCATGGCCAGATCCAGGCCCTGCACCATCACCGCCAGCGTGAACTCGGTGGCCACGTCCAGGTCCACGTCCGCCCGCAGGTGGCCCTCTTGCTGGGCCTTGCTCAGGATGGCGTGCCAGTTGCGGACGGCCAGGTCCAGGAACTCGTCGTGCAGGGCGTTCAGCTCCGCATCGCCGCTGCTGCGCCAGGCCGCGGCCCCGACGCGCGATAGCCGCGGGTGCTGCAGGGCGAAGCGGATGCCGGCCAGCAACATCAGCTCGAAGTGGGCCCAGAAGTCCCCGCTCGTGAGGGGTGGAATCTCTTTCAGGTAGGCCATCTTGCGCCTGGCGATCTCCGTGAAGAGCAGCCAGCGGAATAGGTCCAGCTTATCCTCGAAGTACTGGTAGAAGCTGCCTTTGGCGATCCCCGCCGCCGCGACGAGTTGGGATATCGAGACCTTCTCGTAGGGATGGCGGGAGAAGGCCTCGATGGCCACCTCCGCGATGCGCTGGCGTTTAGCTTCGGGCAGGTTGAAGAAGGTGTCTCTGGGCACGGCCGGTTCTTCGCGAGTTGTCGACTGGGTGGTCATGTGACTGGGTAGTCATATGACTGCGTGGTCATACCACTGGTCGCCCCAGGCCGTCAAGCGCTCCCACCCGCGAGGCGGGCCATGCGCGCGTCGGGCAGGTCCCGGGCGGCAGGGGCCTTGGTCATCGTTGCGGCCATTCGGCCGCAACGATGAGTCGGCCTGTTTTT
>CAYVQL010000291.1:0-14033 GCA_964454135.1 uncultured Enterobacterales bacterium | reverse complement strand
CACTGCGGAAGCTCCTCGAACTGTCGGCAAGACTGGCGGCTTCTGTTCAGTGCCGCGGATTCTCATGGAGGGGGCTCCTGCTTCTTGGGTTGTTGGATCAACCCATTTCAGGGCCCAACAGGGGGCAGGAGCTGCGCTCGCCCGCGCCGCAGCGGATGTGGCGCCGGGGGCTCCGGACGCTGGGCCGCAGGCAAGAGTGGCAGCGCAACCAGTGCCAGGGGGAGCATCGCGGGCATCGCAGACAGGGGCGGGCCCGCGAACGCCCCGCCCTGCCCGGAATCCGGCTCGGCGAGCGTCAGGACCAGGGCGAACTCGTCCCCGCAGGTGGCGTAGTCGAAGCTGGGACAGAGCTCCGCGGAGCCGATGGTCTCGTCCTGGTAGCCGTCCGGAGGCACGGCGCAGTCCGCACCCTGGGTGACGATGTCCACGGCGTTGTCCGCATAGCTGTTGCCCGAGAGGGTAGCCGAGGCGTCGTCCAGGAACAGGCCGGCGCCCAGACCGTCCAGCAGCTCGTTGTCTTGCAGCAGCAGACCCGAGGCGCCGTCCCAGGAGGTCACCCCGTCCTGGGCGAAGACGGCATCGCCGCACTTGCCCAAGCCCCCTCTGGTCCAGCCCTCACCACCGTGGATGGTGCTGTCCGCGAGCGAGTAGCTGCCCGCGCCGGAGAGCCAGACGCCGGCGATGGCGTTGTCCCGGATGGTGGAGTCGGCGACGGACAGGCTAGGGGGGCCGCCATCCCAGGGATGGGCGAAGATGCCCACACCGCCGCCCAGGTTCTCCTGCTCGGTGGTGCCCTCGATGAGGGACTCGTCGAGCTCGAGAGTGGCCTCCCAGACTGCGACCGCCCCGGCATACCTGTTGTCCTGGATATCGCAAGCCAAGCAAGCGAACTGGGCACCTTGCCCGGCGACGTAGATCCCAGGCCCCTCGTTCATGGAGACCTCGATGCCAGTCGCCATGACCGTCGCGGACTCCCCTGCGGCCACGCCGATGCCGACGGTGAGCACCTCTCCGCGCATCGTGGAGGCGATCCTCGTATCCTTGATGTTGACCGCCGTACCGGGATTGAATGCGATCACGCCCGCGCCTGTGTTGCCCAATACCTCGCAGGCCTCCACGTCAAGGGTCACGCCGTAATGGAGCTGGATGCCGTACCCACCCAGCCCCCCCCTGAGGGGCCGGGTCTGCTCGATGCTGCTCTCCCGCAGGCTGACCGAGGTGCCGGAGTCGGAAGCGCCCACGCCGATGCCGGTGTTTCCCCTGACCACGCAGCCCACCGCGTCCAGGCTCGCACCGCTCGAGACCTGGGCGCCGTACCCGCCCGCCCCGAACTTGTTTGGCTGGGTGTGTTCGATGGCAGTCTCCAGCAGGGTGACCGCGCTGCCAGAGTCGTAGGCGGTCACGCCCAGGGTGCTGTTCCTCACGATCTGGCAAGCCTCGGCCTCCAACCTCGCGCCGCCCCAGACCTCGACGCCGTAGCCGCCCGCCCCGCTCCCGTCGGGCTGGGTATCCTCGATGACCGTGTCCCGCAGGCGGACCACGGTGCCGGAATCGAAGGCTTCCACGCCCACCACGGCGTTGTTCCGCACCTGGCAGGCCTCCGCGTCCAGGCTCGCGCCGTCGCCGGCGCAGATGCCGTATCCGCCCTCTCCGCTCTCGCGGCGCTGGGTGTCCTCGATGGTGGTGGCCTGCAAGCTGACCGTGGTGCCGGACTGAGCTGCGAGCACGCCCATGGAGGTGTTTCCCCGGATCTCGCAGCCCTCTGCGGCCAGGCTCGCGCCGCCCTGGACTTCGATGCCGTACCCGCGCTCCCCATCCTCTCCGGGCTGGGTGTCCTCGATGACCGTCTCCCGGAGCGTGACCGTTGTGCCCTCTTCGGCCACGAGTACGCCTGCGATGGAGTTGCCCCTGACCTCGCAGGCCTCCGCATCCAGGCTCGCGCCACCGTAGATCTGGATGCCGTACCCGGCCTCTCCGTTCTCGTCGGGCTGGCTGTCCTCGATGACGGTTTCCCGGAGGGTGACCGAGGTGCCGGAGTCGCGCGCGCCTACGCCCAGGGTGGTGTTCCCTACGACCTCGCAGCCCTCCATCGTGAGCGCCGTGGCATTCATTCCTTCCTGGTAGGCCCCGACGCCGATGTACTCGCTCCCTACCACCGCGGAATCCCGCATCGTCACGGCCCCCGACCCGACCGCCACCCCGACGAGCCGCGATCCGCTCACGGTCACGCCCGAGATCTCCGCCTCGGAGGACTTGGCGTCCACGAAGATCCCCGGCGTGCCCTCGTCTCCTGCGCTGGCGTCGATACCGACCAGCTCCCTGCAACGACCGGCCAGGCGAACCCCGTCGTGGCCGCGGTCCAATGCCAGCGTCTCCGGGTAGGTACCGGCCGCCACCGCCACCGTACCGCCGTCCGCGTCACCCGCCGCGTCCAGCCCCGCCTGGAGCGAGGTGAAGGGCGCGGCCTGGCTGCCGTCACCGCCCTCCGCAGCGGCGATGTCCACGAACACCGTGTTCTCATCGACCTCCAGGTTCCCCCATGTGCCCGCACCGCAGGCGGCAGGCACGCACTCGCCGTCGTCTTCGAGCTGGCCGGTATCGCAGCCGGGTTCGGTGTCGGGGCCCGTATCGTGGGTGGGGGCCGTGTCGTCGGGGGAGGGTTTCTCGCGCTTGTCCTTGTCGCAGGCGAGGACAAGCAGCGGGGCGACGAGGGCGAGGATGGGGTGCCTGTTCATGACATCGATGACAGGACTGCGTCTAAGCGCTCAGTCCCGACTCGCCAGCGCGATGTTCGTGAGCCCGTTGCGATTGCATCGCGTGATGATGTCCATGATGATCCCGTAGGTCGCGCTCTGGTCGCCGCGCAGGACGATGCGTGTGAGGGGGTTGTCCTGCCCGATGCCGGCCAGGCGCGCGTCGAGCTCGTCCAGGGGGACCTCGTCGTCCTCGATGAAGACGGTCCGGTCTGGGAGCACGGAGATCAACAGATCCTCGGGCACGAGCGCCTCATTGCCGCCGCCCTGGGGGGTCATCACCTGCAGCGCTCGCTCGGCCAGCAGGCCCTTTTCGTAGGCAGCGTTCTTTTCCTCCTCTACAACGGCCGAGCTGACGACCATCAGGATGATCAGCAGGACCAGGAAGACGTCGGTCAGCGGCGTGATGTTGATCTCCGCAAAGACACCATCCTCTTCGCCGAGTCCATCATCGAACCCACCGCCCGGACCGTCACTCTTCGGCATGGATTGCACGGTCTTCCTCCTCGATCTCGATCAGCTCCAGCAGCTCGTCAGTCAGCAGGGCCAGCTCCCGAGCGAGCTTCTGCGCGACGCTCTGCAGGACGTTGAACAGGAAGACGCCTTCCAGGGCGACCGCGATGCCCACCGCGGTGGCGACCAGCGCCTGCGAGATGCCGACGCTGACGATGGCGAAGCCACCCTGGCCAGACTCGCCGATGGCCTCGAACGCCGCCATCACGCCGATGACGGTGCCGAAGAGGCCGACGAAGGGCATCAGCGCGCCGGCCGTGGCCAGGATCCAGGTGCGTGCCTTCATGGCTCCGGCGAGGCGCTTCTGCTCGCGGTGGATGGCGCGAGCGGCGTCGCCGCGGACCTCTCCGAGCGCCCGCTCCAGGCCAGCGACGAACACCGGACGGGCGGGCCCGCCAAGCGAATCGCAGGCGTCACGGGCCTCGCCGATGGACCCCGTACGGGCCGCCAGCACGACCTTTCGGGCGCTCCTGATGGAGAGGCCCACGCGCAGGACGAAGAGGAGGCGCTCCAGGGCGATGGCCACGAGCAACAACGACGTGGCGGCCATGAACGCCACCAGGAGGTGTTCCAGACCGAGATTGCCTATCAACGCGAGCATCATCGACAGCTCATTTCAGCTTGTACTTGTGAGTTCGTTCCTCGCCGTTCTTGCGCGTCAGGTGGACGATCACGATCCTGTCGTTGCGTATGGCGAGGTAGGCCCGGATGGCCTGGGGGATGGTGTAGACCTTCTTGCCATCGACATCGTGGATGATGTCGCGATTCTTGAAGCCGGCCTGCTTGAGGATGCTGCAGCGGGGCAGGAACAGCCGCGCGCCGTCCCGCTTGCCGTCGGGCCCCCGGTGGGTGGCCACGCCGGCTTGCTTGTCGAGCTCGCGCAGGTGGGTGGCGTACCAGTCCAGCAGGTCGCGCTCCACTCGCCACTTGCTCTCACCGAGCTGCACGATCTCTTCGATGGGCTCGCAGGGCTTCTTCTTGCCCCGCGGGCGCTTGCCCCGGACGCCCTCTTTCTTTGCCGTGCCCGTAGGGTCGTCCCCGCCTTCAGCGGCATCTTGAGGAGCGTTCTCTTGCGTGACGGCGCTGCTCTCCTTCGTCGTCTCGGCCGGCGCTGGCGCGTCCGATGATGGGGCCTGCGGCTCCTGGTAGAGCGATACGCGGACGGGCACCGTCGCCACCGCGAGCTCTCCGCCGTCGTTGCCGGTGGGTGCGTTCTCCGGGCCCTCGTCGCCGGGCGAGTCCAGCTCGACGTTCACCCAGCTCCAAGCCGCATAGGGCGCGACCAGGCCCAGGTGAATCGCCAGGCTGAGGGCGAATGCCATCGCATGGACCATCGCTCCCGCGGCCAGGACTCGAGGCGTGGATGGCAGGGTGTTGCCAGAAGCTTTGGCCACGGATCGGATCTCGGTTCGGTGGGGGGCGCCAAACAGTGTACCTTGGACACGGCCCCCCAGAGAAGTCACACCGCGAGATGGACCTGCGAGGCGGTCACTCCAGGGCCGCCAGCTCCTGGTCCATGGCCTCGATCATGGCCTGCGCCTGGCCGCGCTCCACGGCTGGCTCCTTGTAGGCCACGCAGAAATCAAGCGCGCCTGCGCAGCCCGTCACGGCGGTGACCAAGAGGGGTGGATGGGCCACGGGCGCCAGCACGCGCGCCGCCAGGCAGGGGCCGCCGCCGAAATCCAGGCGTTCGGCGTGGATGGGCCCGATGTTGGTCATGGCCACGCGCGCGCCGTTGGCGATCACGCCCACCTGCAGGAAGCGGGTCACCACCCGCCGCGCCAGCCCGTCGGGCAGCGCGCTGGCCAGCAGCACGGCCAGCATGGAGCCCGGCAAGCCCAGCCCGCCGCGCTTCCAGCGCCGGGTCACCTGCCGCGTGCGAACGAGCTGCTCGGCCGCAGGGGGAAGCGGTGTGCGGCCAAGGTAGAGCGGCCGCAACGAGCTGAAGTTGCTGACGTCATCGCCCGCCTCGTCGGGCGCCAGCTGGCGCAGATCGGCCGTGGACACGACCGCGACCTGCTCCCCGGGCTGGTGGGGGAAGCAGCGCTCCGCCATACGGGCGAAGGCTGTCAGCAGGACGTCGTTCAGCGTGGCGCCCTGGGGCTTCCAGCGTTGGCGCAGCCGGTCGACTCTGCGCGCGTCGATGTGCAGGGCCACGAAGCGGTTGCGGCTCTCCGGCAGCTGCTTCATGGGCAAGGCCACGGAGCGGAGCGGCAGGAAGGACAGCAGCTCGTCGATGTAGCCCAACAGGTAGAACCCCAGGCGCGCCAGGCGCAGCCCGCGCCACAAGCGTAGGGCGGGGTGCTCCAGCCGCTGCGCCGCGGGACGCCAGCCCGGCTCCTCCCCCTGCCTGCGATAGGCCTGCGCCAGCCGGTAGAGCAGGTTCTTGGTGCCGCCCCCATCGGCCAGGTGGTGGTTCACGCGCAGCAGCAGGCGGTCGCGATCCTCCATGTGCAGCAGGCGCAGCCTGACCGGGCGCGTGGCGTGAGGACGGTAGGGCTGGGCGAAGAGCTCGGCCTCCAGCTCTTCCGCCTCTTTCTCGGACACGGCGCGCTCGTCGACGGACCAGGCATCGTCCACGGGCTCCCAGCGCGAGAAGAAGGGTCGCTTGACCAGGCGACAGGCCAGCTGGGGCACCGCAGTCGCCACTGCGTCCAGGGCGCGCCGCAGCCGCTCGCCGTCGATGCGCTCCGGCAGGTCCAGCGTGGCGTGCAGGTGCGTGTCGATCAGCTCGTCCATGGCCTCGATGGCATTGTCCAGCGTGCGGCCCTGGTTGAACTTCCGCGGCACGGTCCCTCTCATTGCGAGCTGGCCTGGCCTCACCTCCATCACTCCTCGCCACGCACAGTGCAAGCGAGCGTAGCGGATTCCATCCCCCTCCACCCCGTGATATCCCTCCCCCCCACCTCCCACTCCCGGATCCCGGCATGGAGCGACAAAGCGGCGCCGGCCCGCTGGGCTGGCTGGACCGGCCCTGGCTTCCCGCGCTGCTGGTGTCACTGGCGGTGGCGCTCTGCTACGGCGGCTCCGCCACCTGGCAGCCCCTGGAGCAGCTGGTGGGTTGCTCGCACTCCGAAGCGCCGGGCCACCTGTTGGGCCTGTGGGCCACGGCCAAGGGCCTGTGGGCCCACGGTCCCTTCGTGCGCAGCGCGCCGGGCCTGGGTTTCCCCGGGAGCTTCTGCGCCCACCTGATGGATCCGGCCAACCTGCTGCTCTTCCTGCCCGGCTACTGGCTGGCCGGGGGGGGCGTCAGCGGCGCGGCGCTGGGCTGGAACCTGCTGCACGTGGGCAGCGTGCTGGTGGCGGGCAGTGGCTGCTTCTTCCTGGGGCGCCGCCTGGCGAGCGGCGCGGCGGGCGCGCCCTGGGCCATCGGCGCCTTGGTGGCCAGCTTCGTGGCCGGCTCCTTCCTGCTGGGCCACCCCTTCATGGGGCGCACGGAGTACCTGCCCGTGGCCTGGCTGCCCTGGCACCTCTTCTTTCTGCTCCGCTGGCTGCATGGCGCGCGCTTCGCCACGGCCGGACTGCCCGCCGGGCTGGCCCTGGGCGCCGTGGTCCTGGGGGGCGCCTACCTCTGCGTCTTCGCGGCGCTCTTCGAGCTGCCCCTGGCCCTGGGCCTGCTGCTGGCCGCACGGGGCCGCCGCCTCAACGTGCTGGGCCGCCTGGCCGCCGTCGCCGTCATCGCGCTGCTGGTCGCCGCGCCCGCCTTCTACGCGCTCTTCGCCCATCCTCCCACGGGCATGGTTGAGCTGCTGCAGCCCGATCGGCGGCCCGGACCGCCCCTGCCCCTGGGCCAGGCCCTCTGGTCGCTGCGCATCGGCCCTGCGCCCGACCTGGCCCCGCTGCTGGATCAGCCCCCCTACCCGGGCCTGGTCGCCCTGGCCCTGGCCGTGGCAGGCGCCGCCCTGCGGCCGCGCCGCGCCGCGGGCTGGCTGGTCCTGGGCCTTTGGCTGCTGCTGCTCTCGCTGGGCCACGCCCTGACCCTGGGGCCGCAGGGTCAGCAGCTGCTGCCTGTGGCCGTGCTGCGCCGCGCCTTCCCGGCCCTAGCCAACATCGCCGAGTGGAGCCGCCTGGGCTGCCTCTTGCCCCTGCCCCTGGGCATGGCCGCGTTGCACGGGGCGTTGGCCCTGCTGCAGCGCATCGGTCGGCCAGGACCGCGCCGCTTGCTCGGTGCTGCGCTGGTGGCCGCCATCGTGGCGGATCAGGTCAGCTGGCCGCGCCGAGACCAGCTACCGCGGCCCGTCTTCCAGGCGCGGATTCCCGCGGATCTGGGGATCCTGTCGTCTTCGCTGCCCCCCGGGGCCCTGCTGCAGCTGCCTCTGGAAGTCTCGGTGGGCAGGGGCATCAAGCTGGAGGCCAACATCTACGCCCTCTGGCAGCTGCAGCACGAGCGCCCCATCAGCGCCACGCCCGGCGTGGCCTCGGACAACGCCCTGGGCAGCAGCGCGCTGGCCAGGCTGGCGGTCAACCGCCAGTTCGGCCTGGTCGGGCGCAGCACCAGCCGCGGTCGGAGGCTCCCTGCGGCCAGCGGAAAGCTCAGCGAGAAAGAGAGCGCCTGCGCGCGACTGGACGCGGCAGCCCTGCACGAGCTGGGCTTCGCCGCGCTGGTCCTGCACCAGGATCGGCCCGCGGGCAGCGAGCTGCGGCAGCTGCTGGAGCCCGCACTGGGCCCCCCGGACCTGCAGCAGGGCGCCGTGGCGGCCTGGGATCTGGGGCGCTTCGAGGCGGGCCCAGCCTGTCCGCTCCCTCCGGTGCCCGACAAGGTGCGCATGATGCTGGCCATCGATCGGCGCAACCGGGGGCTCGAAGAGCCCCCTCAGCCCGGTGGCCCGCCGGGCAACAGGTAGCTCTTGCCAGCTGTGCTGCCCCCTTCAGTCCGCCTTGCCGAAGACCAGCCGGCCGAGCCCGGGCATGAAGCGCCCGGTGCGCGCAGCGTAGGCCGTCCAGGCGGGCCCATGGGCGGTGGCAAGGTGGCGCTCCTCCACACGCACCTGGGCGGCGATGGCCAGGGCTGTCAGCAGCCAGCCCACCAGGGTCCAGACCGCCGGGCTCAGCAGCGCGAAGCCGCCCAGGCTGAGCAGCATGCCCGTGAAGATGGGGTTGCGCATCCAGCGATAGAGCCCCGTCGTCACCAGCGCGGTGGGCCGATCGTCGAGGCCGATGCGCCACGAGGCCCCCATGCGCCACTGGGCCGCCAGGGTCAGCATGGTGCCACCCAGGGCCAGCACGGCCCCGATGACCCCCACGGCGGACGGCGCATCCCAGACGCCCAGCGCCGCGGGACCGCACAGGCCCAGCAGCAGGCCCCAGGTGGGCACGCCCAGCAGGAGCAGGGCGAAGGCCAACGCCATGACGCGCTGCCAGGGCCGGGTCTGTCGGTGGAAGGTCATGGCCCAGCAACCATGGCGCAGCGCGGCCACGGCCAGCGGCAGCGCCAGCACCAGGGCGAAATAGGCCAGCACGGCGATGAGCGGGAACCAGCTACGCATTCGAATACTCCTCTTGGCGTCAGGGCTCTGTCATGAATATGAGCAATTACTCACCTCCTGACCACTCGCTTTCGAGGTCCAGCTCCCATGCCAAGGAAGAAACCGCAGAACAGGCGTAGAAAGCCAAGTCAAGCGCGCTCGCGCTTCACCGTGGAGCAGATCCTGCAGGGGGCTGCTCAGGTTTTCGAACAGAAGGGCTACGCCGCCGGGACCACCAACCGCATCGCGGCGCGCGCCGGGGTGTCCGTGGGCACGCTCTACCAGTACTTCCCCAACAAAGACGCCATCCTGACCGAGCTGGCCATGCGCCACATGAGCGAGGCCATGTCCAAGCTGGCGGGCCTGCTGGGCGGCGCGCCTCGCCATGCGGATCAGCTGGATGAGTTCCTGGAGCGCGTCTTCCGCGCCATGCTGGCCCTGCACACAGCCACGCCGCGCCTGCACCAGGTGCTCTTCGACGAGACCCCCTGGCCGCCCGAGCTGCGTCAGCGCATGCGCCAGGCCACCGACCTGATGACCGAGCAGGTGGCCAGCTTGCTGGGCGCCGTGCCCGATCTGGACCTGCCACAGCCGCGCGTCACGGCCTGGCTGCTGGTAGAGGTCTGCGAGGCCCTGGCCCACCGGTACGTGCTGCACCACCCCGCTGGAATCGAGGAAGAGCCCTACATCCAGCAGGTCGTACTGCTGTTGGGGAGCTATCTGAAGGCGGGCGCACAGGCCCCGAGGGCGCAAGGGAGGCGTGGCGGTGCTGGGCCAGGTGGAGGTGAGCCGGCAGGACTGCGAGGCCCGCAACCTGTCAGCGACTGAGCGCGGCGCCGGCCTGACCGCCCGGACAGGCGGCTCGTGCAAGCTCGAGGCGCTGCCAGGTCGGACGCCCTGTTATCATCCCCGCCATGCCGCTGCTGACCTGCGCCGCCATCGCCTGCCTGCTGCTCGCCCTGGGCCTCTGGTTCCGGGCCCGGCAACGGCGTCGCCAGCGCTGGGAGGATCTGGGCCCGTCAGAAGCTGGCCAGGCCGCAGCGACCGGATCCGATCCTCCAGCCACCGACGAGACGCCCCCCATCGCCAGGAAGACGGCCCAGGCCATGGACCTGGCCATGCTCCTGGCCCGCGCCGAGCGCTGGATCGAGGACAAGGAGAGCCAGGGAGAGGCCCGCTGGCTCAGCGTGCGCGGCTGGGCCGAGCCCAATGACATCCAGCGGCTCTTCTTCATCGTGCGCGAGCTGGCGCCGCGGGCCTTTGGCGCGGACAGGCTGGTGCTGGGCGGGGAGGATCCCGTCGAGCTGGCGCTGCTGGTGGGATCCAGACGCTGGACCTTCCAACCGCGACGGCGGGAGGACTGGCTGGACGAGGCCTTCTGGACCTTTCTCAACCGCGTGCTCGAGGCCCGCGGGCGGCCCGAGCGGCTGGCCACGCCCCGCCTGGCCAACTGGCGCTTCCCCCTGGCGGTCACCAGCGTCGAAGAGCTGGCCCAGCTGCGCGGCGAAGGGCTGGGATTCCTGGGCAGCGGCATCCCCCTCTACCCACGCAAGCGCCAGAGCGGCGTCACGCTCCTGCGCCGACCTCCGGCCGATCCCCAGGCGCTGCTGAATGATGTGAGCCAGATCCTGGGGGAAGACGAGCCCGGGCAGATCCTGGCGCGCGTGGGCAGCGGCCTGGGCGCCCACCTCCGCAAGTACGGCCTGCTGCAGCTGGCCGGCTTCGGCGACTTCCGCATCCAGCCCGGCCTGGGCCTGGGTTCAGGGAGCGGTCAGGTCACCCCCCTGCCCGCCGATCACACCCACAGCATCCGCTTCCGGCCGGCCCGCGAGCTCAAGCAGGCCTTGACCGCCCCCATCCCGGGCCTGCAGCCCGCCCCTGTCGCTCGCTTGGGTGGCCTGGATCGCGCCGAGCTGGTGGCGGTCCTGCGTGCCATCCGGCGCAGCCTGGGCATGGGCTGCGGCGCGGCCCATATTCCGGGCCTGGGCCGCTTCTGGCGCCAGCAGCGGCCCACGTCCATCCTGCGGCACGCCCAGAACTTGCAGCCCCTGCTGGTCCCGGCACGCTGGGACGTGGCCTTCGAACCGGATCCCTCGCTGCTGGGATCTGCGGACTGAGGCCCTCCGGCGGCGTCCCTGCCATAGCGCCATGGCTCGCCCAGGCCCCCTCGATTACTGCACTGCCCGTGCTCAAGCTCCTGCGATCCTCGCTCCTGCTGCTGCTGGCCGCCTGCAGCTCCGAGCCCGTGGGCCGTCCCGACTTCGTGCTGGTCTGCCTGGACACCTTGCGGGCGGACCGTCTGGGCGCCTACGGCAACCAGCAGGGGCTGACCCCCAACCTGGACCGCTTCGCCTCCGAGGCGCTCGTCTTCGAGCAAGCCTACGCCCTGGCCAACGAGACGCTCTACAGCCACGCCGCCCTCTTCACCAGCCTCTATGCCACCGAGACCGGCCCGATCTTCGACTCCTTCGCCCTGGCCGAGGGCCCGCCCACCCTTGCCGAGGTCCTGGGTCACTACGGCTACCAGAGCGGCGCCGCCGTGGGCGGCGGCCACATGACCGAGGCCTTCGGTCTGGGCCGCGGCTTCGACAGCTGGGTGTCCTCGGCTCCCTGGGGCAGCCTCTACCACAGCGTGCCTGACGCCCTGGCCTGGCTCGACGACGCCGATCCCGAACGTCCCTTCTTGCTTTTCCTGCACGGCTACGACACGCACCACCGCTACCTGAAGCCGGCGCCCTACGGCTTCGCCCTGGTGGAAAACACCTACCAGGGCCACGCGCAGCACGTCTCGCGGGGCAACCTGGGCACCCTGCTGGTGGCGGACGGCCACCTCTTCCCCAACCACCGCCCCGAGGACCTGTTCGACTTTCAGGCCCTGCGCATCCGCGGCGCCGAAGAACGGGCCCGCATCGCACGCTACGCCAGCCAGCGCGACGCCCGAGCCCAGCGCTTCACGGACGAAGACGTGGCCTTCATCCGTGGGGTCTACGACGGGGCTGCCATGTACGCCGACGCCCACTTCGGGCTCTTCATGGCCGCGCTGGAGGAGCGCGGACACCTGGACGACAGCTACGTGATCGTGCTGGCCGACCACGGAGAGGAGCTGGGCGAGGACGGCATCTTCAACCACCGCTACACGCTCTCGGACATCGCGCTGCGCGTGCCCCTGATGATCCGCCCGCCGGGTGGCTTCGCCAAGGGCCGGCGCGAGGTCGGGCTCTGGGACCTGTCCGACCTGCTGCCCACGCTGCTGGATCTGATCGACGCCCAGCCCCCCGCAGGCATCCGCGGGCGCTCGCTGCGACCCCTGCTGGAGGGCCAGCCGCTGCAGCCCCGCCAGGCGGTCTTCTCTCAGACCATGTTCCGCGGCGTCTCCCTGCGCACGCCCCAGGGCCGCGTGAGCTTCACCGGCATCGGCGCCGACTCCCCCTACCTGGCCGACATGCTGCGCACCACCCGCCTGGACGGCCCCGCCTTTTCGGCCTCCGCCGGGCTCGACCCGCAGCAGCGCGAGGCCATGCGCCAGCAGCTGGCGGACTGGGCGGCCGGCCTGGCCCAGCCCCAGATCGAGGCCGCGCCCATCAGCGACGAGCAGCGCCGGGTGATCCAGGACAAGGGCTACTGGGGGGCGCAATGAAGCGCGCGGCTCCACGCATCGCAGCGCTGTTGCTGGTGGCCTCCATCCCGGCCTGCTGGCTGGCTCTGGGGCGCTGGACCTACTCCGGCGCCATCGAGCCCGCGCGGGGCGTTCTGGACCAGGACCACGACGGGCGGGTCAGCGACGACGAGCTCTCCGGCTCCTCCCCGGTGGCGGTCGACTACCGCAAGATCGACGCCGACGGCGACCAGGATCTTTCCCCCGACGAGCTGATCGATCTGCTGCTCCACTCGGATCCCAACAGCTTCGCCGGCGTCTACGATCAGCGCGAGCCCACCCCGGACGATAGCGAGCGCTACTTCCCGGATCCCCGGCCGGTGCGTCAGCTGCGGGTGCTCTTCACCTTCATGGTCGCCGAGATCCGCGCCGTCGCCCCCAGGCAGCCCCTGCCCGACGAAGCGTCCATCGCCCAGGCGGCCGCCAGCCGCTCGCTGGGCAGCCCCGAGAGCCGAGCGCTGCTGGAGACCCTGCGCCAGGGCTACCAGGCCTGCGGCCTGCAGCTTCCCGACATCCTGGCAGCTGACCCGCCGGAGTCCGCCGAACCCGGGCCCGCCGGCAGGTGATACGATCGGTACTTCCCCAACGAGGATTCGCACGATGCGCAAACCCGTGTTCATGCTCGCCTTGTTCCTGCTGGCCACAGGCTGCGACACCGAGGGCGAAGAAGACAAGCCCTCGGGGGGCGGCAGCAACACCCAGGACGCTGACCTGGACGGCTACCGCTCAGACGTGGACTGCGACGACAGCGATCCCTCGGTGCACCCGGACGCCGAGGAGATCTGCGACGGCCAGGACAATGACTGCGACGGCGAGACCGACGAGGATGGCACGGACCTGTGGTACGCCGATGCCGACGGAGACGGCTACGGCGACGCCGCCAGCACGCTAGAGAGCTGCGATCCGGGCAGCGGCTGGGTGCAGGACGACCAGGACTGCGACGACGGCGACAGCAGCGCCCACCCAGGCGCCGAGGAGCTCTGCGACGGCATCGACAACGACTGCGACGACCAGGCCGACGAGGACGTGACCGCCACCTTCTACGCAGACGACGACGGAGACGGCTACGGCAACCCCGACGCCACGACCACCGCTTGCGAGGCGCCCCCCGGCTACACCGACGACGCCAGCGACTGCGACGACATGGACGCCGGCAGCAATCCCAGCGAAGAAGAGGTCTGCGACGGGGCCGACAACGACTGCGACGGCGAGACCGACGAGGAGGCCAACGACGCTACCACCTGGTATCGCGACGTAGACGGCGACGGCTACGGGCTCGACAAGAGCACCCGCGAGGACTGCGAGCAGCCGGTGGGCTACGCCGAGCAGGCCGGCGACTGCGACGACGGCGACGCCGCGGTCAACCCCGACGCCGAGGAGATCTGCGATGGCGTCGACAACGACTGCAACGGCGAGACCGACGAGTACGAGTCCAGCGACGCAGCCACCTGGCACTACGACGGCGACGGCGACGGCTACGGCCTGACCCACGGCACGACGCAGGCCTGCACGCAGCCCAGCGACTACAGCGCGGAGCCCGGCGACTGCGACGACGGCGACGCCCGCATCCACCCCGACGCCGACGAGTACTGCGCCCGCCTCGACGACGACTGCGAAGGAGCCACCGCCGAGCGCGAGACCGGGGCC
>CAYVQL010000290.1:0-14047 GCA_964454135.1 uncultured Enterobacterales bacterium | reverse complement strand
AATCGGCTTTCAACCTTGGCAATGCATCGGTTGGCCGCAAGGATGACCGAGCCCGATCGGCGCCATCGGGATGCCCGCCGAGTTCGCCATGGCCTCGATGGGCGGTCCCGGCATCTACCTCGGGCTGCTGCCCCCCGTCTTCCTGGCCGCGGGCGGGATTCGCGGCGCGAGGGGCCTGCGCATGATGGGCTACCAGCAGCGCGGGATTGGAGGGGCCGTCAGCCTGGGCCTGTTGCTCGGCGGGACCATGTCGCTCTTCGCCATCAACAGCCCCGAGGTCTTCCTGGGCCTGTACGGCTGCTCCTACGCCGCGGGCCTCGGGCAGCTGGTCGCAAATGTCGTAAAGAGAAGGCGCGGAACCCCCAATATGCGCTTCGACGATGATCTGGACGATCTCGATGAGCTGGACGACTACGGACGACGGGAACAAGAGGGGGCCGAGCGCCGGGCGCTGGCCCTGCACCTGGCTCCAGGATGGACCGAAGCCGGGCCCGGGCTGGTGGCGCTGGCCGTCTTCTGAGGCTCAGACGAGCAGGATCGGAATCTCGTACCTGCGCAGGGTCTTGTCGTGGGTCACCAGCGTCAGGCCGCGCTGCGTCTGGGCCACCAGCAGCCGGTCGAAGGGATCGCGGTGGTGCCAGGGCAGCTGGCTGACGCGCAGGGCGTCCATGGGCGTGATGTCGATCCAGTCGATCTGCGCCGCCTCGCAGGCCATAGGCAACCACTCATGCGCCGGACCGGGCAGCTCCAGCATGCCCACGGACTGCTTGATTGCGATCTCCCAGGCCGAGACTGCGCTGGCGAGGACTTCGTTTTCAGGGGCGATCATCTGGCGGGCGGCCTTCTGCGGAATTCGTTGCGGCTCCATGAAGGCCCACAGCAGCACGTGAGTATCCAGCAGCAGCCTCAAAGCTCTTCCCCCTCGAAGGCCGTGGCCATGTCCGCCGGCAGCTCATCGAAATCGGGCGCCATATAGTAATGTTGCCCTTCGAACAGACCCAAGACGCGTGGTTTGCGCTTGGGGACGAGGGGCACGAGACGCGCCTGGGGCTTGCCCGCCTTGGCGATGATGATCTCCTCGCCCGCGGCCGCCCGCTCCACCAGGCGCGACAGATGCGTCTTGGCTTCGTGTATGTTCACCTGGTGCATGAAGACCTCCGGGAAGTGGACTAAACCAAGTTTAGTCCACTCCGTCCCCCGTGGTCAAGCAATCGGCCTCAACGCAGGTCACTGCCCAGGAACAGGTAGGCCGCCCCCGCGTCGGTGCCACCGGTGTCGCTCTTCATGGCGCCCACCAGCAGGTCGCCGTAGCCATCGGCGTCGATGTCGCCGGCGGCCGAAGCGCCGTAGCCCGCGTAGTCGCCGCTGGCATCGCCCGTGAGCTTCCACTGGGCGTTGGAGAGGCTGATCTCTCCGGTCACAGGCCCCAACACCAGGTACACGGCACCGGCATTGGAGCTGGCGCTGACGGCCGAGATCAGCAGGTCGTCGTAGCTGTCGTCGTTCAGGTCGCCACCGGCGGCCAGGCGCTCGCCGGCCTCGTCGCCGGCGTCCTCGCCGGTCAGCATGGCCTGGGCGTCCTGCAGGCCGTCGCCCAGGCCCAGCGGGCCCAGCAGCAGGTAGGCGGCGCCGGCATCGCTGCCCGCGCCATCTTCGCCCGTAGCGCCCACCAACACGTCGTCGTAGCCGTCGCGATCCACATCGCCGGCCCCGGCCACGGCGCAGCCGGCCGCGTCGTTGGCGCCCTCGCCGCCCAGCTCGGCGTCGGCGTCGGACAGGTCGATTTCGCCCTCGGCCGGGCCCAGCAGCAGGTAGGCCGCACCCGCGGTGCTGCCGCCGGCCTGGGGCGCGCCAACCAGCAGGTCGGCCAGGCCGTCGCCATCCACGTCCCCTGCGCCAGCTACGCAGGTGCCGGCGTAGTCGCCCTCGCTCTCGCCCAGGTAGCGGCCAAAGGCCGCGGAGAGCGCCACGTCGCCGCTGGTCGGACCGTCCACCAGGTAGGCGGCTCCGGCGTAGCTTCCCGCCGCGTCGCTGTTCTTGGCCCCCACCAGCATGTCGTCGTGGCCGTCGCCGTCCACGTCGCCGGCGCCGGCCACGCTGTAGCCGGCGTTGTCGCCCGAGACCTCGCCTATCAGCCGGGCGTCGGCCGCGCTCAAGCCCAGCTCACCGCTGACGGGGCCCATCACCAGGTAGACGGCGCCGGAGGAGTTGCCGCCAGCGTCGGCCAAGTAGGCGCCAATCAGCAGGTCGTCGTGGCCATCGGCGTCGACGTCTCCGGCCGAGGAGAGGGCGAAGCCGGCGTAGTCGCTGGAGGCCTCGCCCCTGAAGCTGGCGTCGGCCGAGGACAGGGAGTGGGTGCCGCTGATGGGGCCCAGCAGCAGGTAGGCGGCACCGGCGTCGTTGCCCACCGTGCTCTCGTGGTCGGCCCCCACCAGGATGTCGTCGTGGCCGTCGTCATCGACGTCGCCTGCAGCGGCGACGTTGCAGCCGGCGAAGTCGCCGGCGGACTCGCCGATGAAGCTGGCATCGGCGTTGGCCATGCCGTACTCGCCGCAGCGCGCGAAGCCCTCGTCCAGATCTTCGTCGCAGTCGTTGTCCACGGCGTCGCAGATCTCGTCAGCCTGCGGGTGGATGTCGTCGCGCGTGTCGTCGCAGTCCGTGCCGTCGGCCACGTGGTCGTCGGGCGGCTCGCAGGCCTGGACCTCGCTGGCGGGATCGCCGTAGCCGTCGCCGTCGCCGTCGGCGTACCACAGGGCGGCGGGGTGGTAGTAGTCGCGGTAGTCGTCGCAGTCCGTGCCGTCCTCGACGTAGCCGCTGGGGGGCTGGCAGGCCACGGTGGTGTCGGTGGGATCGCCGTAGCCGTCGCCATCCTTGTCTGCGTACCAGGTCAGGGCATCGGCGGCGTCGTCCTCGTCGATCTCGTCGTCGCAGTCGTTGTCCACGCCGTCACAGAGCTCGTCGGCCGCGGGGTTGCTGTCGGCGCGCAGATCGTCGCAGTCCTCCGGCTCCGAGGCGTAGCCATCGGGCTGCTCGCAGGCGGCGAGACTGTAGCTGCTGATGCCGTAGCCGTCGTCGTCCAGGTCGACGTACCAGGTGGTGCCGTTGACAGGGTCTTCGTCCACGGTGCCGTCGCAGTCGTCGTCCTTGCCGTTGCACCACTCGTATACCCCTGGGTGGACCTCGGGATCGTTGTCGTCGCAGTCCGACTGGCCCGCGTAGCCGTCGAAGTCGGCGTCGACGTAGCCGATCTCCTTGGAGCCGCCGCAGGCGACCAGCAACATCGCGACCAGGGTGAGTGAGGATTCAGGCCTCATGGTTCTGTCCTCCTGCGAAGGGGCGCTACGCCCCGGCTACATCCGCTCGCCCAACAAGAGATAGGCCGCGCCCGCCGACGAGCCGCCCGCGTCTTCATAGGTGGCTCCCACCAGGAAATCCGCGAAGCCGTCGGCGTCGAGATCACCCGACGGGGAGATGGCGCGACCCGCCCGGTCGCCGGCTGCCTCGCCTTGCAGCTTGCCATGGGCGTCCGCCAGGCTCAGGCTGCCGCTGACGGGGCCCAGCAGCAGGTAGGTGGCGCCAGCCATGGAATACGTGGCGCTCTCCTGCTCGGCTCCCACGGCGATGTCGTCCCAGCCGTCGCCGTCGATGTCTCCCAGACCCGCCACGCTGCAGCCGGCGCGATCGTCGTCGGCCTCTCCCTTGAGCTTGGCCTGCGCAGCGGCCAGGTCGGTGGAGCCGGACAGCGGGCCCAGCAGCAGGTAGGCGGCGCCGGCGGCGCTGCCCCCGGACTCCTCGTCGGCCGCCCCCACAAGCAGGTCGCCGTAGCCATCGGCGTCCACGTCGCCGGCTGCGGCCACGGCCGATCCGGCGCCGTCTCCGGCGCCCTCGCCGGAGAGCTCCGCCCGCCCCACGCCGTCGGGTCCCAGCAGCAGGTAGGCGGCGCCGTGCAGGCTGCCGCTCTCACCGGCGCCGGGTGCGCCCACCAGCAGGTCGTCGAAGCCGTCGCCGTCGGTGTCGCCCGCCCCTGAGACGGCTTGGCCCAGCTGGCGGGCGGCCTGCTCGCCGCTGAGCAGGAGATCGTCGCTGGCCAGCTCGCGCGCGCCGCTCTGGGGGCCGTAGAGCAGGTAGGCGGCGCCCTGGTCCTCGCCAGCGGGGTAGCCGGGCGCGCCTATCAGCAGCTCGTGCTGGCCGTCGCCGTCCAGGTCGCCTGCCCAGGCGAGGCTGCTGCCGGCGTTGTCGTGCGTCTGCTCCCCCAGCAGCTGGGCCTCGGCCTGGGTAAGGCTCACGCTGCCGCTGATGGGTCCCAGGGCCAGGTAGGCCGCGCCGGCGGCGCTGCCGCTGCCGTCGTGACCCCAGGCGCCCACGAGCAGGTCGTGGTAGCCGTCGCCGTCTGCGTCGCCGTCGGCAGCCACGCTGGCGCCAGCGTAGTCGCTGCCGTTTTCACCCAGCAGGACGGCCTCGGCCGTGGACAGGTCACGCTCGCCGGTCTTCTTCGTGAGCCCGCTGGCCAGCAGCAGGTAGGCCGCGCCCGAGGCGCTGGCCCCGCCGTCGGCGCCCCAGGCGCCTATCAGCAGATCGTTCAGCCCGTCGCCGTCCACGTCGCCGGAAGAGAGGGCGGCTCCGGCGCAGTCGCCGTCGGCCTCGCCCACCAGCTTGGCCATGCCCTCGCCCAGGATCTGTTGCCCGCAGAGCGCCAGCTCCTCGTCGATCGTTCCGTCGCAGTCGTTGTCCTCCCCGTCGCAGCGCTCGTCGGCGTCCGGGTTGTCGTTGGCGTCGTCGTCGTCGCAGTCCAGCCCGTCCTTGCACTCGTCGGCCGAGGCGTAACCGTCGCCATCGGCATCGAAATCTTCGTCGATCTGGCCGTCGCAGTCGTTGTCGATCCGGTCGCAGGCCTCGTCAGCGCCTGGATAGAGGCTGGCGTCGTCGTCGTCGCAGTCGCTGGCTTCGTCCAGGTAGCCCTTGGGCTGGGAGCAGGCGACCAGGCCGCTGTCGGGATCGCCGTAGCCGTCGCCGTCGGCGTCCGGATACCAGGTGCTGGCGTCGGCGGCGTCGTCCTCGTCGACCTCGTCGTCGCAGTCGTTGTCCACGCCGTCGCAGCGCTCGTCGGCCTCGGGGTGGTTGTAGCCATCGCCGTCGTCGCAGTCGGAGCTGTCCGCGATGTAGCCGCGGGGTTGGTCGCAGGCCCACAGCGCGTAGTCGGCGGAGCCGAAGCCGTCGCCGTCGTAGTCCATGTACCAGGCGCTGGGATCGGTCGCGTCCTCTTCGTCGATCAGCTCGTCGCAGTCGTTGTCGATGCCGTCGCAGACCTCTTCCGCGTAGGGATGCACCTGCGCGTTGGCGTCGTCGCAGTCCTCCCAGATGCGGTAGCCGTCATTGTCGAGGTCGTTGGTGGGATCCGGGCCGCAGGCGGCGGCCAGCAGGGCCACAAAGGCGAGGGCGAGCGGCTCTCGGTCTCTCATGGCGGGCTCCTTGGCGGCTTGACGAGAGTGCGAGGAGAGGAAGCTAGCACGGGGGGAGCCGAGGCGCCTGGGAGGGCTGGGGGCTAGCAACCCTTGTAGTACACAACATGGATCCCATGGCGGTCCAAGCCCAGCCCCGGCTGCCAGGGCACGGCGGCGAAGCCCGTGGACTCGTAGCCCTGCGCGTCGAAGATCAGCCAGTGCTCTTGCGCGCTGCCGTCGCGCAGCTGCAGCACGCCGCGCAGCGCGGGCAGGGCGGGATCGCTGGCGCTGCTGTCGGGCATGCCGTCGCAGTCCAGGTGGCGGGCCAGCGCGGTGAGACAGGCGTCGTCCGTGCCCAGGAATCCGGCGCTGAAGGCCCCGCGAACAGGACAGCCCTGGCTGGCGGCGCTGGTGTTCGCAGCCTGCCAGCGCGCCACGAAGAAGCGGGTGTCGAAGCCGCTGGCCTGGTAGGCGGTGGCGGATTCCCGCCGCAGCCCGAGCGGATCGCGCTCGCAGTTGGCGCCCCAACTGGTGCGGATCTCGCGGACGGGATGCCAGCTGAGCATGTTCTTGTGGTCCTGGCCCACCAGCACCAGGGCCGATCCGGCGGCGGGCATGGGGCTGCCGGTGATAGGCAGCGCCGCAGCCGGGATGGCGCCGCCGCAATCCCAGCTGAGCTCGGCCGTGGCCTGGCTGGGATCGCCGGCCAGGTCCAGGGTGCCGGTGGAGGCCAGCAGCTGAGCCGGCAGTGGGCCCTGTCCTACCAGCGGGGGAATGAGCGCTCGGCCGCCGGCGACCTCGGCGGGCAGCAGCAGCAGTCCGCTCTTGCGCAAGATGGAGGAGCTGGTGGCGACGCCGTAGTCGGAGAGGTCCCCGGCCGCTGCCGGCCAGGCCATGGCCAGGGCGGCCGTCAGACAGGTGCGAACTCGTAGGCGGCTCATGCCTTCTCCGACAGTCGGGGGAATTCTCCATCGTAGCGCTGCAAGAGCCCCTGCAGCTCGGCGGCCAGGCGTCGCTTGTCCGCCTTGCCGATGGCGTTGCGCGGCAGCTCGGGGCGCAGCACGACCGCTGCCAGGCGCTGCGTCTTTCCCAGCCGGGCATTGGCCCAGGTCCGCAGCGTGTCCTCATCGCTGGCGTGGGGATCTCGCAATACCACCACTGCCACGGGGCTCTCGCCCCAGCGCGGGCTGGGCACGCCCACCACGGCCACCTGCGCCACTGCGGGGTGCTCCGCCAGCGTGCGCTCCAGGTCGCCGGCGTGCACGTTGAAGCCTCCGGAGATGATCACCTCGCTGGTGCGGCCGGTCAGCTCCAGGAAGCCGTCTTCGTCCAGGCGCCCCAGGTCGCCCGTGCGGTAGAAGACGCGGCCCTGGGGATCGCGCCAGGTGTTCCGCTCGGTCTGGGCGGGGCGTTCGTGGTTGCCGCTCTTCTTGCGGGGCGCGCGACGGGCCACCTCTCCGGCGGGCCCTGCGGGCAGGGGGCGACCCTGGGGATCCAGGATGCGCACCTGCACGCCTGCCGCTGGGCGCCCTACGGTGTGCAGCTTGTCCGGATAAGCGCTCAGGTCCAGCAGGGTGGTGCAGCCGCCCTCGGTCTGGCCGTAGATCTCCACCAGGCGACCGGGCCAGCGAGCCAGGATCTGGCGCTTGAGGGGCAGGGAGAGGGGGGCCGAGGTGCAGAAGCAGGTTTGCAGGCTGGACAGGTCGCCAAGATCCGGCAGGGCCAGCAGGCGCTGCAGCTGCACGGGCACCAGCATGGCGTGGGTGGCTCGCCAGCGCGCGCAACGCTCGAGGAAACCGCGGACGTCGAAGCGCGGCATCAGCAGGGCGCAGCCGCCCAGGACCAGGGTGGGCAACAAGGCTGTCAGCGTGGTGTTGGAGCACAGCGGCGTGGACAGCAGGCAGCGGGCGTCGGGCCCCAGGCCCAGGCGGCCCATGCGTTGCGCCTGGAAGGCGCGCATGCGAAGACAATGGCGGATGCCCTTGGGCTCACCCGTGGTGCCCGAGCTGTAGATGATGTCGACATCGGCTTCGGGCGCCGTGGTAGTGGCTGCTAGCGGGGGTAGGTCGGCGTCCTGGGGGTAGCTGGCCCAGCCGGGTGCTTGGAAATCCAGGGCCAGCCGGCGCTCAGGTAGGCGCGCGCCCAGCTGCTGCGCCTGCCGCAGCAGGGATCGCTGGGCGGCAGAGGCTGCCAGCAGGCGGGGCCGGGCGTCGCGCAGCTTGCGGCCCAGCGCCCCCGCTTCGTCCCAGCTCGAGAGCGGCACGGCGCAGGCCCCGATCCGCAGGCAACCCAGGAAGATCTCCACCCAGGACAGGCTGGTCTCAGCCAGGATGGCGACCCGCTCGCCGCTTCCGACGCCCTGCTGCCGCAGCGCGGAGGCCGCGTATTCCACGTCGCGGACCAGATCCTGCCAGCTCTTGCGGCGCTCGTCGCAGCGCAGGGCGGTCTGTTGCGGCCTGCGCAGGGCATTTTCCGACAGCATGGAGGAGAATTGCTGCAAGTTCGCTATCCAGGGGAAGAGTTCGAGGCGGTCGGGTTTTTTTTGGCTTGGCTTCAAATCTGAACTGCGCCCAGCGGGCAAGAAGCGGATGTCAGGGGGATATTATTCCCAAGGGTCTAGGCGCGCTTGCGCAGACCGGTCTCTCAGAATGGCGGGCGCGTCGCTCCGGGCTGTCCCGCGAAAAGCGTCCATGCGTGAAAAACCCTGTTGCTCCTACGGCCTGGACCAAGTATTGTCCGGCCCACCGTCCCGCCCCGAAAGGAGACCTGACATGAACCCGAAACTGATCCTGGCACTCAGCCTGGCAGGCCTGCTGGCCACCGCTTGCGACAGCAAGGATGACACTGGTATCGACGAGGCCGATGCCGACGCCGATGCCGACGCCGACACCGACGCCGACACCGACGCCGACACCGACGCCGACGCCGACGCCGATGCCGATACGGACGCCGACGCTGACGCCGACGCCGACAGCGACGTCAACCCCTACACTTCCTATGCAGGCTCCGAGGAGTTCGCCTACGGCTTCGCGATGCCAGCTGCGGGCATGTACAACTGCGAGTACCAGTGGGACGTGACCGGAACTCCGGTCGAGCAGCTCTGCTCCTACTGCGAGTTCGTCTTCGACGTCACCCTCTCGGCCACCCTGGCCGTCGATGACGGCAGCTGCGGCTACGGTGATCCGCTGAACTACACCTACGGCTACACCGACGACTACTACGGCTACGGGCCCGCTTGGCTGTACGGCTACTACGGCTACTACCTGTGGTGGGGCGATGCCTCCTTCGCGGGCGGCAACTTCACTTATTCCTACGGCTACGTCGACTACTACTACGGCGACTACTACGGCTACTACCCCGAGTACAAGGGCTACCACAGCTACTGGCAGTACGGCACCGCCGTCGTTCAGTAGCAGCGCCGCGTAGGTTCCCGATGAGCCCTCGCCCATGCGGGCGGGGGTTCAGTGCGTCCAGGGCTCGGGCTCGACGCTGGGACGCACCCCTCATGCTCGCCGACGGCTGCTAACGTAGCTCCAGCTGTCGTGCGGCCTTGGCGCGCTCGAAGACCGCCTTGGCCTCCTCGCTTCGGCCCAACTTGGCCAGGATGTTGGCGTGCAGCAGCAGGGTCTGGGCGTCTTGCGGCGCCGCGGCCAGGGCAGGGGCCAGGATCTCGGCTGCGCCTTCGAAATCGGCCGTGTTGAAGACCGCCTGCGCCCAGGCCAGGCGAGCCGTGTTGTCCTCGGGGGTGAGCTCGCAGATGAAGGCGTATTCGGCGGCCGCCTCGTCCCAGCGGCGCAGGGACATCAGCCCGCGCGCCAGCTTGCGGTGCAGCTCCGCATCCCGGGGATTGATCGCGCTCTCGATGGCCAGGTGCTCCAGCGCCTTTCCCGTGCGGCCCTCACGCATGTAGAACTCCCCCAGCAGGGGATGGACCAGCTGACGCGGCAGGCCGTCTGCCGTGCTCGCTTCCAGCAGGGGGTGTGCCAGCTCCCACTGCTCCTGCTTGGCCAGCACCACGCCCAGGTGGGCTTCCAGCGTGTGGTTGCCAGGATCCGCTGTCAACCAGCGCTCGCCGTGTTCCCGGGCCTCGTCCAGGCGCTGCAGGTCGGTCAGCATGCGCAGGATTCCCACCTGGGCCACCTCGTCTCCCGGCACCTGGGCGTGCACGGACAACATCAGGTCCAGACCTTCTTGCTGCCGGCCCTGGGCCGCCAGGGTGTTGGCCAGGTTGACCCGCAGCACGGTGGAATCGGGCTGCAGCTCCACAGCCTGGCGATAGGTGGCCTCCGCCTCTTCCATGCGACCCTGGGCAGCCAGGGCGCGGGCCAGGCCCATGCGGGCCTCGGCCAAGCCGGGATCGGCTTCGATGATGCGACGGTAGATGGCCTCCACCTCTTTGGCCTTGTTCGGTCCCATGGCCAGCTGGCGCGCCTGCTCCAGCTGAGCGATGGTGGCCAGCTTGTCTTTTGCATCGACTGTGGGGGTCTCGACGCCGGCGTCCATGCCGGAGCTGATATAGCCCAGGGCGGCCAGCTGCTCGAAGACCTCCGGAGCTGGCGAGGTGTCGGCTATCGAGACCCTGGTCTGCAGCACCTGGTCGCCGTATGCGCTCAGGCGCTCGGCCGCCTCGGTCCGCTCGTCCAGCAGGTTCTTCTCCTCGTTCGGGTCGCCCTGCAGGTCGAAGAGCATGGCGTGCGGGGTGTCGATCAGCTTCAGATCGCCCTCGGCGATGGCGATTTCGGGGTGGTATCCGAAGCGGCGCAGGGGGGTCTCCGACTCCATGTAGACGGGCGGTCGTGCCACGGTCGCGCCCTGCGCCGTGGGGGAGAGGTCCACGCCATCCAGTCCAGCGGGCGCCTCGAACCCCAGCAAACCCAGGGCCGTGGGCATGACGTCCGCACCGCTGACCGCCAGATCCTCCACTACGCGCCCTTCGGCCAGGGCCTGGGCTGGCCGCAGCACGAAGGGTACGCGCATGGTGGGATCGAAGACGAACATGCCGTGGCTCTGCTCCCCGTGCTCGCCCCCCGTAGCCTCGCCGTGGTCGCCTATGACGAGCCAATGGGCCCCCTCTTGGCCGGTGGCGGCCTGCACCGCTTCGCGCAGGCGGGCCAGCTGGCTGTCCATATAGGCTATTTCGCCGTCGTAGGGCCGGTCGGGGAAGCGCTGGGCCCAGGCCTGGGGGGGAGCGTAGGGCGCGTGGGGATCGTAGTAGTGGGCCCACATGAAAAAGGGGCGTTCCTCGGCTGCATCGCGGGCCTCGAGCCAGGCCAGCAGATCGTCGGTCACGGCCTCGGCGCGGCGCTCGCGGCTCCAGCGATCTCGCGGACCGTCGCCGGCTGCCAGGTCGTCGAAGTAGGCGTCGAAGCCTTGGTCGAGAGACCAGATACGCGTGGTCACGAAGGCGCTGACCGCGGCCACGGTGGCGTACCCCTGCCCTTGCAGCAGCTCGGCCAGGGTGGTCAGCTGCTCGGCCAGCACGGCGTCGCCGTTGGAGTGCACGCCGTGCCGCGTGGGGTAGAGCCCCGTGAACATCGAGGAGTGGGAGGGAATCGTCAAGGGCGTCGTGCCGTAGGCGCGCTCGAAGAGCACTCCCTGGCTCGCGAGCTCATCGAAGGCCGGTGTCTGGGCGTGCTCGTAGCCGTAGGCCCCCATGTGGTCGGCCCGCGTGGTGTCGAGCGTGACGAGGACCAGGGAAGGACCGGTTGCGACCGCCTCTGCCGGTTCGGGGGGCGTTGGGGAGATGCCTGCGTCCTGACCGGCATGCGGGCCGGGCTCCGGGCAGGAAGCGAGCATGAGCAGCGGGAGCAGGGAACGGGATTTTGCCATGGAATAGCCGTGGAGTTAGCTGGCCGCCGCAACCTCGAGGAACCCGCATGCTGCGATGGCGATTGGTGATTTCGGCCCTGGGGCTCTGGCTCTTGGCCGGTGCGGGTTTCGCTGCGCCGGGAGCGGCGGTCCTCCGCGCGATTCGAATGAAGCAATACCGGCTCGCGAACATCGCGATCCGCGACGAATTGGACGCTATCCCAGATGACGCGGACCTGCATGCTCTGCACGGTCTGGTCCTGAGTCATCTCGGCCAGTACGTCGATGCCGCCAGCGCCTTCCAGTTCGGCCTGGGCTCCCGCTACTACGAACGGGATGGCCTCGAAGCGCACGCAGAGACGCTGCGGGCGCTCGGGGAGGGAGCACGGGCCGCAGAGCTGCGGCGGCAGCGCCGCCTGTACGAGGGGACGAGCGACGGCCGCGATCTCGGCTTGCTGCTCGGCATGGTGGACGACTACCGCAGCGTGGGCGATCTGGCCGCGGCCGAGGAGGCGGCCTGGCAGGCGCTGGCCGTCTACCCACGCTCCAGCGCGGCGCACGCCTTCAAGGCCGACCTCGCACTGGACCGGGGCGAATTCGCCGACGCCGAGTTCCACCTCTGGCTGGCCGGCCTGAGCGGTCCGCCGATGGTGCGCAGCATGTTGGTGGAGGCCCGCCTGGAGCTGGCCCTGGGCAACCTGCAGGGCGCCACGCGGTGCATCGACAGCGCCCTGGACAAGAACCCCAGGAACATCCAGGTACGGGCTTGGCGGGTGGAGCTGCTGCGCCAGGAAGGGCGCCTGGACGAGGCGCTGGCGCTGCTTTCGATGAAGCGCTACGCCCTGCAGGAATACCCCCAGATGCTGGCCCTGGAGGCCATGACCTGCTGGGACCTGGGACAGCGCGCCGAGGCGCTCGAACTGCTGGCGCGCGCAGAGGCGCTGTACTCTGCCCATGCCGATGTGCGAGTGGCACGGGCCTGGGTGGAGCGCGAGCCCTGATCCAGGGCAAGGGCCGCCTTGTAGGCCCCATCCGCGTCCTGTACCATTCTGGGCGGAGTTCCTGCGCCCAACCGGGGCGTGATCGGAAGTCCAGCCTGAACAGGAGGGAAGATGCGCGGCTCAATCATCAGTTTTCTGCTGCTTGCCTTGGCCTGCGGCTGCGACAGCAAGGAAGACACGGGGAATCCGCCCGAGGCCGACGCCGACGCTGACGCGGATGCCGATACGGACGCCGACGCCGACGCCGACGCCGACGCCGATGCGGACGCCGACGCCGACACGGATACCGACACGGACGCCGACGCCGACGCCGACACCGACGTCCCCATAGACGACGATCGAGACGGCTACACCACGCAGGTGGACTGCGACGACGGGGATCCGGATGTCCATCCGGGGGCCGACGAACACTGCGACGGCTACGACGAAGACTGCGACGGCGACATCGACAACGATCCGGTGGATGGCGTCACCTACTGCTTCGACAGCGACGGCGACGGCTACGGCGATCCGGACGACTGCGTGGACGCGTGCAGCGACGTGTCAGGCTACGTGCGCGACGATCAGGACTGCGACGATGCGGATCCCAGGGTCCACCCCGAGGCGGATGAGCGCTGCAACGACGTGGACGACGACTGCGATGGCGACGTCGACAACGATCCCGTCGACGGCGACACCTACTACGTCGATGCCGACGGCGACGGCTTCGGCGACCCGGGCGCCTTCATCACGGCCTGCAGCGACCAGCTCGGTTACGTGGGCAACGGCCTGGACTGCGACGACGGAGACGCCATGGCCAATCCCGACGCCGCGGAGTTTGTCGGCAACGGCGTGGACGACGACTGCGATGGCGACGTCGACGAGACGGACCCGAGCACGGGCTATTCCAGCTGGGTGGGCACGGAGACCATGCTCATCGCCGACACCGCCCCGCTGCCTGGCCTCTACAACTGCGACTACGCCTGGGACGTGACGGGAGTGGCGGTCAGCCAGCTCTGCTCCTACTGCGAGTTCATCTTCGACGTCACCCTGACCGCCACCCAGGCCATCGATGACGGCACCTGCGGCTACGGCGATCCGCTCTACTACACCTACGGCTACACCAGCGACTACTACGGTTACGGCGCCTCTTGGCTGTACGGCTACTACGGCTACTACGTCTGGTGGGGCGAAGCCAACTTCACGGATCCTGATTTCACCTATTGGTACGGCTATCTCGACTACTACTACGCGGGGACCTACTACCCCTCCTACCGAGGTTACCACACCTACTACCAGTACGGGCAGGCCCAGATCTACTGAAACCTGGGAGTCGGGGCCCTACTGGTTGGCCGTGATGCTCCCGAAGAGTCGATCGCCCATGCCGAAGAGACCCACGGGCTCCTGCAGCTCGCCGTTGGATGCCAGGATGATGCCGTGGATGGTGGGCACCCAGGCGAGGAATATCACCGGGAAGAGGATGGCCCCGAAGCCGCAGGTGATGAAGGCGAGGACGAAGTAGGCCATGAAGAGCAGCAAGAAGCCGATGAAGATCGTTGCGGCCTGGCGGGCGTGGTAGACGGCGAACTCGTTGTTGCGCATGGCCAGCGGCACGATGAACACGGGAAAGCCCAGGAACATGGACGCGTAGGACAACAGCGCCCACATCTTGCCCTCGTCGAGGTCGCTGCCGCCCGCTGGCGCGGGCCCCCCCGGCGGTGGAGCGCCACCCGGGCCGCCAGCCCCCGGCGGGGATCCCACGTCTTCTTTGCTCTTGAGGGGCGGGAAGGGGGGATGCTGGGACATGGGGACCTCTGA
>CAYVQL010000289.1:0-14081 GCA_964454135.1 uncultured Enterobacterales bacterium | reverse complement strand
CCCACGAGTCGAGGGTGGACATGGGAGCGCTGGCAGCCGAGGCGCAGGGGATCGATCTCGATCCGGTTTCCTTGTTGCAGGAGGTGCGGGCCCTGCTGAGGTCGGACTGCGATCCCGTCTTCATCGAGCGGACATGGCCCGGTTTCCCACTCCATGTGATGCTGAACATGGCCCTCGCCCTGCTGCAAGAGGGCAGCTTGCCCGAAGCTGACCGCTACCTGGCACGTGCCGAGCAGCTCTATGCGCAGAGGACCGCGCTGAACGAATGCTCCTTCTCGGATCTGCGGGGCAGGATCCTGGCGAGCCAGGGGCGGGCTGCGGACGCCCTCCAGGTCTACCGCGAGTTGGAGGACGAGGCGCGCAGCAATGGCATGATCGAGTTCGAGTGGAAGGCGCTCTATGGGCAAGCCGTGGCTCTGGAGGCGCTGGACAGCCTGCCCGAGGCCCTCGCGGCCTGGGAACGCTGCGAGCTCCTGCTCTACGAGCACAGCCTGCTGGTGCCCATCCACCTGGGGCGCGACGCCTTCCTCTCCCAGAGAATGGATGCAACGAAGAGGCACGTCGCGCTGCTGCTCGGCGAGGGGCGTGTTGACGAGGCCCTGAAGCTCATCCGCCGCTCACGAGCTCGCTTCCTGCTCGGCCTGAACCTCGGTCAGAGGCTGGGCTCCCTCACGGGGGAGGAACGTCAGGCATGGGAGCGGCAGCTTGAGCGCTACCTGCGCGCGCGTGACGAGTACGAGGTGGCGAGAGCGCAGGAGTGGCAGGTGAGCGGCGCCGAGCTGGCGCAGCTCCACCAGGCGCAGCGTCGCCTGGCGCTGGAGGCACAGAGGTCCCTCGACACGACGCTTACTGACGCCAGCGCCAGCGATGAGCATCAAGCCCGGCCTCCCCAGCCAGGAGAGCTGCAGCTGACGTGGTTCGAGACCCGCGATGGCTGGCAGGGCTTCTGCGCTGGCCCGCAGGGCCTCGTCCACAAGGAGATCGGGCCCCTGGATCTGGCGTCCGACCCAGTGTTCCTGGCGGAACGCCTGCTGGTCCCCTTCGCTGCCCACCTGGCCGAGGCCGAGCGCATCACGCTCCTGCCATCCGGCGCACTGCGGGGGCTCGACCTGCACGCCGCCATGATTCTGGGCGAACCTCTGGGCCTGGCGCGGCCCGTGGCGCACTCGCTGGATCTGGGGCGAGAGGCCCAGGCACCACTACACGTCCTGCAGACCGCTGTGCTGGTCGCGGATCCGAGGGGCGACCTGCGGAACGCCCGCCAAGAGGGACGCTCGCTGGCGCGTCAGCTACCGTCGGCTGGCGTCTCGGTCCGGCTGTTGGAAGGGCGAGAGGCCGGACGCGCGGCGGTGTTGGAGGCCATCAGCGGGGCGGACGTGTTCCACTACGCGGGGCACGGTGTCTACTCGGAGGAGGTGCTGGACGGCGAGCTGCTGCTGGCGGATGGCGGGCTGAACGTGGCCGATGTCCTGGCCCTGACGGACCCGCCGCGCATGGTGATCCTCTCCGGTTGCGAGACCGGGCGCACACAGCAGAGCGAGGTGGAGTCCATCGCTATGGCCCAGGCCTTCGTGGCCGCTGGCACGCAGGCGGTGGTCGCCACGACCCGCCCCGTGGAGGACGACACGGCGCGAGCCTTCTCGCTGGCATTCTTCCAGTCCCTTGCACAGGCCCCGGATCCCGGCGCGGCCATGCAGAGGGCGCTGAAGACGCTGACAGACCAACGCCCGCGCGCTGACTGGGCCACTTTCCGGCTCCTTGAGCCCTGATCCCCCTCGGGCGGTTCAGGAGAGGCCAGCCTCTCCCTCGTCGGTGCCGGGCAGTTGCACCGGGGGCACGAGATACGCGACGAGGTCATCGCGGGTTCGCCCGCGTCCAGCGTCGTGCATCCGCTGGATGAGCTCGATGGTCAGGGTCTGATACCAGCTTCGGGCCGTCTGAGAGACGAACATCACGGATCCGCGCCGCGAGACGAGCGGGTCGGCTTCGCAGCTCCAGCGCAGATCGTCCGGAATCCAGTAGAGGTCCCGGGGACAGGACAGGTCCTTCGCTGGCTCCCAGCGTTCTTCTCGATCCTTGTCGTCCTCGACGATCAGACGCTGGATTGAGGTCCTGTCATCCGGCAAGGCCTTGGGGGCGCGCCCCGGGATGCACCGAGGCCAGGGGATCGTTCCCCGCTGCCCGGTCCGGGATCCGTCGTTGTCCTCCCAAACGGACATCAGCTCCTTGATGTACTCGTCGTAGAGCATCCTGGCCCGGTCCGCGTGTTCCTCCGGATCGGCTGAACATGGCGCAATCGCCAGATCGTCCGCTCGCTCGTGCAGGAAGGCGATCAGTTCCACCCACATGTCGACCAGGAGATTGAGCTTCTCGTCGCAGGGATCTTCGGGGAACAGGCTCTCCTCGTTGGAGAGCTCCGCAGCCAAGGAGCTGAGGTTGGGTTCCCACAAGGCGCTGGAGATGCAGAGATCGATCCGCAGGCAGCGCAGTCGATGGCAGAGCCGTTCCCTGCGGGGATCGCTATCGTCGATCCTACCAGTGGCTGCATGTTCGAGCACCTCGACCAGCTCCCGCCGCCAGTCGCCCCCGGCGTCACGATACTCCAGGAACCAGCTCACGAAGTAGATGCGAAGCACCAAGGCCAGAAAGTTGGTTCCCGGCGGGACCTGGCCGTAGAGGTCGCCGTCTCCCAGCACGAGTGCTGCGCCGTAGACGAACCAGAAGCGGGCGTGGGTGGCGTCCCTCTCCTCCTGCTTCACCCGCAGGGCTCGCCAACCCGCCAAGTCCGCCAGCACTTCGCTCATGATGGGACCGAACGCGATGGCGAAGGAACTCCCCAGGGTGTCCTCGTTCTCGGGGCCGGTGGGATACCACTGGTCCAGTGTCAGCTTCACCTCGTCGAAAGCATCGGTGATGGTGGCCTCCCCCCGCAGGCTGGAGTCCGCGGCATCGATCAAGTGCCCGATCCTCGCCACCATCTCCTCGTAGACCAAAGTGGACGCCCCGTCCCCTGGCAACTGGGCTGGCGGCCTCACGGGTGTCATGTCCTCTGCCACGTGCCCGACTTCATGACCGGGCACCCAGTGGATCGGGTGATACATCGCCAGGCCACTCACTGAGAAGAGTAAGAGCTCCGGGCCGCTGATCTCGGTATGGGAGACGGCCGGAATCGCGGCGTGGGAGTCCATGACGAGCACATGCCGCCGCGGAACCCCGGTGTCGTCGCGGGGCTCATCGGCCATCGGAGGCAGGGCCCTGACCAAAGAGCTGACGTAGGTCTTGAACGCCCCCCGTGCCGCGCGGTAGCCAGCGTAGCAGTCGAAAGCCAGCGTCGCGGAGAGGGACCTGATGGGGTGATACTTGCGATCCAACTGCGCAGCGAGCCGCTCGAGCACCTCGATATAATGCCGCACGGAGACGAGGGGCTGGAAGGTCTTACGCAGGTTCCAGGCGTCTCGCTCCGACAGGCTCTGGTATCTCCTGGCCCATTCCACGATGATGTTCAGGGGATGCAGCAGCTCAACGAAGCCGTCGAGGTCGTATTCCAGGTGCTCCAACACCGAGTTGAGCAGGATCACCACGCCGTTGACCAGAGGGTAGGGCAATCCCGCTTCTTTGGTGCCCCCCAGCCATGTGCGCATCCAGCCCTCGGCCTTGCTGGCGCGGCTCTCGGTCCGCTTCCTCGCATTGTGCAGCTGCTTGCGGAGGCCAACCAGGAGCGCCATGTTCTGGCGCTTGCCGCAGGAGCGCTGGTCTCTGATGGGTGTTCTCATGGCCAGCGCGAGCTCTGTGGAGGTGCGGACGCCGTCCAGGTCGAGCGGAGGATCGCACTCCCCATCCTCGGCCCCAGTCAGGACCGAAAAGAGCGAGAGGAACTGCCGAGCTGTCCAGCTCCGGAAGGGGGGCCTCTCGGTCCCCTCGGCGCCAGCGTCGGAACCCATCTCGCACCAGGCTTCCTCGTGAGGATCGTAGGGGCGCTCGCCCATCTCGATCCCCAGGGCGTGACGTCTGCCCAGCAGGTACAGGTGGCTGGACTCCCTCTCTGGCAGAAGAAGCTCCCTGGGGGTGCTCCTGCCGAGCAGCACGCGAGCCGTGTCCTCGTAGCCAGGCGCGATCCCGTAGCGCACGAAGATCCCCGCCCAGGCCGCCACCTGCCGTTCCAGCAGATCGTCACGGCATTGCGCCAACAGCCAGGAACGACCATCCTCGCTGGGCTGTCCCACGGGGAAGCCAGATCCATTGTCCCCCTTCTCAGGCGCCATGCGCACGGGCACACCGACCGTGGAAGCCACGTCTGCCAGCAGGGGCGTACGGTTCCAGCATTCCACCATGTCCACGTCGAGCGGCCCGAGCAGCTCCTCGACGCGATCCACGATGGCCTTGTTGGCAGACCAGAGCTCGCCCAGCGCCAAGCGGCGCAGGGTCTCCGTGATGGCCACCAAGTGCTCTAGGTGGAGGAAGCGCACCACCAGGACCAGCTCCACGGCGTCGAGGCCCTCCAGGATGGCGACCATGGGCCTGGAGCCATCTCCCTTCGGGATCTGGTCCGCCACCGAGTCGACAGCCCGTTGCCAGACCTGCGGCCGCTTGCGCAGGTAGTCGCTCAGCCTTCGCACCAGCGGCGTGTCGTCAAAGGGCGCACAAAGCGCGGGGAAAGGCGAGAGCTTGCCGTAGATGACACCCAGGAAAGGCGCGTCCTCGCGCTCTCCGAGGACGTCGGCGAGGTCTTTCAGCCATACGGGCGAATCCGCCTTGGGCTCTCTCAGCCTATCGTGGGCCTGCTTGCCATCGCGCACTGGATTCCAGGGATCGATGCAGCGCACGCCGATGGCCCGGCGGTGGGTGTGCGCGCTGCTCCCCACAATTTCCGACAAGGGATAAAACCCGTCAAAGCACTGGATCTGCAGGATGTCCGTTGTGCCCAGCATGATGGCCTGACAGGACTCCCCGAGGCTGAAGCCCCCTCGCTTGGTGACCTTCCGGTTCCGATCGATCAGGTCATCGAGCACCTTGCAGTAGGTCTCCCTCGTCGCCCCAAACTCCATTATCGTCGCGAGCTGCATCGAAAGCCACCATCCTATACGAAGTCCCAGACCAGCTATCCCTTTCGGGTTCCTGTTTCGAGCGGTGTTTGTCCACCATCGCAAGCCCATGAGGAGCCGCGCCCCCCACCCCCACCTTGCCCTCCCGCCCCCAACGGGGCACGGGACCTGCGGATTTGCACCAAGCCCGGCAGCACGAGTTCCCATGCACCCCCACCCCCAGCAGCCCTCCCCCAGGCCCCCGGCCGCGCTGCTGCTGGCCGGCGCCCTGGCCCTGGCCGCCCCCCTGCTGCTCTACGCCCCCTGGACGCTGCTGGGCGGCGACCAGGCGCTGGGCCTGCCCGACCAGCCCGATGTCTACGATCACCTCTGGCTGCACGGCTGGCTGGAGCAGGCGCTGCGCCAGGGCGCTTCCCTGAGCCAGGCGCCCCAGCTCTCATGGCCCGAGGGCGGCGCGCTGCTGCACCCCGATCCACTTGGCTTCGCGCTGTATCTCCCCCTCTCCCCCCTGCTGGGCCGGGCGGGCGCCTTCAACGTCGCACTGCTGCTGCAAGTCTGGCTGGCGGGGCTCTGCGCCTGGCTGCTGGCCGCCCACGTCTGCCGCAGTTGGGGTGCCGGCTGGGTGGCCGGCCTGTGCTTCGGCTTCTCCCCCTACCTGCTGGGCCAGGTCACCGGGGGTCAGAGCGAGACCCTGGCGGTCTGGCCGCTGGTGCTCTCGCTCTACGCCCTGGAGCGCTGCGCCGAGCGGGCCAGCCCCCGCTGGGCCCTGGTGGCGGGCGCGCTGGGGGGGCTGTGCGCCATCGGCAACTGGTACTACGGGGCCTTCTGGCTGATCTACGCCGCGGCCTGGGGCCTGCTGCGCATGCGGAGAAGGGTCTTTCTGCTGGTGGGGCTGGGCGCAGGCGCGGTGGCCCTGGGCCCAGTCCTGGTCTACGCCCGCGTGCTGCGGGACGCCGGTAACATCTTTCGGGGGCCCAGCATGCTGGAGTACATGCGCAGCTGGCCCACGGCGTTGTCCGCCCTGTGCGCCGATCCCGCCGGCTGGCTGGGCCCATCCCCCCATGTGGCGGCCTCCGGCGAGCTGGTGCGGCCCCAGTACCTGGGGGCGCTGCTGGTCTTTCTGACCCTGGCGGCGCTGCTGCGCCGGCTGCTGGCGCGCGGGCAGCAGAGCTGGCCCCGCCGCCGTTGGTGGTTCTACGGCGTGGCTCTGACCTCCCTGCTGCTGGCGCTGGGTCCGCTGCTGCACTTCGCGGGCTCGCCCGTCACCCTGGCCGGGCATCCGGTCCCGCTGCCCTACTGGCTGCTGGCCCACATGCCCCTCTTCGGGCTGATGCGACTGCCCTTCCGCTGGATCGCGCTGGCCAGCCTCTGCCTCTGTCTGCTTGTAGCCTGGGCGCTGCGCGACCTGCTGCAGGGCGAGCGCACGCACCGGCCCTGGCTGTCCTGGCTCGTCCTGGGCGGCGCCGCCGCGCTGCACTGCGCCGATGTGGCGCTATTCGCGGCGATCCCCTTCGATGCCAGGGTCTCGGTGACCGCCCCGGCCATCCTGCAGCAGCTGCCCGGTGATGGCGCCCTGCTGCAGCTGCCGCCCCGCCTGCTGTCCCAGGCCTGTCGCGGGCACTACCTGGTCTGGCAGCGCGCCCATGGCCGGCCGCTGCCCTACTCGCTGCTGATGAGGGGCATGTCGCCAGCCCTCTCCCAGGAACCCCTGGTGCAGGGCGTGGCGGCCCTGGACCGGCGAGACGACATCGCGACGGCCGCGGGCGGCGCCGAGCAGCTGGGCCTGACGCAGTACGCCGACGAAGTGGCGTCTCTGCGTGCGGCGAATCGGGTCGCGGTCGGCGCACGAGATCGGGCTTTGCAAGGCCTGGGGATCCAAAGCGTGGTGCTGCACGAAGCTTTCCTGCACATCGATGACCTTCAGGCAGTGCGGAACTTGTTAAACCAGGCCCTCGGGCCCCCCGCTTTCCGCACAGGCAGCGACTTGGCCTGGATCCTGGATGCCGAGTCCGCCCCCACCCCCAGCCGTCCATGAAACCAATGCGCCCCAAACACCTCTCTCTGCAGCGACCGCTCCTGGGCGCGCTGGTCTTGGCGCTGGCCTGCGGGCCGGCTCTCGCACAGAACGAACCGGCGCAAGCCGAGCAAGCCGAACAGGCCGAACAGGCCGAACAGGCCGAACAGGCCGAGCAGGCCGAACAGGCCGAACAGGCCGAACAGGCCGAACAAACCGAACAGGCCGAGCAAGCCGAGGCCGAGGCCGTGCCGCCAGAGCGCATGTCGGTGGAGATCGTGATCCAGGACGCGGCCAGCCGCTTGGCCGCGCCCACCGTCAGCCTCGACGGCGTCAAAGAGGAACCCATCCCGCTGCGCGACGACGGCAGCATCGAAGGCGACATCGCCAACGACGGCACCTGGCACGGCCTGACCAGCATCGCTCGCGCGGGCGAGCTGCGCTTTTTCGTGAACGAGGGCGGCCAGGGCGTCCAGCACGGGCCCTACAGCGCGCCGCTCGGGCCCGAGGCCGCCGCTCGCGTGGTCCTGCGCACCGCCAGCGGCGATCCGGCCCTGGTGATGGTGGACGAGAAAGCCACGTCCGCCGTGGCCACAGGCAGCCAGCAGACATCCAGCGACGTCCTCCCCCTCGAAGCCGCCACCCCCACCGTCAGCGCCCCCCCGCCGCCCGCCGGTGCCAGGTATCTGCGCTACGCCCTGTGGGCCGGCATGCTGCTGGGCCTGATGGGCTTCGGCTACCTGCGCGTCGCGCTGCGCCGTCAGCTGGGCAGCGCGTCCTACGAACCGCAAGCCTAGCCTGTCCATGGCCAACAGGAGGACCGTCGCCGGGCGCTTGATCGCGCTCTTGCTCGGCACCATCACCATGCTGCTGCTGGCCGAGCTGGCTCTGCGCCTGCTGGGGGCCGGCTTCGCCATCAAGCAGGATCTGGCCAATCGCCCGGCCGAGGGCGAAGACGCCATCACCGTGCTCTGCCTCGGCGAGTCCAGCACGGCCCTGGGGGGCGACTACGCCTACCCGCACCAGCTCGAGTCCCTGCTGGAACAGTACGGCCAGGGTCGCAAGTTCCACGTCATCAACGGCGGCCTGCCGGGCATCGACTCGCTGGTGATCGTGCAGAACCTGGACCAGAACCTGCGGCGCTACGAGCCCGACATCGTCACCGTCATGATGGGCATCAACGACGGCCTCAAAGGCTTCATCGACATCAACCGCTACGAGGGCAAGAGCCAGGCCCGCCAGCTGCTGCAGCGCGTGCGCCTGTTCCGCATGGTGCGCTACTTCCGCTTCTCGTTGGCGGCCGAGATGGATCGCCGCGCCACGGAGGAGGAGTTCGCCAAGCAAGAGCTGGGGATGCAGCAGCGCCTGCAACAGACCCAGGACCCGGAAGACGCCCTGCGCCTGGGCCAGCTCTACCGCCGCCAGGGCAAGTACCCCGAGGCCGAAGCCCTGCTGCTGGAGTGGCTGGCCCGCGAAGAATCCGCCCGCCTCTACGTGGACCTGGGCCGCATCTACCACGACATGTTCATGCCCGAGAAGGAAGAGGAGCTCTACCGCATCGCGCTGGACAAGTATCCCACCTTCGATCGCACCTACCGCTGGATGCGGCGCCTGCTCGGCCACGAGGATCGCGATCCCGAGATCGAGCTCCTGCTGCTGCGCCAGGTGGGGGCCGTGCCCAACGCCCGCTCCTACCTGGAGCTGGCCAAGTACTACCAGGGGGCCAAGCGCTTCGACGAGGCCGAGGCCGCCTTCCGCGCCTCCATGGCGGCCGAGCCCACGCCCCAGACCCCCTGCGACATGGCCACCATGCTGATCGGCCAGCAGCGCTATGAAGAGGCAGAGGAGCTGCTGCGCTACTCCCTGTCCATCGACCCGCGGCGCCACACCTACGTGGAGCTGGCCAAGGTGCAGCTGGCCACGGATCGCCACGAGCAGGCCGTGGCCTCCCTGCGCCAGGCCATCGACACCGAAGAGGAGTTCGTGCAGTCCGAGTTCTCCTGGGACGCCCGGCCCTACGACGAGCACGAGCCCTACGTGTTGCTGGCCAAGCACTACCGCCAGCAGGGCGACGAGGAGAAGGCCAAGGCCGTGCTGGCCGAGATAGCGCCCAACGAGCTGACCCTCTACACCCACACCGTGGTGGTGGAGAAGGTGATGAACGATGTGGGGCGGCTGGTGATCACCCAGTACCCCACCCGCCCCATCGAACCCCTGCAGGCCATCGTGCCCGAGCAGCCCGGGCTCATCTTCGTCGAGAACAAGGACCGCTTCGACGAGGCCCTGCGCCGCGAGGGCTTCAACGCCCTGTTCGTGGACCACTACGCGGGCGACTTCGGCCACACCAGCCGCCGCGGACACGAGCTGGTGGCCCTGGAGCTGGCCGAGGCGATTCTGCGGGAGTATTTCGAACTGCCGGGGCCTCTTTCCCAGCCGTAGAAACGGGCGTCAGGCACGCATCTTCAATCAACGCTGGCGGGGGAAAATCCAGGTCAGCAACACGAAGACCGCCAGGTTCACCGTCACACCCGCCAGGGCCGGATCCAGCTCGGGCTCGCCCAGCAGCCGCCACAGCGCGGCCCCCGGGCCCCAGGCGTCGGCGAAGAAACGCGCGCGCCACAGCAGCACCGTACTGGCGCCGCACAGGATGGAGCCCATGGAGCTGACCGCGCTGGCCCGCCGCCAGTAGTGGCCCGCCACGTAGGGCACGAACTCCCCTCCGGCCCGCAGGGCGAAGGCGAACATCAGCACCGTGATCATGTCCTTCCAGTCCATCAGCGCCACTGCCAGCGACAGCAAGCCCACAAACGCCATGGCCCACCTGGTGGCGCGCAGCACCTGGGCGTCCGTAGCCTGGGGCTTGAGGTACTGGCGGTAGAGATCGTTGGCGAAGATGGAGCCGGCCGCCAGCAGGTCCGAGTCGGCGCTGGACATGGTGGCGGAGATCAGCGCGGCGAAGAGCAGCCCGACCACGGCGCTGGGCAACACGGCCACGGCCATGGTGGGCAGCACGTAGCGCGCGCCGTTGGCCTCGATCAGCGAGGCGTCCAGCGTGCCCGCCTGCACCATGTGAAAGGCCAGCAGGCCGATGACCGCGGGGATGAGCGCAAAGAGCACGTAGAACCCCGCGGCCAACAGGGAGCCAGTGCGCGCCGCCCTGGCGTCACGGGCGGCGTAGTAGCGCTGCACCACCTCCTGGCCCACCGAGAAGGAGGTGAAGTACATGACTGCCAGGGCGGCGATCCCCGGCCAGCCGATCCCTTCCGTCAGGCTGAGCTTCTCGGGCGGCAGGCTGGCGGCCACCGACTCCCAGCCGCCGCTGGCCGACAGCGCGTAGGGGATCACCAGGGCGCAGCCCAGTACGATGCAGACCCACTGCACCACGTCGGTCAGGGTGACGCTCCACAGGCCGCCCAGGATCGAGTACTCGGTCACCAGCACGGTGACGATGATGGCCGAGAATGTATAGGAAAGCCCCGTCATCACCGACAGGATGGTGGCAGACGCCATCAGCTGGATGGCCGTCAGGCCCACCAGCGGGAAGATCATGATCAGCGCCGCCACCAAGCCGTTTTTCGGACCATAGCGGTTGCGGAAGAACTCGGGCACGGTCTTGACCATGGCGCCCCGCAGGCTGGGCGCCACCAAGGCCAGCAATGCGAAGCTGATGGCCATGGCCAGCACGTACCAGCAGGCCGACAGCCCCCATTCGCCGTAGGCCTTCTCGGCCACCCCCAGGGAGCTGCCGCCCCCTACCTCGGTGGCGGCCAGCGTTCCCGCCAACAACAGCGGACCCAGCCGCCGGCCGGCCAGGGCGAAGTCCTCATTGTCGCGGATCCGCCTGGACACCCACCAGGCGATGCCGTGCATCGAGAGCAGGTAGGCCACGACGATGGTGATGACCAGCGGATCCACCGGGGCCTCTCGTCAGAGGGGGCTTGGCCGGCCTATCACGGATGGACTGGCGTGTTCGAGCCAGGTGGAATCGGTTGTCAGACACCCATTGAACCAGAAGCGGCTCACCCCTACCCCCCCTGCATCCAAGCCACCCAGCCCCCCGCGTAGCGGTACACCTGCCCGTAGCCATTCTTCACCGCCCAGCTCGCTGCCTGGTGGCTGCTGCGGCAGCGCAGCTTCTTGCAGTAGAAGACCACGGGCCGCTGCGGATCCGGGCCCAGCAGGGAGCGGAAGTCCTCCTCGCCGCGCCCGCCCATGGCGTCCACATCCCAGGCCTGCATGTCGGTGTTGGGGAAGGTGAAGTTCACGGCGCCCGGCAGCGCACCCTCTTCGAACTCGCCGGCCGCGGGGCGCGCGTCCACCACCAGGGGCGGCTCGGGCCCGGAGAGCCGCTGCCGCAGCTCTTTCGTGGTCAGCAGCGCGTAGCCCCCGGCCGCCACGTCGCGCGCCAGAGTGACGGCTTCTTCTTCGGACTCGGGCCGCGGACTGCGGCCGCCGCGCGGATCAGTCGAGACCCCGGCCATGGCCAGATCCAGCGCCTGAAGCACGGCATCGTCCTTGCCCTGCGCCTTCTGGCGGGCCAGGGTGGAACCCAGGGCCGCACCCAGGGCCAGACCGACCGCCAGGGCCGCCGCTGCCAGGGGGATTGCCTTCATCTCACGCTCCTTTCACCGATTCACCCGCGAAACACCCTCCCCCACCCCTGCGCCCGCAACCCGGCCTTCCAGCGCAGCAGGTACAGCAGACCCACCGCCGCCAGAAAGACCAGGTCCCGCAGCAGCGCCGTGCGCAGGCCCGCCAGGCCGCCCTCGTCATCGCCGAAGCAGCCGCAAGGCACGTCCATGCCAGAGAAGATGCCGTAGGCCAGCAGCGCGCAGAAGCCCAGCAGCATGGCCGCTACCAGCTCCAGGCCACCTTGCAGGTCCAGGGCCAGGGCGGCGCCCGCCGCCACCTCCAGCACGGGCAGGGCGATGGCCACGGGCAGGCTCAACGCATCCGGCAGCACCCCCCAGGCGCCCACGACCTGGGCGAAGCCCGGAGCGTCCAGCGCCTTGAGCAGGCCCGACCACAGAAAGATCCCGGCCAGGCCCCAGCGCGCCAGGCGGTAGATCCACAGGGGAAGGGCGCGCGGGCTTTCCGTCACTCTTGTCCTGCTCCGAACCAGGTTTCGGCGATCATCTTTGCCGTGTTCTGCGCCACCAGCAGGTTGCCCGCGGGCGATCCGTGGCCGAAGTCGCCGCCGTAGGTGTCCACGAACAGGGCGTTGTAACCCTGCCGCGCGATGGCCAGCTTGAAGCTCTCCTCGTTGTCCACGAAGACCACGCCCTCGTGGTGCCCCACCAGGACCTCCAGCGGCTGCAGGGGCCGCACCGGGTACTGGATGACGGCCAGGCGCCCTACCTTGCGCAGCACCTGCTCCCGCAGGATCTCGTAGTTGCGGAAGCTCATCTCGTTCTTGGGCAGGCCCTGCAGCACCTGCCGCGCCTTGGCCTCCTCGCCCCGCTTCCGGTAGAGGTCGGAGAGCTCCAGGTAGGCGGTGGAGATCTCCTGGGGCCGCGTGTGCTCGGCGTACTGGTCGTAGGCCCAATGGCGCTTGCCCAGAGCCAGGGCCGTCTCGTAGGAGACGATGGCCTCTTCTTCCCGCCCGGATGCCAGCTGGATGCGCGCCAGCTCGGCGTGAGCCTGACCGGTCTCGTGCAGGGCCAGCGAGGAGATGACCATCACCTCGGCCTCGGCCGGGCGCCCCAGCTCCAGCAGCAGCGCGCCCAGGCGCGCCAGGGCGTAATCGTTGGGCTGGGTGGCCACGGACGCGCGCAGCGCCTCTTCGGCCTCGGGCAGCCGATCGGCGCCCCAGTAGAAGTTGGCCAGGTTGATGAAGGAGAGCGCGTCGGGCAGGGCCGCCACCTCGGCCAGGTGCACCGCCTCGGTCTCCGCCAGCCGGCCGCGATCCCGCAAGGTCCGCGTCAGCCAGCGATAGCCCAGGTGTATGTCGGGGTAGTGCTCCACGGCGTAGCGGAAGGTGGCCTCTTCCTGCTCGGCCATGCCCCGGTCGCGAAAGATGCGCCCCAGGGCGCAGTAGCCCACGGCGTCGGGCGCCATCTCCACCAGCCGCTCGAAGATGGCCTGCGCCTCGGCGTAGCGGCCCTGGCGGCGGTAGAGGTGGCCGAAGTGCAGCAGGTCGTCGGCCGTGGGCCCCGCGTCCACCAGGCGCTGGTAGTGCGCCTCCCAGCGGTCGAAGGACTCCTGGGCCTCGCGCAGCTGCGCGGCGTGCTGCAGATGGCGCCGGGCGAAGAGCCACAGCCGGTAGAGCTTGAGACCCTTCAAGAGCTCACTCGAGGAGATCTCCTCTATGCCGCCGTGCAGCTCCAAGAACTCCTTCTCGCCGTCGTTGATGCCCATCATCACCGTGACGATATCGGGATCGTGCTCGGCCAGCAGGTCGAACAGGCGGTTGACGATGATCTGGGAGTCGATGCCCGGCAGGCCGCCATTGATCACGTGGAAGCGCTTGCCCAGATCCATCTGGTTGAGCACCTCCCCGAGCTGGATGGGGTAGGCGTGGTCGCCCCCCAGCGCGGTGGAGGACTCCCCCAGGCTGAGGATCACGACGTCTTCGTCGCCCCGGGCCAGGTTGGCGGAGCGCTGCTGGGCCAGAAAGCCCATGCCCAGCACCCGCAGGGCCAGCTCGATCAGCACCAGGGTCGCCAGCAAGGCCAGGCCCAGGCGCCAGGCGTAGCCGCCCGGGCCGAGCCGACGAGCGGGAGATCCGGAGGGGCTTTCTGTCACTCTTTTTCTTCCGTGGTGCGACAAGCGGGTGTCGTTTTCGGCAGTACCCCGTTTTGCCACGGGGCGCTGCCAGTTGTTCCCCCACCGGCCAGCCAGGCCGGCCCTGGAAACCGAACCAGGGCCGGCCTGGCGCCATCACCGGTAGGGGACAACGGGGGGGAGGGGGAGCGCGGAGCGCGAGGGGGGGCGTACGCAGTGGAGGGGTGTCCCCCTCCCGCCCCCATTTTCGGTTAGACTCACCCCCCCCCCCGGTACAGCCCCCACCCCCCCCCCAAACCACC
>CAYVQL010000288.1:0-14129 GCA_964454135.1 uncultured Enterobacterales bacterium | reverse complement strand
GAAAATACTCCATCCTGGCCAGCTTCGGCAGCGCCGAGCCCAAGTGGGCCGGCGAGGTCACGCTGGTGGCCGGGCAGCGTGTGAAGCTGCTCTGCAACAGGGATTTCAAGACCTGCTCGCCCTAGTCGCGCCGTGGTGTCGGGGGGACGCTTATCTCGGTGGGGCCCCTATTTCTGACAATCGCAGCCCACGTTCCCTGCCAGGATCTCCTGCCAGTCCCCCAGCACCTCGTGGGTCCAGCAGTCATCGGCGCCGGCCGCCTCGCGCATGGTCAAGGCCAGGATGTAGGCCAGCTCCTTGACCGTGGCGCCGGCTTGCAGCGCACCCAGGAAGTGCTTGCGCACGCAGGGCGCCGAGCGGCCCTTCACGGACAGGGCGAAGCAGATGAACTGGTAGGTCTTCTCGTCGATGCTGCGCTTCTCTTCGTAGAGCGCGTCCATCTGGTCCAACTGCTCGGCGAACTCGGGAAAGAACTGGGCCAACATCCTCATTTTTCGCTCCTCTCTGGCTGAGTGGGGGGGATCTCGGGCAGCGCGGCGCAGAACTCCTGGGCGCTCACCTCACCCTGGAAGGCCTGCACCAGCCGGTTTTCGGCGTCCAGGAAGTAGATGCCCGGCGCCACCATCATGGGCTCCATGGCCCGGTACATGTCCGTCTCGTCGCGATCTTCCTTCAGGTCGGCGTAGAGCCGCTCCACAGGCAGCTCGCGACCGGCCAGGGCCTGGGTCAGGGCCGCCCAGCTGTGGTCGATGCGCTTGCGCGTGCACTCGCAGCTCTCCTTCTGGCCGATGAAGACGATGCGCGCGACCGGGCCGGCAGACGCTTCGGCGGCCTCGGCTTCGGCGGGCTGGGTGGGGGGTGCCTCCGCGCCGGCACCGCAGGCCAGCATGAACAAGAGCGCGAATGGATGGATGCGCACGTTTCACCTCAAGAAAGGAAGCAGGAAGTACAGCCCCACCAGCACGATTCCCACGCCAGCCAGGCGCCGCAGGATGGCCGTGAGGCGGGTCAGCTTGCGGCCCTCGATCAGGGCCCGGGCCAGGCCCATGGACGTGCCAGCCAGCAGGATCAGCACGCTGTGACCCAGGGCGTAGACCAGCAAGAGCAGGCCGCCAAAGGGCACCGAGGCCCCAGAGCCGGCCAGGTAAGCCAGCACCACCACCAGGATGGGGGCCGCGCAGGGCGTGGAGACCAGCCCGAAGAGCAGGCCCAGCAGCAGCGCCCCGGCCGCGCCGCGGACCCGAGGCTGGACCTGGGCGGGCACGGGGATGTTCAGCTCGAAGAGCCCGGCCAGGTGCAGGCCCATCACCAGGCAGACCAGGGCCACAACGATGTTCCAGGCCAGGGGCACGTCGCCGTAGAGCTTGCCCGCCAGGGCGGCCAGCATACCCAAGGCGGTGAAGCTGATCCCCAGGCCCAGCACGAAGACCAGCGAGTAGCCGAAGGCCCGCAGCGTGCCCAGGCCCTGCTCCCGGCGCCCCATGACGAAGCTGACCATCAGGGGGATCACGGCCAGCACACAGGGGTTGGAGGCGGTCAGCAGCCCCCCCAGGAAGACGGCAGCCAGCGCCAGCCAGGGGCTGGTGGTGATATAGTCCTGGGTGCCCTGCAGGAAGCTGTCCACGGCGGCCTCGCTCGGATCAGCCGGCCGCGGCCAGCCAGGCAGCGATCTGGGCCTGGGAGGGCAGCTTGCCCACGGACTTGACCTCGCCGTCCACCACCAGGGCCGGGGTGAGCATCACGCCGTAGGACATGATCTCCTCCAGGCTCTTCACCTTGCGCAGCTCTACTTGCAGGCCGCCATCGGCGATGACGCGGGCGACGCGGTCGTGCAGCTTGTCGCACTTGGCGCAGCCGGTTCCCAGGACCTTCACTTCGATCATGACACGCTCCCTCAAGACAAAAAATGCAGGTGGACAAAGCCGTAGACGTAGCCGGCCACGGTGGACAAGAGCACCACCAGACCGGTGAAGACCAGGGTCTTCTGGGTGCCCAGCACGCTGCGCACCACCAGCATATTGGGCAGCGACAGGGCCGGCCCAGCCAGCAAGAGCGACAGGGCCGGCCCCTGCCCCATGCCGGCCTCCAGCAGACCCTCCAGGATGGGCACCTCGGTCAGGGTGGCGAAGTACATCAAGGCCCCCACCAGCGAGGCGAAGAAGTTGGCCGCCAGGGAGTTGCCGCCCACCAGCTCGGCGATCCAGCGCTCCGGGATCACGCCCTGGCCCCCGCTGGGGCCCCCGAGGAAGAAGCCCGCCGCCAGCACGCCGGCGGCCAGCAGGGGCAGGATCTGCTTGGCGAAGTCCCAGCTGGAATCGACCCAGTCGCCCAGCTCCTCACGCTCGAACCAGCGCAGCGAGGAGAAGCCCAGCAGCAGCAGGAATCCGGCGGTGACGTACCAACGCGCGCCGTAGATGGCGTGCCACAGGGGCGCGTCATCGGCGGCGGGGCGACCCCAGTTGGCGAAGACGAGCACGCCCAGCATGGCCAGGAAGTAGAGGGCCTCCTGCCAGCCCTTGCGCCCACCGGCACCGGCGGGGATGACGGGCGCCATGGCCGGCGCCTTTTCTTCCTTCCGATAGATGGTTTGCATGCCCAATCCGATCAACACGGCGAAGAGCACGGCGCCGAGGGCGCGGGCCAGGCCCAGCTGGGGCCCCAGCACGCGGGCGGTCAGGATGATGGCCAGCACGTTGATGGCCGGCCCCGAGTACAGGAATGCGCTGGCAGGCCCCAGGCCGGCGCCCATGCGGTGGATGCTGGCGAACAGCGGCAGCACGGTGCAGGAGCAGACCGACAGCACCGAGCCCGAGACCGCGGCCACGGGCAGGGCGATGAGCTTGGAGGCCTGGGGGCCCAGGTACTTCATCACCGCGCCCTGGTTGACGAAGACCGAGATGGCGCCGGCGATGAAGAAGGCCGGCACCAGGCAGAGCAGCACGTGCTCGCGGGCGTACCAACGCAGCAGCGCGAAGCTCTCGGCCACGGCCTCGCGGAAGCGCTCGTGGTCGGCGGGCAGAAACCAGCACAGGGCGAAGAGCCCCAGGATGATCAGCAGCTTGTAGCGCTCTTTCACCTGGCTATCCCTGGCGCTGGCGCAGCACCTGCTCGGTGCACGCGAAGAAATCGAGCACGCAGGGGGTGAGCAGGCGGTAGTAGGCCAGGTTGCGCTCGCGACGGGCGTCCACGATGCCGCAGGCCCGCAGCACGGACAGGTGCTTGGACACGGTGGACTGGTCCAGGCCCACCAGCTGGGTCAGGGCGCCCACCGTGCACTCACCGGCAGCCAGGCGGTCCACCATCTGCAGGCGGGCCGGATTGGCCAGGGCGCGCAGCAGGCGCGCCTGGCGCTCGTAGTCCTGGCGGCACTTGGGCCGGGGGCTGGTGCCGCAGCAGCAGGGCTCTGGCTCGGGCATGGGGCGCTCTCACGCTCTCGGGGGGAGCGCAGGTATATGGCTATATGGCCATATTGGCAAGAAGCCCCGATGTGTGGGCCTGAATCGGCCCAGCGCGGTCACGACTCGGGCAGTGAGGCGCCACTGACTGCGTTGTGACCGGGGCTGGACGCTGCGGGGACCACAAACGACACGGAAGCGGTCACAACTCGGGCAGTGAGGCGTCACTGGCGTAGTTATGGCCGGAATGATGCGCAACTGGGGGGTCCCGAGGCTGCAAAGCGGTCACAACTCGGGCAGTGAGATGCCACTGACTGCGTTGTGACCGGAATGATGCGCGACTGGGGGGCTCCGAGGCCGCGAAGCGGTCACAACTCGGGCAGTGAGACGCCACTGACTGCGTTGTGACCGGACGGGCTTGCCAAGAACCGCTCTCCCGCGCTCAGCCCGCCCTTCCATGCAAGCATCCGGCACCTCGCGCGTATGGAGAGATGATCCAGGAGCCCCCACCTACGACGAACGCCCACCGAAGAAGAGAGCCTATGCGCTCCAGCGCGCGCTGCTGCGGGATGGCCTGAAGCTGGGGGCCCTGGCGGTCCTGACCGCCGGCCTGCTGGCCTACGGCGCCCAGTGGTCCTGGTATTCGGACTGCCTCTGTCAGCTGCGCTTTCAGCTGCTGTTGGCCGCCCTGCTCCTGCTGCCACTGCTGGCACTTGCGCGTAGCTGGCGCTGGGCGGCCATGGCGCTGCTGGCAGCCCTGGACAGCGGCCACCAGATCTGGCGCCACCGACCGCTGTCCCCGCTGCCCGCCGTGCAGGCGCCCACGCTGCGGCTCTTCTACGCCAACCTGATGGCCTCCAATCCCAGCGCCCAACGGCTGCTGCCACAGATCGAGGCCGCCGATCCCGATCTGCTGGTGCTGCTGGAGCTGACCGCCGCCTGGCGCCAGCGACTGGAGGCGCAGCTGGCGACCTATCCGCAGCGCCTCGAAGCGCCGCGCGAGGACTGCTTCGGCATCGGCGTCTACAGCCGCTTGCCGTTGAGACGGAGCGAACTGCACGACCTGGACGCACCGGGTCTGCTGATCTCCGTGCCGGCCGCGGACGTGGTGCTGGCCACGGCGGACAAAGAGCTGCGGCTGCTGGCGGCGCACACCGTACCGCCGGTCTTCCAGCAAGCCTGGCGCGCCCGAGACGTGCAGCTGCGCCAGCTGGCGTCGCTGGCGGCGCAGGATTCCGAGCCCCTGCTGCTGGTGGGGGATCTCAACGCCACGGCCTTCACGCCGGGCCTCAGGACTCTACAGCGCCAGGCCCAGCTGACCCGCGTGGCGCCCGCTCCCTGGTGCGCCGGCACCTGGCCTGCCGGGCTGCCCCCATGGCTACGCATCCCCATCGACCACTGCCTGGTACGCGGTGGCGTGCAGATTGCGGCCATGGAGACCGGGGGGCTCTTCGGATCGGATCACCTGCCGCTGGTGGCGGACCTGGTGTTCCGGCCCCGCTCCGACAGCGCGGACTGAACAGCCCCCCCACAGAGCTTCTGCGTCCGGATCTCCTTCCAGCAGGTGAGATCCAGCCCCACGAGGAAGGCGGATGGTACATGCTTCGTCGCAAAGACAGCCCAACAGCGGTACAACATGCAACGGACAGCACGGCGCGCGCGCTTCCGGTGCCAGCAGAAGGACGCGAGGACGGTGGCGACGGGCCTGATGTCCCTTGCTCTGCTGGCCGCTACGAGCTGGGCCACGAGCGTGCAACAGCCCAGGCAACGGCCAACGAGCGGCGACCTGGACCGTCCGCTGGTCAGCGTCGGATCCGGCACGGGATACCCGGACCTGATGCATCACATGGTGAGCGTCTGGCCCATGCGCCACCTCTCCATGGATCTTCGCTGGACCACGATGCTGCTCACCGTCGAGAACCACGTCCATTTCCACGCCGCGGCGCATATCGGGCCCGTGGTACCACGGACCAGCCACCCGCTGCTCGCCGCAGGCGGGGGGGCCAGGAGCCACGACGCGGAGCTCTTCTACCTCCCCAGAACGAAGAGCTGGGAGTCCTTCCTCTGCGCCGCGGGAGGATGGTCTACGGTTCCTCGGGCGAACGAGCATACCCATGCTTCACGCTGACCCCGTCCTACCCCTTCTGGTGGTAGAGCCAGGACAGGGTGGAGATGTGATGGGCGCCATGGCCGTCCTGGCTCTGCTGTTGTTCGCACTGCTGGCAGCCGAGGTTGCCGCCGTGGAAGGCGCCCCGTCCCACGGCGCCAGAGAGGTGGCTGGCGAGCAGCTGCCCGAAGAGCTGTCCGCTTTCCAAGAGGGCTACGGCGGCCCGGTGCTGCTGGCGGTCGCCGGGCCCGAGGCCGAGAAGGCGGCCAAGCGCGCGCTGCGCAGGCTACACGATCCGCCCATCGTCATCGAGCCCGTACCATTGCTCGGTGACGAGCTCCGGGAGATGGAGATCGCGCTGCAGCGGGAGGGGATGGCCTGCGGGCTACGGCTGGCTCCGAGCCGAGGGGACTCGTGGCTGCTCACAGAGCATGGCGAATGCGACGACGCCAGGGCCGTATTCGCAGAAGAGGCCTGGGAACAGGACCTCCGCGAGCTGCGCCGGACGAGCTGGGAAACGGAGCGCAAGCGTCGGGCAGGGCGAGGATCCCACAAGCGCCCTCTGGTCAGCCTCGGCGCTGGGACGGGATTCCCAGATCTCTACCACAACTCGGCCAGGTTCTGGCCCTTGCGCCATCTCTCCGTGGACATCCGTTGGTCCACGCTGATGCTCGAGTTCGAGAACCATGCATATCTCTACGGGACGGCGCACCTGGGGTCCATCGAGCCTCGCAGCGCACAACTGGTGATCTCGACCGGTGGAGGCGCGACGGTCTACGACATAGGGGGCAAGAACATCCTCGAGGCCCGCTACTGGCATCCCTTCCTCTACGTCGCAGGGGGCTTGGGCTAGCTGGGGGAGATCATGGATCTGCGACTCGTGGCAGGTGCGCAGGCCCACAGCAGCTCGCATGGCTGGACCTCTCGCCCCTGCGTGGCCCTGATCCTGTCGTTTCCTTTCTGGAACTGAAGGCGCTGCAGGGGGAGCCTGCCCTGCCGGTCATGCCACCCCGAACGCAACAGCGCGCGAGTCATCCCCGTTGCAGAGCAACGCCTGGAAGGTCATGGGGAGGCCAACGCTACGCTCTGGGCCGCAAACCCTAGCGTTCGCAGGGGCATGACCCCGTGGCCGTTGCGTGGCGACGGGCATGACTCGGCCGGCGTAGCCTTGAGGGGGGCATGACTCCCCCGGGCTAGACGTGCACCCCCTTGTTGGGCCGGATCAGCTTGCCCTGGGTCAGGTGCTCGTTCCAGGTCACGGCCGGGAAGCCGTTCTCCACCTCGACCATCTGCATGCAGTCGTGCACTGGGCAGACGTGGGCGCAGAGGTTGCAGCCCACGCACTCGTCCTCGTCCACCTTGGGCACGCGGGTGCCCTCGCGCAGCTCGATGCACTGGTGGCCGCCGTCCTGGCAGGCCACGTAACAGAGCTGGCAGCCGATGCACTTGTCCTCGTCGACCCGCGCCACCACCTCGAAGTTGATGTCCAGGTCGCCCCACTCCTTGAAGTTGGGCACGGCCCTGCCGATGAAGTCGTCCAGCTTCTCGAAGCCGTGCGAGCGCATATAGTCTTCCAGGCCCTGCTGCATGTCGCGCACGATGCGGTAGCCGTAGTGCATGGCGGCCGTGGCCACCTGCACGTTGCTGGCGCCCAGCAGCAGGAACTCCACCACGTGGCGCCAGTCGCCGATGCCGCCGATGGCGCTGATGGGCAGCTTGAACTCCTCGTCGCGGGCCAGGGCGGCCACCATGTGCAGGGCGATGGGGCGCACGGCCGGTCCGCAGTAACCGCCGTTGGAGCCGGCGCCGTTGACCGCAGGCAAGGGCACGAAGTGGTCGATGTCCACGCCGATGATGGACTTGACGGTGTTGATCAGCGCCACGCCATCGCCACCACCGCGTTGGCTGGCCAGACCGTGGGGCACGATGTCCGCCACGTTGGGCGTCAGCTTGACCAGCACCGGGATGGTGGAGATCTCGCTGACCCACGAGGTGATCTCCTCGTTGACCTTGGGCTCCTGACCCACGGCGGAGCCCATGCCCCGCTCGCACATGCCGTGGGGGCAGCCGAAGTTCAGCTCCAGGCCGTCGGCCCCGGCGTCGATGCAGCGCTTGACGGCGTCTTTCCACTCGTCCTGCGAGCCGAACATCAAGGAGGCCACCACCGCATGCTCGGGGAAGTGCTTCTTGACCTCGGTGATCTCGCGCAGGTTGGTGGCCAGCGGCCGGTCGGTGATCAGCTCGATGTTGTTGAAGCCGATGATGCGGGTGCCGTTGTGGTTGATGGCCCCGAAGCGGCTGGACACGTTCTGGATGGGATCGCCCAGGGTCTTCCAGACGGCGCCGCCCCAGCCCTCGTCAAAGGCGCGCATGATCTGCTCGCCGCTGTTGGCGGGAGGGGCCGAGGCCAGCCAGAAGGGGTTGGGAGAGGTGATTCCGGCGCAGTTGGCTTTCAGATCAGGCATGGTCGGCTGCTCCCTGCAGGTATTCGTGGATCGCGAGGGCGGCGGTCTTGCCGTCGGCGGCAGCGTTGACCACCTCCTTGCCGCCGTTGACGCAGTCGCCTCCGGCGTACCAGCCCGGGCGCCCGGCGTAGCAGCGCTCGTCCACCACCACGCAGCCCGACTCGGCCTTGATGCCGGGCCGGGTCTCCAACAGATCGCCCAGGCGCGATTGACCGATGGCCACGAAGACCCGATCGGCGGGCACCACGAAATCCGCACCCTCGATGGGGATCAGATCCTCGGTCAGGCGGCTGCAGTGCACGCCGCTGACGCGCGGCCCCCCGACGAAAGCCACCGGCGTGCTGCGCCAGTGGGCAAGGGCGCCGGCGCGCTTGGCCTCGGCCCACTCGTGCTGGTAGCCCTTCATGGCGGCCTGCTCGCGGCGGTAGACCATGGTGACCCGGGGCACCCCCAGGTCGAGCAGCTCGCGGGTGATGTCGACGGCCGTGTTGCCGCCCCCCACCACCGCGGCGGCGTTCACGCCGCGCAGGTCGACCTCGCGGGTCTTGAGCTGCTGGATGAACTCCACGGCACCCTCGATGCCCTGGATGTCGGCACCGGGCAGGCGTGACATCAGGCGGTCGGGGCCCAGGCCCACACCGATGAAGACCGCGTCGAAGTCCTCTTCCAGGCTCTCCCAGCTGACATCGACGCCCACCTCATGGCTGTAGCGCATTTCGACGCCGGCGTGCTCGATGATGTACTCGGCTTCCTGCACGGCTCGGTCGGCCTTCATCTTGTAGGGTGCGATGGCCGTGGTGTTCAGGCCGCCAGGCAGCTGATCCTTCTCGAAGATCACCGGCTGGTGCCCCAGCATGCCCAGGGTCCAGGCGCAGGCCAGCGAAGCAGGGCCACCGCCCACCAGGGCCACGCGGCGGCCCGTGGCGGCGGCCCGTTTCTCGAAGACCCAGCCCTGGTCCAGGGCCATGTCGGCCACGAAGCGCTGCAGGCGCCCGATCCGGATGGGGGGCAGGCCCATCTCCGACAGCACGCAGGCCCCGGAGCAGAGCACCTCCACCGGGCAGACCCGGGCGCAGCTCATGCCCAGGGCGTTGCTGGCCAACACCGTGCGGGCGGCGCCCTTCAGGTTGTCGGTGCGGATCTGGCGGATGAACTCGGGGACGTCCACGGCCGCCGGGCACTCGCTGATGCAGGGTGCGTCGTAGCAGTACAGGCAGCGGTTGGCCTCCGCCATGGCCTGATCGTAGCCATAGGCCTTCTTGAAATCCGAGAAATGGATCTCGGTTCGTTTCTCTGGCAACCTCGTCATCGTCGCTCCGCATTGGGGATGGGCTGGCAGACGGAGGCACAGATGTGGCTCCGGCGGAAAGCACGAAGCGTATCACACCTGCTGGGGACCGCCATCGCGGGCCGACCGCGCCGACGAGACCAGCTGCGAAGACCTGGAGCTACGCTACCGCGCACCCATCTGGTGGTGCGAAGGCCCCCCGCTCACTCCGCGCTCTCGTCCGGTTCGCGCCCCGGCCGGCGGTGGACCACCGTGGGCCTCGGCGCCTCGGCCGGAGGCGGCCTCTGCTGGGCGCGCTCGGCCGCCTCGACATCGGCCTGGCGCTCGATCTCGATGGCCTGGCCGCTCTCGATCAGGGCCTGCAGCAGCTCCATCTTGGCCTCGTAGGCGTAGCGCTCCGCCGCGTCGGGAGGCGCGTCGGCCTGGGCCAACTGGTAGGTGGCGTGGGCCTGGAAGATGCGGCTCTTGCTGTACAGCACCTCGGCCAGGGCCGCTCGCGCGTAGTGGTTCTTTGGATCGTGCTGCACCAACCGCGCCAGCACGGCCTCCGCCTCTTCGACGCGCCCACGTCGCGCGGCCAGGCGCGCGTTGAGGATCTTGAGGTCGGGAGCGTTGCGCTGCTTGGCGGCCTGCTTCAGCAGCCAGGCCACGCGCTCGGTGTCGCAGCTGTCGGGTCGATCCAGCAGCTGGGTGGCCAGCTCCACCAAGGCGGAGGTGTTACGGCGCGGCGCCTTGACGGCCTTCTCGAGGTGTTCCCGGGCCTGCTCCCAGAGGGCCTCGCGCTGCTGGCGGTCCAGCAGACCCCGCAGGTGCAGCAGGCGGCCCGCCCGCGCCAGGTGCACCGGATCTTCGGGCGCCAGCCGCAGGGCTTCTTCGAGGTGCTGGGAGGCTTCTTCCCAGGCCGCGGGGCCGCGATCGGTCAGGATCTCGCCCAGCAACCCGTAGCTGTCGGCCATCATCGGCTCCAGGTCCATCGCCTCTCTCGTGACGGCGATGGCCTCGTCCACCTTCCTGGCCTGCAGCAGCAGTCCGGCCAGGCGGCGCCTGAGGCGCCCGTTCTGGGGAAACAGCTGCACGCCCCGCTGCAGGGCATCGATGGCGGCCTCGTCGTCGGTCCGCTTGGCGCGCCACTGATACCAGTTGGCCTCCTGGTGGAAGACCTCGGGCGTGGGAGCGAGCTTGGCGGCCTGGGCGTAGGCCTTCTCAATCCGGTCCGCCGGGGCCTTGCTGGCGTCGAGGTGCGCCGCACGCAGCAACAGGGCCTCGGTGTTGGCGGGATCGTTCTTGAGCACCGCATTGATGCGGGTCTCCGCCAGCTCGAGGAAGGGTCGATGACCGCGCATCAGGCCGTGCACCGACTCCACCTGCGCGTCGTTGTCGGGGTAGCCCACGCGCAGGCGCTCACGAGGCTTCCGGGCGCCGATAGCGTAGCGGTTGATCTCCTGGCCCAGCCGCAGCCATTCGCTACCCGAGGCGTGCTTGAAGAGCTCGACGGTCTGCTCGCCCAGCTTGTCGAAGGTGCCGATGTCGTTGGTCTCGCGGCGCGAGAGCTGCTTCTGTACCAGCCAATGCACGTAGTAGAGACGATCGGGCTCGCCGGGGGTGAAATCGAGCAGCCCCAGGGCCATCAGGAGCAGGCGATCCTGTCGCGTGATCCCCAGGCGCTGTAGGAAGGCCGCCTCGGCGGGGTAGCGCAGGTGGGCGATGGTCGCCAAGGCGCTGCGGGCGCTATCCGGCAGCTTGTCGATGGCGCGGCGCAGACGGCGGGAGAGGGTGTCCGTGTCCCCCAGATCCCGCATCTTGAAGCTGCGTCGGTCCCCCAGCTGTTTCTCGCGCTCCTTGGCGTCGCGCGCCGCGATGGCGAAGCTGCGCGTGGCCAGGGGGTGACCGTGCAAGTGCTGGCCGATCTCGCCCATCTTGCCGCGCGGCACGTCGCCGTAGCGATAGGCGTCGAAGATCTCGTAGATGTCCTTGCCCTTCAGCCCCTCCAGGCGCAGCAGGCGCAGGTTCTGGCCAGCGGCCTCGCGGTAGAAGACCGGGCGCAGGGTGCAGGGAAAGACCAGGCGCGGGGCGTAGCTGCCAGCCAGCAGCGCCTCGAGCAGCAGCTGCAGGCGCCCACGCCGATGGAAGCTGCCGTCGTCCCGCATCAGCCGATCCACGCCGTGGATCACCATCACGGTGTCCGACAGATCCTCGGCCTTGAGGCATTCCACGGCCAACTCGGCCAGCTCGACGGGCGGCGGCCGGTTCTCGGGGTTGCGCAGCGCCTTGGCCAGACGTTTCTCGCCGCCGTCGAGGCAGAGCTGGGCCAGCCGCGCGTAGAGGGCGTCCGTCCTGGTGCCCTCACCCAGGGCCACATCGAGCTGACGCCGCAGGGGCGAGTCGGCCAGACAACGCTCCACCAGCCAGCGCTTGCCCACGCCGTGGGGACCCCAAACCACGATGGGGCCACCCTGGCCGAGCAGGGAGGCCAGCTCGGCCAGCTCTTCCTCGCGGCCGCTGAAACCAACGCGCGGGGCCCGCTCGTTGCGTACCGCCTTCTTCTTCTTCTTTTTCTTCTTCTGCTGCCCAGGCTCCGCCGCAGACGCGCCAGCGGCCGCCACCGGCGGCGGCACGGGCAGGGAAGCCATGAAGTCCCTGGCGCGCTTGCGCTCTTGATCCATCTTGAGCATGCGCAGGGTCAGAGGCAGGGTGAAGGGATTGAAGGCTCGCGTGGCGATGCAGAGGCGGGGCTTGCGCGGCGCTTTCTGGATGGCGGCGGCCAAGGCGTACAGGCCAGGGCCATCCACCGCGGCGTTGGGCTCCACCAGCACCAGCAGCCCGCCCCCCACCGCCAGGCAGGGTTGCAGGGCCTCTGCGCTCGGGGCCACGGCCGGATCCGCCACCTGCCCCCCCAGACCGATCATGGGGATGGCGGTTCGACGACGCATCTCCATCAAGACGGTGCCGTCCGCCAGAGCTTCGCTGCCCAGGGCCAGGACGCAACGCCCTTGGTTGATAGCTGCTTCCACGCGATTCATAGGACCATACCTGCAAAAAAGAGGGGCCGGACGCCGTCCGGACCCCTGCCTGGCGAGGCGCCATGGTAACGACCGCTTCGCATCGTTTCAAGGTCTGGACGGGACAGATGAGGTCGCTTGGGCGAGCCAGGTCGATTTGCGGGTCCGGCGCTCGACCTGACAGGGCCGGCAACGGCTTTGTGGTGTTCCTCGGCTCTGCTCAATACTTGGGCGAGAACCGCATGGCTCTCACACCGGAATCAACGTGGTCACCACCAGAGGTTTCGAGCGCGTCCCCGCCGAGCACCCCGATCTGGGTGGCGGCGAGCTGTGGTACGGCTCGCCCGAGCTGGCGGCTTCGCTGGCACGCCTTCCCGCCTATCCCCCCTTCGCGCGTCTGCTGGGCCACCAGCCGGGGCCCCGTACGGGGACCTTCGTAGAGAGCGGGCTGGTACTCAACCTGGCCGAGCTTCCGGCTGCCATGCCCGTGGCCGCGGCGCTCACGCTGGCCTACGAGCTGGCGGACAGCTTCGCGACCCTGCACGACGAGGGCGGCGGCCATGGCGCGTGGTCGCCGGCCAGCCTGGGCTGGACCGTCGACGGCCTGCTCCTGATCCAGCCCGAGGCCGGGCAGCTAGCGAACCAGGCGCGGCCCGTGACCGAGAACATCCAATCCCGCGACTGCCGCAATATCGGAGCCGCGCTCTGGTGCGCCCTGGGAGGCCCTTGGCCCCTTCCCCAGGAAGAGGGCGATCCGGCACGCCTGATCTCCCCTGGCGTTCCCGAGATCGTATCCCGTGCGCTCCCCGCGCTCTGCCAGCGCGATGAACGGCTGGAGCTCCTGCTGCGGGGGCTGCTGCGCTGGGGAGGACAGTACCGGCTGGCTCCGGGTCGCGCCGTGCGGCAGGCCCTCTCGGCCTTGCGGGCACGTCACGGCGCCGGCGGCGAGGCCTTGGAGGGCTACCTCTCCGACCACGGCGTCCGCATGCAGCCGATCCCCAGGAGGGCGGAGCCGGACCTGCGGCCCAGCTATTTCTCCGCCCATCCTCCCAGAGGAGCTCTGGGCGCGCCGCCAGCCGCCATTGCACCGCGTCGACAGCCGCCTGTCGCCGCCTGGCCGGCGCAACCGGCAGCTGGCACCCTGCCGCCACCGCCAGCGGCGCCCATTCCTCCGGCGGCACAGGTGCCAGAACCAGGCTCGCAAAGAGAACGAGACCCGGAGTCGGACACCGAGCCGGACCTGGAGTCTCCGGCAGCATCCTCGGCTGCTGCGCCCAGTCCCCGTCCCCAAGCGAGGCCGCCGCGGGCACCCGTGGTCAACTTCGACATGTCCATGGAGCCGCCGGACGCAGCGGGCCTCCATGAACCTCCAGGAGTGGAGCTGATCCTCTCAATGGATGAGGAAGAGCCCCCCATGCCACCACTGGTGCTGCCCGGAGCCGAAGCTGCGCCACGCGAAAAGCGGCCCGAAGCGCCCGGGCGCCCCCAAAATCCCAGCGGAACCACGAGACGACGCCCAGTCGAACGACAGCCCGCCAAGCCCCGGCCGCCTGTACGCAAGCCACCCGCAGCGCCAGGGCGATCTGCCCAGGCGAGAAAGAAGAAGAAGGCCGTCTTCTTCAAGGCTGTCACCCCCCCGGAGCTGGCCTACACGCCGGAAGAAGAGGAGCTCCTGCGGGCCCGCGCGCGAGCGGAGCGGCAGGCGGCCAGCAAGCAGGCGCCGCAACCAGCCCCGCTCCCCGAGCCCCGCGCAGCGCCCCAGGGCAGGCCTTCGCCGGAGGCCCCCCCGGCTCCGCCACCTGCGGAGCGCAAGGACCGCGCTCCCTCTTCCCCCGCTTCCGAGCCGCCGGCAACTGTCGGGCAGCAGCCTGCGCC
>CAYVQL010000287.1:0-14232 GCA_964454135.1 uncultured Enterobacterales bacterium | reverse complement strand
GTCCAGGTCGGTGTCGGTGTCGGTGTCTGCGTCTGCGTCTGCGTCTGCGTCTGCGTCTGCGTCTGTGTCCGCGTCTGCATCGGTATCCGTGTCGGCGTCGGTGTCCGCATCCTCGTCGGTGTCCGTCACAGCTGCGCTGTCCTCGCTCTCGCCTCCACAGGCAGTCGCCGCTGTCACCAGCGCCGTGATCAGGCAGAGCAGCACGTGACGATAGCCGGCGTTCATGGCGCCACTCCCTTCAGCTGTTTTCCAGATGATAGCACCCTGACAGGCTCCATGTCAGCATGCGATCGGCCGAGGAGCCTGCCCCAGGCCAAGGGCTGGTATTGGGGTGTCAGCAACCCGTCGCCCGCCTCAGAGCCCCCCACCCAGCAGCAGGTAGACCGCGCCGGAGCCGCCTCCGCCGGAGTCCTCGCCGCTGGCGCCCACCAGCAGGTCGTCGATGCCGTCGCCGTCCAGGTCGCCGGGTAGGCAGGTGGCGATTCCGGCCTCATCCCCGGCGGACTCGCCCGTGATCACGGCGTCGCCGTCATCCAGGGAGATGGAGCCTGAGAGCGGGCCGTAGAGGACGTAGACCGCGCCAGCGTCCGTGGCGGCCACGTCGGCCCCTGGCGCCCCGACGACGAGATCGAGCTGCCCGTCCGCATCCAGGTCGGCTCCCGCGTCCACGGCCCAGCCGGCGTAGGCGTCGTCTTCCGACCCGATCAGCCGTGCCTGGGCCGCTGCCACGTCCTGCACGCCCGACACGGGCCCGCAGAGCAGGTAGGCCGCGCCGCCGTGGGTGGCCGCGCTGCTGTCGTAGGTTCCGCCCAGCAGCAGGTCCGCGTAGCCGTCGCCGTCCGCGTCCCCGGCCGCCGCTATCGCGCTCTGCTCACGCGTCACGCCTATGTGGGCACCCGAGCCCGTCGCGACGACGGCGGCATCGGCATCGCCACTGGCCAGGCTGCCGGATACGGGGCCGTAGAAGACGTAGAGCTCGCCCGAGGTTGTGGAGAAGCTGGTTCCGACGCAGCTGCCAACCAGGAGGTCGTCGAAGCCATCGCCGTCCAGGTCGCCGGGACCGCAGGCTGCGGTCCCCACCTCATCCCCGTTGGCTTCGCCCGCGATGGTGGCCGTCGCGCTGCCCAGGCTGATGGTCCCCGAGCCTGGCCCGCAGACCAGGTAGGCCTCGCCGGCTTCGCTCAGGCCGCCCGGATCGGCGGCGTAGGCGCCCACAATCAGGTCCTGGTAGCCGTCCCCGTCCACGTCACCGGCGAAGTCCACGGCGGAGCCCGCATTGTCGAGGTAGGCCAGGCCCTCCAGCCGCAGATCGGCCGATCCCAGATCCACGGCCCCGCTGACGGGGCCTCGCAGCAGGTAGGCCACGCCTACGTCCACGCTTCCCCCGTCCGCGTGCCGCGCGCCCAGCAGCAGGTCGGGCCAGGCATCGCCGTCGAAATCGACACCGCCGGCCAGGTCGATGCCCGCGTGGTCTCCGGCGCCCTCGCCGCTCAGCACGGCCAGCGCAGTGCCCAGGTCCAGGCCGCCGCTGGCGCATCCCTGCACCAGGTAGACGCGCCCCTCCTCCGCGCTGCCGGCGTCTTGGGTGCCCACCAGGAAGTCGTCCAGCCCGTCCCCGTCCTGGTCCCCGGCCGGGGCCAGCGCAGTGCCCGCGGCGTCGGACACGGCCTCGCCCCACCAGATGTCCTCGGCCTCGGACAGACTCAGCTCTCCCCACAGGCCGCAGCCCTGCCCCGTCCCGTCGCAGTCATCGTCTACGCCGTTGCCGCAGATCTCCTCGGCGTCGGGGTTCACGGCCAGGTCGGCGTCGTCGCAGTCGCTGTCGTCGTCCACGTAGCCGCTGGGCGCCTCGCAGCCATGGGCCAGCTCGGCGGGATCGCCGTAGCCGTCTCCGTCCGCATCCAGATACCAGGGATCCATGCCGTCTTCGTCCACGCTGCCGTCGCAGTCGTTGTCCAGGCCGTCGCAGAGCTCCGAAGCTCCTGGCTGGACCGAGGCGTCGCCGTCGTCGCAGTCGTCGCTGTTGTCGGCGAAGCCGGAGGGCTGGCCGCAGGCCGTGGTCGTGCTGCTGTCCACGCCGTAGCCGTCGCCGTCCGCGTCGAGATACCAGGTGCCTCCCTGGCTCACGGCGGCATCGCCGTCGTCGCAGTCCTCGCAGGCCGCGAAGCCGTCGCCATCGGCGTCGGCGTAGCCGGTGGAGCCGTCGCAGTTGTAGTCCGAAGGATCCGTGCAGTCGTCCTCCGTGGCGTCCGGGTGAAAGGCCGTGTCCCCGTCGTCGCAGTCCCCGCCGTCGGACACGTGGCCCGAGGGCTGAGCGCAGGCGTAGAGCACGGCGGCGCTGTCCCCCCAGCCGTCGCCGTCCCCGTCCGCGTACCAGGCGTCGCCCACCAGGTCGGGGCCGCCGTCGTCGGTCTGGCCGTCGCAGTCGTCGTCCAGCTCGTTGCAGGTCTCGCTGGCCGCGGGGTGGACGGCTGCGTCCCCGTCGTCGCAGTCGCTGCCATCGGCCAGGTAGCCCGCGGGGCGCGAGCAGGAGGTGACGCCGGCGCTGCCGTCGCCGTAGCCGTCGCCGTCGCCGTCGGGATCCCAGGCACCGGCGTCCAGGGCCTCCGGCACGTCCGTCTCGCCGTCGCAGTCGTTGTCCAGGCCGTCGCAGAGCTCGTCGGCGTCGGGAGACACCGCGGCGTCGCCGTCATCGCAGTCGGCGTCATCGTCCGTCAGGCCGGAGCCCGCCTCGCAGGCCTGGGCCGTCTGGTCCGCATCGCCGAAGCCGTCTCCGTCGGCGTCCACGTACAGGGTGGAGGCGTCCAGGGCGTCGTCGTCCGCCGTGCCGTCGCAGTCCTCGTCCACCCCGTCGCAGTGCTCGTCGGCCTGCGGGTTGATGGCGGCGTCGCCGTCGTCGCAGTCGCTGTCGTCGGAGACGTGGCCGCTGGGCTGGTCGCAGGCGTCGCGAGAGCTGGCGGCGTCGCCAAAGCCGTCGCCGTCGGCGTCCGCATACCAGGTGCTCTCGTCCAGGGCGCCGCTCTCGTCGGTGCTGCCGTCGCAGTCGTTGTCCAGCCCGTCGCAGCGCTCGTCGGCCCCTGTGTAGACGGTCGCTTCGTGGTCGTCGCAGTCGCTGTCGTCCGAGACGTAGCCGCTGGGTTGGGAGCAGGCCGTGCTGCTGTTCGCCGCGTCGCCGAAGCCGTCGCCGTCGCTGTCGCGATACCACGAGACGGCGTCCACGGCGCTCGCTTCGTCCAGCTCGCCATCGCAGTCGTTGTCCACGCCGTCGCAGTGTTCGTCGGCGTCCGGATTGATGGCGACGTCGCTGTCGTCGCAGTCGCTGTCGTCTGAGACGTGGCCCTTGGGCTGGTCGCAGGCGTCGGTGGGGCTGGCGCCGTCGCCGTAGCCGTCACCGTCGGCGTCCGCATACCAGGCGCTCTCGTCCAGGGAGCCGCTCTCGTCGGTGCTGCCTTCGCAGTCGTTGTCCAGGCCGTCGCAGTGTTCGTCGGCGCCTGGGTGGATGGTGGCGTCGTCGTCGTCGCAGTCGCCATCCTCGAGCACGTAGCCGCTGGGCTGCTCGCATTGCTGCAGCGTGTAGAGCGCCGAGCCGTAGCCGTCCGCGTCGTAGTCGATGTTCCAGGTGGAGCTGTCCACGGCATCTTCGTCCGCTTCGCCGTCGCAGTCGTCGTCTTCTCCGTTGCAGCGCTCGTCGGCGCCGGGGTGGACCTCGGGATCCTGGTCGTCGCAGTCCCCCTGCTCCGTGCTGAAGCCGTCGCCGTCGAGATCTTCCGCGGTGAGCGGGTCGGCGCTGTCGCCTTCTATGGAGTAGTCCACCAAGCGTGTGCGGCAGCCGGCTGCCAGCATGGCCAGCACCAGGGCCAGCAGGCTGCGGCGCAGGATTCCGGGGCGCATCATGGCTCGCTCCCTTCCTTGCGGCTCTGTGCCGTCAGAATACCATGGACACGCCCGATTTCGGCCTGTCGCGCGGGGTATCCCTCTGCCAGGTAGGCGGCCGCGGCCTGCAGGGCGGCCCGCTCGTCACCGCGCGCCAGGCGCAGCTCCATGGCCAGGGCCAGCAGCTCACCGCGGGCCGGTGCCTCCGTGGGGGCCAGGGCCAGGCCCTGCTCTACCGCCTGCTCCGCTTCAGGCAGCTGGCCGAGCTGTTGCAGCATGCGGGCGCGCCCCAGCAGTCCGCTGGGACTGCTTGGCAGGCAGGATCGCTCTTGCCCGACCTGCAGATCGATGGGGGGCGCCGCTCCGTTGGCACCCAGGCAGCGAACCTGCACCTGCCCCTCTTGCACCTCCACCCGCGTGCCGCGGGCGTCGCGCTCCACGACGAAGCGCGTGCCCACGACCCGCACCCGCGCCTCGGCGGTCTCGAGCTCCAGCGCCAGGCCGGAGCCAGGCGTGAGCCGCAGCTCGATGCGGCCCAGCACCCACCGCACCTGGGGCAGGCGCTCTGTTCCGAGCACGCGCCCCGTGCCCTGGTAGCGCAGAGCGAGCTCAGGCAGGATGCTGCTGGAACGCAGCTGCTCGGCCTCCAGCAGGTGGTCCAGCGGGCGATTCGTCGGCCTGGCCAGCCACCAGGCGCCGCCGCCGGCAGCTGCGAGCACCAGAGCCAGGCTGGCGGTGATCAGGCTCGCGGAGTGGCGCCATCCACGCGTTTGCGCCGCGGCTTGCCCAGCCAGGCTGGCCTCCACGCGCCGGTAGACGGCCGGTAGCCGCTCGGCCGCAGGTAGGCTGCGCTGCGCTTGCCGGGCCAGCCAGCGCTCGGGATGGCGCTCGTGTCTTGCAGTCACGTTTCCTCCTTCCGATGCCTGAGGGCAGCCACCCTGAGCTGTCGGGCCCAGGCGCGCCGAAAGCGCTGGCGGGCGGCCTGTAGCCTGCGCTTCGCCGTGCCCTCGGGGATGCCCAGCAGCTGGGCCGCCTCGCGACAGGTCCGCTCTTCGAGCAGGCAGAGCACCAACACCTCGCGATGACGGCGCGACAGCGTGCTCAACACCCGCTGCACCGCCAGGCGGGCCTGCTTGCGCTCCACCTCGCGCTGGGGACCGGGGCCGGGATCCTCGGGCTCGGCTCTGGGCTCGGGCTTGCTTGGCCAGAGCCAGCGCTTGCGGCCATGCCGCGCCACCTGCCGCCGCACGATGCTGAACAGCCAGGCCTGAAAGGCTTGGGCGTCCCGCAGGCTGTCCAACTTGGAGAGCACGGCCACCAGCACGTCATGGGTGGCATCCTCGGGGTCCGCCCCGGGGCGCGCCAACCAGGTGCACCAGCGCAGCACCACAGGGCCCCACGCCTCCATGAGCTGGCGTTGCGCCTGCGCATCTCCGCCAGCGGCGGATCTCACGAGCTGGGGATTGGGATCGGGGGTTCGCATCATCGTTCAAGGAACAAGCTGGACCCATGATGGATCAGTTTTTCTCGCTCGGGCACTCAAGCTGTCCGTACTGGGGCATGATGTTGCCATGATCACGCCGATCCTCGTCTGTGCGCTGCTGTCAGGCCCGGGCCTGGCTGGAGCGGAGCCGGCCCTGGCGCTGCCTCCGGGCATGGACGGTCCAGCCTGGGAGGCGGCCCTTCAGCTGGCCAACCTGGCCCCTGCGGAGAGCGGGGCTCTGGCCGACCTGCGCTGCCGCCAAGTGGCGGGGATATGGGAGCTGGTGATCGGCGAGGGGCGGGTCGAGCGTGTGCTGGCCCGTGTTCCGGCCCCCAGCAACCAGCGGGAGCGCGAGGATCTGGCGCTGCTGGCGGCCAGCTTGCTGATGGAGCTGGGGAGGTGGACTGGGGGCTCGGAGAGACAGGTGGAAGAGCGATCCGAGCTGAGCGCCGACCCTGTGACGCCAGGAGCGACGCCTGTGGTTCTGGCATCGCTGCAGACCGAGGAGGCCGCTCGACGCGCTGTGTCGGCCGAAGAAGCTGCGCAGGAGGAGGACGTCACAGCTGTCCTGGCCCTCTCTGCCTGGCATGGCGTTGGGGACGATTCCGGGTTCGTGATCCCGCAGCCACCGGAGGCTGCTGCCAAGGCCTCGCCTCCGGAAGGCGAAGTTGTCGGCGACGCTACCGCGGAATCTCCGGTGGACGAGGTCTCTGCAGCCCCTTCGGAGCCGGTCGAGTCCACGCCTCTGTCCCTGCCAGCGCCGCGCGAGGCGCGGCTGCCCGCTTGGCTTTCGCTGGGGATGGGGCTGCAGCTGCAGCAGGGCCTGGAGCCGGGCGGGCGCGTGCAGGGCGGTCTGGGTCTGCTCTTGCGGGAGTCTTGGTGGCTCGGGCTGCGAACAGGGCTCACGAGTCCACGCTCCCTTGCGGCCCTGGACCACGCCCAGTGGGTCTCGGAGTGGCGCCTGGGCGGGCTGCTGCGCTGGGCGCCTGCGCGGAGGCGGCTTGGCCCCATGCTGGGAGTGGCGCTCGACAACGGGTGGCGGCGCTACTCTCTGGGTACGGATCCGCCCGCCAGACACACCGTCCTGGTGGTCAGTGCAGAGGCCGGACTGGGGATCCACGGGGAGAGATGGTCGCTGTTGACCGCGCTGCGGCTGCACGAGGATCTGGATCGGACCGTGCTGCGACAGGGCCAGGTCGAGGAGACGGAGCTGTCCAGGTTGCAGGGGGAGGTGGGGCTGACGCTGGTGTGGCGGGTGGGTGGGGGGTGATGACAGACCTCGTCTGCTCCCTGGAATCGACGTCTTGAGTGTCGCAGGTCGAAAGTGGGCCGTCTACGGTGTGTGTTTGGATTTCGGGTGTCAAGCGCGATGGACTGGCATTCTGCACAATATGTCAGTTCATAGTGCCAGACACCCTCCCCCGAGAGGCAGCGCGCGTTCAGACCTCCAGCTCCTCCCAGATCTCCCGCGCCTCCTCCACCCACTCCCGCAGCGCCGTGGGCGTCAGGGCCATCATGGAGATGCGCGTCACGTCGAAGCCGGCGCCGCGCAGGCGGCGCACCATGGAGGGCCCCTCGGTGGTGTTGGAGGAGTGCACCAGCACGGGGATGTCGGTGGAGAAATGCCGGCAGATGGCTTCGACCACGTCTTTACCCGTCAGGCTGCGGTCCGTGTCGCAGCAGGCGCGCTGCTGCAGGTCGTGGTCCAGCATGACGCCGCCGAAGACCTGGCCGGCGTCGCGCCGCACGACGCCCAGGGCCACGCCGGCGCTGGGGGCACGCACCACGCGTACGTCCGGGGGCAGCCAGGAGAGCAGCAACTGGGCGCGGGCGTCGTCGTCTTCGACGAGGAGAATGCGGAAGAAGCGGGGTGGCATGGGGGTGGGGATAACCTCAAGGGGCGGGGGAGTGGCAGTGGACGGCCCGCACCCCACCTACTCGTAGGCCAACACCAGGTAGGCAGCGCCCACGTCCATGGTGGAGGAATCGTCTACATCGGGCGCGCCAAAGGCCAGATCCCCCAGCTCATCACCGTTCAGATCACCCGCCAGCACGGCGGCGTAGCCGACGCGGTCCACGGCGTTGCCCGTGTACTGCGAGTCGTGCTGGCCGTCGTAGAGGGACAGGCTGCCGTCCAGGTTTTTCATGAGGGTCTGGTTCAAGTACAGGTATGTGGAGCCGTCGCCGCTGACGTTCGTGGTCCGATCGGGGGCGCCCACCACCAGGTCCACGGCGCCGTCGCCGCTCACGTCGCGGCCGCCATCGACGTCCCATCCAGCGTGGTCGCCCGCGGTCTTGCCCAGGAGCTTGAGATCGGCTCCGGCCAGGCCCTGATCCCCGACGAGGGGCGCCAGCAGCAGGTAGACGATGCCCTTCTCCTCGTTGGCGTTGGGGGCACCTACGAGGATGTCCGCCAGTCCGTCGCCGTCCATGTCTCCGGCCGTGGACATGGACAGCCCGGCCTGGTCCGAGCCGCCCTCGCCGCGGCGTACCACAGTGATGTCGGCCAGTGTGACGCTGCCACTGACGGGCCCCTGCAGCAGGTAGACCGCGCCGCCCCCCTCCTGCGGTGCAGCCACCAGCAGATCGGACAGACCATCCCCATCGGTGTCCCCCGCTGATGCCACGGCCTGGCCCGCCGCTCCCTCTTTGGCGCTGGCTTCGATGACCGCGTCGGCGGCGCCGGCCAGGGACACATCGCCGCTGGCAGGCCCCCGGACCAGGTAGGCGGCGCCCGCTGCGGCGGCTGCACCTGGAGCCCCTACCAGCAGGTCGCCGAAGCCGTCGCCGTCCACGTCGCCGGTCCCGGCCACGGAGCTGCCGGCCAGCTCGCCCTTGGAGCCCAGCAGGCGCGCCTGGGATTTGGCCAACACCTGGTCGCCGCCAGCCATCGCCTGGCTACCCAGCACCAGGTAGGCGACGCCGGCGTCCGCCCCGTCCGAGCTGTTTTGGGTGGCACCGATCAGCATGTCCGGTACGCCGTCGCCGTCCACGTCCGGCGCGCCCGAGACCGAGGCGCCCGCTCCCTCGTCCTCCTGCTCTCCCAGCAGCGTGGCGTGGGACTGGTAGAGGCTTGTGTCCCAGGCGGGCAACTCGGCGGAGCCCCTGACGAGGTAGGCCGCCCCCGCCTCGTTCGCCAGCGCGTCGTTGCCCGGCGCCCCGATGAGCAGGTCGTCAAAGCCATCGCTGTCCAAGTCACCCAGCGCGTCGATGCTGACGCCGGCGGTGTCTCCCGCGAGCTCGCCCAGCAGGCGGCCGTCGGCGGTGGTGCTGCCCAGGGTGTGACGACCGCTCCACGCGGGACAGAACAGGGCCTCGGCTCCGGAGCAGTCGTCGTCCTTGCCGTTGTCGCAGATCTCCAGCGCCGCGGGATTCACCAGCGCGTCGCCGTCGTCGCAGTCGCTGCCGTCGGCCACGTGCCCTTTTAGCACGGAGCAGGCGGGGTCGCTGGCGGTCTTGGCGTCGCCGAAGCCGTCGCCGTCGCCGTCGACGTAGGAGGGGACCGCGTCGATGGCGTCCTCGTCCACGTCCTCGTCGCAGTCATTGTCCTTGCCGTCGCAGAGTTCGTCGGCGCCGGGGTAGGTGTTGGCGTCCGTGTCGTCGCAATCGGTGCTGTCTTCCACGTAGCCCTTGGGCGGCTTGTGGGCCTTCAGCAGCTCCTGCTGGTCTCCGAAGCCGTCGCCGTCTGCGTCGGCGTACCAGGCGGTGGGAGGGGCTTGGCCGCTGTCAAGGGGCTCGTCGCTCTCGTGGTCGCTGTCGGGGAGGTCCGATTCGGTCTGCGTGTCCTGCGTGCCGCTGCTGTCGGCGGTGCCGCAGCTGCCGTGGTCCAGGCTGCCGTCCGGGCAGAAGAGGGCGTCGTGGTCCAGCCCGGAGATCCAGGGGCAACCCGCGAGAAGAACGATGAAAATGACCATCGGAAGCTCCATGCTTGGCCGTGGGGGGATTGTAGCACGGCCGCATGGCCGGCCCCCCATCAAGCCGACCTGTCCGATAGCCCCCCCAGCAGCTCGCTCAGCAGCCCGTCCAGCAAACCCGGGAGGCCATCGGCGAAGCTCTCGTGGTCCGCATAGGCCTGGGCGTTGCGAAAGCAGGCCTGCACCGGAGCGTCGTCTCCTATGCCCACGCCGATGACCAGCCGGTCCGGGACGCTGAGAGTTTTGACCGCCTGCACAGCGTCCCGCAGCTCGGCTGCCTGGGGGCGCCACATGCGGTTGCGGCCCACGATCCTGGTGCGGGCGCCGGCCTTTCCGCTGTCGTCCGACACGCCCACCACCTCGGGATCGGGGAAGAACTTCTCTTCGGTGGAGCGCGGCTGCCCGTCGGTGACGACGATCACCAGGTCCTGCCCGTCCTCCACCGGGCCCAGCACGCCCTTGGCTCGCACCAGGGCCCCTGCCAGGGGTGTCTCGCTGCCGAGCGCCGGCGAGCCCAGCAGGGCCTCGTCGATGGCCGAGCGGCGGCCCGCCAGGGGCTCTGTTGGTTCCTTGAACACCTTCACCTGGTCTTCTTCGGGGATACCGAAGAGCAGCAGGCCCGACTCGAAGCCCAGTCGGTCGCAGGCTTCGAGCACCAGCAGGGCCACGTTGGCCATGGCCTGGAAACGGTCGCCGGCCATGGACGAGTACATGTCGGCCAAGAGCATCACGCGGATGCGGACGTCGATGGGATCGACGCGGCGCGCGAAGAGGCCGTGGTGGGTGCCACCTGCCTCGAAGCGCATGGCCCGCCGCCGGTCCAGGCGGCCCGAGTCGAAGCCGCTGACGTAGTGCTTCAGGTCGTTGGGCCGCAGCACCTGCTCGAAGCGCCGCACGAAGCGCTCCAGCAAGCCCGAGAAACCGGCGACGCGCTTGGCGTAGCCCCTGGGCAGGGCGCGGATCAGGCGCGCCGGCTCGCCAGCGCCCTGCTGTCCGCCCTGGCGCCACGAGGACCAGAAGGGCTTCCAGGGCTCCTGCGAGCCCTCGGCGAAGCGCCGCAGCTGCTCTTCCAGCAGGCGGCGGGGCCTGGCCCCCTGGCGCCTGGCCTCTGCGCGATCCGCCTGCAGCAGGGAGCGCAGCTGTGGCAGGACCACCTCGCGCATGGTCTTGCAGAACAGCCCGGAGTCGCGGCGGTGGACCTCGGCCGGGGCGAACCAGTCCCGCGACCAGGTGGCGAGCGCCTCGCGCGTGGGATCGAGGCAGCGCTGTACCGCCCGGGCGACCTGCTTGTCCTTCTCTTGCGGATGGGGCCAGCCGCGGGCTTGCAGGCGCAGGCTGTACAGGAAGCGCAGGGCCCGGGCGGGCGATCCCAGCTCGGGATCGGGGGGCTGCTGCAGCACGCGTCGCTCGATGCGGGCCATGCCCTCGGCCAGGCCCTGGAAGTGGTGTGCCACCCAGGGGTCGATGCGGGCGTCCTCCAGCCAGTTGACCGCGCTCAGCTGCAGCTTGTCGCGCAGCAGATCCTGTGGCAGCTGCTCCAGGTAGAAGGACAGGCGCACATGGGCGCCCTCGTGGGCCACCACCCCCAGGGCCTCTTCTTCAGTCCAGCTGTCGACGATCTCTTCGTCCAGCTCGATCATGCGCAGGCGGGGGATGTAGCAGCTGCGCGTACCGATGCGCAGCTGCACGCGGGCGTCGCCGGACACGTTGCGCGCCATCACCAACAAGCGGGGGACCGCCAGGGGAATCGTCACCGGATCAGCTCAGCACCAGGCCGCCGTCGGCCTGGGCTGCGCCTTCGGTGCTGCTGAGGTAGAGCCCGAGGCGGGACTTGTGGTTGCGGATGAAGACGCGCTTGCGGGTGATGCTCTCCACCGTCCAGCGCTGGCCGGCGTAGCGCGCGGCGCTGCCGGGGGTCAGCCGCTCGCGCAGCTTGCGGCCCGCCAGTGCCGTGCCGCGCGCTCGCTGAACTCGCGGACGGCGCTTCTTGGGCGCAGGCATCTGCAGGCGCCCTTGCGCCAGGGATCAGGATCGCAGATCCTGGAACTCTTCGTTGCGCATGGAAATTCCCGCGTTCCGCGACAAGCGCAGCAGTCTGCCGAAGACCTCTCCCCAAGCCCCGCCCGGCAGGATAGCAGTCCCGCCCGAGAGCAGGAGGCCAGCGCTACCGTGAACAAGGGCGATCGAGTGAAGATCCTCGCCGGGCAGGGCGAAGGGCAATGTGGAGAGGTGTTCTGGAAGGGGCCCAACAAGTGGGGCTCAGGGGAGCGCCTGGGCATTCGTGGTGATGACGGCGGGACCTACTGGGCGAACGATGGCGACGTCGAGCCGAGCCGAGTCGCGGCACCGGCACCCGATCCCGGCCCCCGCTTCGAGAAGGGCGACCGGGTGAGCTTCAAGCAGCGCGGCCAACCGGGCCAGGGCACGGTGTTCTGGATCGGCCAGAGTCGCAGCGGCGCGGGCCAGCGCCTGGGCGTGCGGCCCGATGACGACGACGAAGCGGTCTGGCTGGACGCGCGCTTCGCGCAGCCCTTGCAGGAACCCATCGCGCCCGAGCCCGCTGCAGCGCCCATGGACGAACCCAGCGACTACGATGAATCCCCTCCCTCGCTGGATGTGGACGATGGCCCGCCCCCGCCTCCCATGGACGACGACTACATCGACCAGCTGGCGAGCGTCGAGGACGAAGCGGACGACTACGACATCCCCCCCGAGTGGTAGGGGGCGACACCATCCCAGCCGCCCAGCACGCCCCTTACATCACGACACCTCGGCTGGGCGCCGTCCTGCTGGCGGGGCTGGCGCTGTTGCTGGCCTGCTGCAGTCGGAGCGAGCGCGATCCCCTGGACACGGTGGTGCTGATCACCGTCGACGCCACCAACTCGCGCATCCTGATGGGCAACGACGGGGCCTGGGAAACCGCGCCCGAGCTGTGGTCCTTCTTCGACGAGGCCACGGTCTTCCCCAACGGACTGAGCCCCCGTGGCATGACCAGCGTAGCGCTCACCTCGTTGAGCACGGGAACCTACCCCCGCGACCACGGGGTGCGCCGTAACGGCAAGACCCAGATCTCGGACCAATCCACCCTTCACGAGCGCTTCCAGCAGGCTGGCTACACCACGATGGGCTACTCGGCCAATATGTGCCACGTGATGAACCTGGGCGTGGATGAGAGGGTCTGCACCTGGGTCGGGGAGTTGGGGGGCGAGCAGGGCCTGACCGAGCGCGACGAGCTGCTATCGGACCAGCTGATCTATCGCCTGAAGACGCTCCCGCCCGAGGAGCGCATCTTCCTCTGGCTGCACTTCAACCAACCCCACGCGCCCTTCGAGGCGGTGGAGGAGTGGTACCAGGAGTTCCACCCCGACGACTACACGGGCGTGATCGACGTCAGCAGCTCCACGGCCCTGTACGACGTGGCCCTGGGCAGCCTGCCGTTCAGGCCCGAGGACTCGCGCCACCTGGAGGCGGTCTACGCCAGCCAGGTGCGCGACACGGACGCGCGCATCGGCAGGGTCCTCGATGCGCTGCGCGAGGTGGGCCGCTGGGATGAGGCCCTGGTGGCCTTCGGGGTCGACCACGGCGAGGAGCTGTTGACACGTCACGACTACGCCTTCCACGCCTGCTCCATCTACAGCGAGGTGCTGGGTGTGGTCTTCGCCTTCCGCGCGCCCGGCCGCGTGCCCCAGGGTCAGCAGCTGGAAGGCTGGACCAGCACCGTGGACATCGCGCCGACCATCGTGGCGCTGGCGGACGCCTTCGAGTGGGAGGGCCTGATGCCGGGGCGCTCGCTGGTGGAGACCATGAATGCCGGCCTGCAGGACGATGCGCCCGCGTTCTTCGAACGGGGGACCGAAGACGCCGGCATCGTGCGGGGCGGCTTCAAGTACGCCATAGGTGCGGAAGGAGGCTACGGCGACTGCAAGCCCTATATGGGCGAAGACACCACCTACCCGGGTGAGGTGGAGGAGCTCTACGACCTGAGCGCCGATCCGGGCGAGCTGGAGAACATCGTCGACGAGCAGCCCGAGCTGCGCGACCAGCTGCGCGAGGAGCTCTGCCTGTGGGTCAACCAGGATGACTGGGTGGATCACGAGAACACCTCGCGCAATCGCTTGTTGCGGGAATGTCAGGGCTACCGCTGAGGGGTTCGCTCCCTGTCCGCAGTGCCCGGTTTCAGGCCCGGTCTTCTCCCTGGCCGCCAGCAAGTGACGAGCCATGGCCGGAGGACCGGCGAAGCGCGGCGCAGCGCTGTAGAATGCGTCGGCCGGAGATGGATCCATGGGCCAGACCTGCAATCCCGCTGCGCCACAGCTTCCCCGCGTACTGCTGATGGGCGGCGCGCCCTGCTGCGGCAAGACCTCGGCCGCAGTCCTGGTGGCCGAGCAGCTCCGTCGTCCTTTGATCGCGACCGACGACCTGGGGCAGGCAGTGCGGGCGATGACGGACTCCGCTGCCCGGCCCGACCTGCACGCGGCCCACGTCCCCGCGCACCTCGACTATCACTTGTCGCGTTCCGCGCGCGAACGCGTCGAGGACGCGCTGCGTTCCCATCGCGCCCTCTGGCCCGCGGTGCGGGCCGTCATCGCTACGCACGCCAACTGGGCCGGCCCAGCCGTCATCGAGGGCTGGGCCCTGCTGCCCGAGCTGGTAGGCAAACAGGCGGCGGCGCTGTGGCTCGGCGTCCCCGAGCATGTCATCGAGGAGCGTGTGCGCGCCAGGTGTTCTCTCCATGAAGCGGCAGCCGAGCCGGAGGCCTTCATCAAGAGCTTCACCGCACGCAGCGTGCGCATCCAACACTGGCTGCGGCAAGAGGCGGCGAAGACGGGCCACGTCTTCCTGGAGCTGCAGGGATCGGAGTCGCCAGCGGAGGTGGCGCGGCGCTGCCTGGCCATGTTCGGGCCTGGTTCGCCTGTCCGCTGAACGATGCCGGTCGCCCAAGTGAGAGGAGGACTTGACCCT
>CAYVQL010000286.1:0-14243 GCA_964454135.1 uncultured Enterobacterales bacterium | reverse complement strand
ATGTCGACGCCCGGTGTCGACGGACGCGGCGGGCGGTGGCCCGACGATCAGGGCGGCCTTCGTAGAAATCGCTGAAGAGGACCAGCTCGTAGAAAGAGGCGCCCATGCCGGTGAAGACCTCCCACACCACCTCGCCCTCAGGGGTCACCTCTCGCACCAGGCCCGTGGTGCCCGTGCCGAAGAGCGTGTTCCCATTGGACAGCCGGCTGGCCTGCCCGCCGGCCAGCGTGTACAGGCCTGCCCCCTGGCCGTAGGACCAGCGCTCCCGCAGCACACCCGCCTCCTCGTCGATGTCGTACTCGATGGCGAAGGTCTCTTCCGTCCTGGCTCCGCTGGCCATCAGCAGCGTCCCCGCGTCGGTCAGCGTGGGGTCGTGCTGCAGGCTGAAAATCAGGCTGTCGACCTCCACCGGGATCTCGCCCTGCGCGCCGAAGCTGCGCAGCACGGCACCGCTCTCCCGGTCCAGCTCGAGCACCGTGTCCAGGTAGGCCAGCGAGAGCAGGTAGCTGTCCGAGGGCTCGTAGTAGCGCAGGGCGTTGCCGTGGGTCCAGTCAGCGGGCTTGCCCACTCCCGATTCATCCCAGTGATCGTGCTTGGTGGGCTCGGCCCAGTCCCAGGTGGAGAAGACCTCGCGCAGCTCTCCCTGCGCGTCGACCTCCATCAGCTTGTCCCCGCAGACCTGCACGTAGTCTTCCTGGTCGGGGTCGTACCAGGCGCGCTCGTCCACAGCCAGGTAGGCCACGACACCGTCGGGCAGCTCGGCGAAGGCGTGGTGGGCGTAGGGCAATGAGAGCTGCTGCAGCGAGTGGCCCAGCAGGTCGATGCGCCGCAGCGCGCTCAAGTCCTTGGTGGGATCGTCGGCGTACGCCATGTACACCAGGTCGTTGCCCTGCTGGTCGAAGTAGACCTGGTAGGCGGAGCTGTCCGTCAGCTCGTCGGAGAGCACCCGATACCAGAGCCAGCGCCCTTCGCGATCGATGACGTAGAGCACGTTGGACAGGCCCAGCATGGCGCCCATGAGGTAGGGCTCCGGAGAGACACGCTCTTGGTCGTACACGGAGACCTGCAGCTCGGGTAGCTCGGCGGGCACGTTCAGCGTGTCGAACCATCCTGCGGCCGACACGTCACGCCCGCCGTACTCGGTGTGAGCGCGGTAGTACACCCGGGTCATGGGCGGCAGTCCGAAGAGGTCGGCGTGGTGCTCGAAGTTCTCCTCGTCGATGACCGGGGTGCGGCGGTCGTAGCTCTGCGTGAGCCCGTACTCGACCCAGGAGCTGCCAGGATGCTCGGTGAACCAGTCCAGCGAGACCACGGTGGCCAGGTCATCGTAGACCGCGGCCTGCACCTCGAAGCCCTCTCCGTCTGCGTAGTCCGTGGAGTAGTGGATGCAGGCGCACAATGGGGCCAGCAGGAGAAAGCCGGCCTTTGAGCGTGGGCGCATTCGCGCTCCGTGGAAGCGGAGGGGTGCCCTCACCGTACAGCGGGTGACGCTGGCCCGCGCCCAGTTGACCGCAATGTCACCACTTCACCTCCGGAGCCCGGTGGCCTGATTTCTGATCAGCCCTGCGGCACGATGATCAGCGGCGTAGGACCCAGCTCGACGCTGCCCGTGAAGGGCTGCGGCTGCGGGTCACGCTCATCCGTGCGGATGGCCGTGGCCGTGGCGGGCGTGGCGATGCCGGCCAGGGAGACGCGGACCGCGGGCAAGGGATCGTCCGGCCCCCGCGGGCGCTCCTCTTCGAGCCAGGCCACCCACAGCGAGGGCTTCCCGTCGAAACGGAAGCGATAGAGCGCGACGTCCGATGGCGCCTGCAGCCGCTCCACCTCGCGGAAGCCATCCAGGTGCCGCACCAGCTGCGTCAGGGCGTGGAAGGCGGGCCAGGGCCGGCCCTCGCGGTCCGTCAGGCCCAGGAAGGGATTGGCCGTGCTCAGAGCGGCGACGCTGCGGTCCCAGTCGTCGGGCATGCCCATGAAGACTTTCTCGAAGCCCGCGGCGAAGCGCGTCACGAAGACTCGGGCCAGGGTCCTGGCCTGCTCGGCTCGATACCAGTCCCGGACGCGCGCGTGATCCTCGTGCTTCTCCTTTCCCAGCAGCTTCAGGATCTCATCGCCGCCGGGGACCTGCAGCTCGGGGTGGAACCTGGAGATGGCGTCCGCCACCAGGAAGGGCTCGCTGCGGGCCTCCATGTCCCAGATGACGGGGTGCGCTTCGTGGCGAGCCAGCTCGCGCCGCACCCAGGTCATATAGCCCTGGGACGCGCTGGGATAGGGGCCGTTGCCGCCGGCGTCCAGGATGTCGTACCAGGGGGCCAGGGCCACGGTGCCCTCGGTGAAGCGGCGCGCACGCACCCACCCGTCGCGCCAGGCATCGGAGGGCAGCCTCTCGAGGAAGGCCGAGAAGCGCTCTTCGAAGTGCTGGGCCTGGGGATCGCCATGGAAGAGGTCGTTCCAGCGGATGCCGTTGGAGATCACGGCGGCCTGGGGGCTGGCGTCCTTGACGGCCTCGTGGGTCGCGCGCAGCAGAGTGCCGTAGTCCTCCAGCGTCCCCGTCCAGAACATGGGGTTGGCGAACTCGTTGCCCACCTGGAAGTGCAGCACCGGGCTGCGCAGGCCCGGCATGTCGTGGTTGCCATCGCCGTCGTAGCGCTCCACCAGGGCGCGTATCCAGGCGCGGTAGGCATCCATGTGTTCGAACTCTGGGAGCCGGTCCGAGTGCCGCATCATCAGGCCCAGTGTAGGAAACCAGAGCCCGGGCTTGTGTTGCCTGGGCCCGGAGAACCAACCCTTGCCCATGCGCAGCGAGAATACGAGGTGGAAGCCCTGACCCTGCCAGACGCGCACCGCCTCGTCCAGCAGCTCCCAGTGGTAGTTGTGCGCGGGGTCGGGCGGCTTGGGCTCGATCCTGGACCAGCGGATGTCCGCGAAGTTGACCCAGCCCGCGCCGGTGCGGGCGAAGCTGCGCGGCCAGCGCTCGTCGTGGTAGCGCCGCTGCAGGGGGAAGACGTAGTCGATGCCGAAGCGGGAGTCGGCGCCCAGGGAGCTGATCCGCTCTTCGGGGAGGGCCGGAGGCGGTGCCTCGGCGCTCGAGCCGGCGCCGCAGGCTAGCAGCAGGAGCAGGGCGGGGGTGGGGGCGATCATGGTCCCTTCGCGATCCGTCGGTGCCTGGACCGACGCATGGGCCTTCAGCCGCGAGCAGCCGTGAGAGCGGACAGCATACCGTAGACGATGCAGTGCAGCGATCCCGGCATGGGTTCGGTGGCCAGCTCACTCTCCAGCGGCTTGTCGCCCCTGGTGTCCATGGATCGGCGACGACTGCGCTCAACCAGCCTGTGCTCCTGCGCACCGCAGCAGCGGTACGAAGGTCTTCACCATCCCGGGCCTTCCTCGCAGCGACGCGGCCGTGGCCTTGGTCCAGTCGAACAGGTCTCCCGCCTTGTCACGCGTGGTCTCCGAGACCAGGATCGGACGCTCCGCGGTCTTGGTCAGGCCCTCGATGCGGGATGCGACGTTCACCGCATCACCGACGGCCGTGTACTCTCGCCGGTGTTGGGGGCCGATGTCGCCGAGCACCACGGAGCCGCTGTGGACGCCGATCCCCATCCTCAAGCGAGGTTCTCCGCGTTTCTCCCGCTGGGCGTTCAGGGCATCGAGCGCTTCGAGCATCTCCAGGCCGCAGGTGACTGCGCTTCGCGCATGGGCTTCGTCCTGCAGCGGAGCACCGAAGTAGGCCATGATCCCATCACCGATGAACTTGTCGACCGAGCCCCCGTGCCGGAAGATGACCTCCACCATGGTGGAGTGGTACTCGTTCAACAGGTCCGCCACCTCGGAGGCCTCGAGCTGACTGGAGATGTTGGTGAACTCCCGGATATCGGCGAACAGCAGTGAGACCTCGCATTGCTCGCCTCTGCGACTCCTGCCGGACTCCACGATGTCGCTGGCGACGGTGGGAGAGAAGTAGCGACTCAGCTGAGTCATGGCGCCGTGGATCTCGATCAGCTCGCTTGCCAGACCACGAATGCGTCGGATGGTTCGCCTGACAGGACCTCTGTTCTTCCTTCGCTCAGCTGTACCGGTGCGACGCCGCGTTTGTGACGAGGGCAATAGAAAAAGGGGAATTCCATGAAGGACCGAGCCCCCGGCGAGGCTCCTCATGTCCGGGCCCGTCACCAGAGCCGGCCCCTCTCAAGCCCCTGCGCTCGCCGCCCCCAGACCTACCAGCTCGCCCAGGATCTCCCGTACCGCCTCCAGCGGCGCACCCAGCTCCATGGCCAGGGCCTGCGCGTCCCGCTGCCCATCCAGCAGGTGCAGCAGGGCCACGGCGGCCGGGTGCACGGCCAGGGGCCGGTGGGGGCCATGCCAGAGCAGGTAGCCCACGCGCTGCAGGCTGCCCTGGGCCAGCGCGCCCGGCGGTCCGGGCAGGAAGCGCCCCTCGCAGCGCGCCCGCAGGCGCTCGCCGGCTTGCCCGGCGGGCGCCGGCTGCAGGTCCACGTCCCAGTCGGGGACCTGCTCCAGCCCCAGGCCTGCCGCGCCCCAGGCCTCGTAGGCCGCCTGGCTGCGCCCCTCCATGCGCACCTCCCCCAGGGCCAGCTGGCTGGCGGGGTCTTCGGGCACGGGGCTGGTGAAGCGCAGGGCCAGCAGCTGGCCGCGTGCCAGGGCGCGGCCCAGCTCGGCCCGCCGGCCGGCCAGCTGATCGCCGGGCAGGGCCAGCAGCGTCTCGGGATCGCAGCGCTGCCCGCAGAGCGCCGCGCCCAGATCCTGCGCCGTGCGCTCGGCGCCATCCCCGGGGGCGCGACGCACGATCTGCCACGGACCTTCGCCCACTTCCCGCCGCAGCCAGGCTTCGTCCGGCTGGCACCAGGGGCCCGCGGGCAGCGCCTGCCAGCCGTGGGCGGCGCGCAGCAGCTCGGCCGCGCGGGCCAGCAGGGCCAGGCTGGCGCCATTGGGCTGGCGGTCCCAGTCGCTCCAGGCCCGGGGCAGCATGCCGGCGATGGGCCAGCTGTCCAGCCAGGCCCGCAGCAGCTCGGCGGCCTGGTCGAAGCGCTGCGAGTCCACGGCCAGGGACAGCCGGCGCTCCAGCAGCGGGCGTGCGCGCTCCAGCCCGCTGAGCGAAAACAGCGCCCGCAGCCTGATGGCCAGGTCCTGATCGGCGGCCTGTTGCGGCTCGCGCGGGGGAAAGGGCCCAGGAGGCAGGACGCGCTTCACGCCTGCTCCGGGGCCAGCTCACGCTCGAGCTGGGGTCCTCGCAGGGCGGGCACCCACAGGTTGCTGTAGACGGGCACCTGCTGCTCGGCCAGCGCGTCCAGCCGCAGGCCGCGGGCCAGGGAGCGGTAGTCCGGCGATCCCGAGGAGTGCAGCACGGCCACCGGGTGGTTGGCGGGCAGCTGGCGCAGCAGAGCGTCCCGCAGCTCGCGCAGCATGACCAGGCTGCCGCGGGTATCCAGAGCCTCGCCGCCCTGGGTGAACTCCCCCAGCTGGCAGATCAGGGCTGGGGTCTCAGGTTGCAGCTGGAAGCCGTCGTGGGCCAGGTTCCAGGCCGAGTAGACCTGCAGGCCGTGGCCACCGGTCCAGTAGACCCGCTCCAGCACCAGCTCCAGGAAGGACACCCCCTGCACCAGGCGCAGCGCCTGGCCCGCGGCCGCGCTGCTGTGGCGGATGCGCAGCACCGCGTCGTTGTAGACCAGGGGGCTGCCGGCCACCAGGTAGAGCACCTCGAAGCCGTCGTCGAAGGCGCGGCGACGCAGCATATGGGCCAGGTCGCGGTAGGCCGCGGGCCGATCCACGCCGGGCAGGGCGTAGAGGTAGTCCAGGGCGCGCACATGCAGCCGCGGGGCGATCTCATTGGCCAGCTGGCGGGCGTGGGCCAGGCCGTAGGCGCGTCGGTGCTGGCTGGCCGGGGCACGCAGCAGCTGGCGCGCCTCCCAGGTGACCTGCTCTGGTCGCGCGGGACCCAGACCGACGATGGTGAGGTTGCCTGGCATCTTGGGGATGGGAGCAGGCGAGGGGGGGATTGTCAAGCGAGGGGCAGGCCGCGGAAATACCGGGCTCGGGCGATCCGAGCTCCCACGCCAAGACGGACAACTCGGGCCCCAGCGAGCTGCACGAAGGCCAGCTGTGGGTCGCTACGACCGCCAGAACGTCTATGGCGGCTACTTCTTCGGCCTGTGGGGCGACTGCGGAGCAACGGACGACGACAGCGCCGGCCTGTAGGCATGCGCTGCGCTATCGAGATGAAATAGAGGGGAGCCAGTGGCATGATGTCCGCCTGATGCTCCTCCTCCTCCCCCTGCTGCTCGCCCCGCTGGCCTTCGCCCAAGAGCCTGCGGAGCGCCTGCCTCCCGAGCTGGACGCCTGGGGCAGGCTGCAGCTGGGCTGGTTGGAGCAGAGGAATCTCTGGACCGGCGATCCGCTGCTGGGGGGCTTCGACCTCGCGTCCTCCTCGGATCCCCTCAACCGCATCGTGCTGTCCCCCGAGGGGCGCCTCACCACCCGCTTCGGCGTGGCGCACCGCGTGCGCCTGCACCTCAACGGCCGCTCCCTGATGCGCTACGCCACCCTGGATGAGGATCTGGCGGTGGTACACGGCGTGGCCTCGGACGGGGTGCCCATCGAGGAGGCCTGGAAGGAGCGCCTCTTCTTCGACGAGGCCTCGTATCGCTGGCGCCCGGACGGCGATCCAGCCGTGGATCTGCGGCTGGGCATCCTGCCCTTTTCCATCGCCTCCGGCCGGCTGCTGGCCGACAGCTGGCCGGGCGCGCGCTTCAGGCTGGACGGCGCGCGCAAGGGCTGGTTCCCCCTGGCCCTGGAGGCTCGTGGCGCCATCAGCTTCCAGGGCACCCGCTTCATGGCGGCCAGCCTGCGGCGCGAGCCCTCGCTCTTCGAGCACTACGGCCTGGAGGCCAGCCTGACCCACGATCCCAACCAGGGCCTGACCGAGGTGCTGGAGCAGGATCTGGGCATGCTCACCGAGCTGTGGCGCGACACCTCGGGCAGCTTCATCGACGCCTACGAGGCCGAGGTGCTGGACTACCTGGCCACGCACTACGCCGATCCGACCGACGGGCTGCGCAGCTTCCAGTGGGATTTGCAGACCTTTCTGGACCTGCACGGCTCGGCCCGCATGGCCCACTACTCGCTGGTGCTGCGCAGGCTCTTCGGCTCGTTGCTGGTGGACGGCGCCCTGATCCATGGCCGCGGCCAGGTCAGCCTGGTGGGCAACCGCTTCCCCGAAGACATGCAGCCCGGTGACATCGGCGACCTGGAGCGCTGGGAGACCACCGCCCCGCGTGTGCCCTTCCAGCTGGACTTCGCCGTGCGCGGCTGGGCCTGGGACCTGGCGCTGTCGCCCATGCTGGAGGGACGCTGGCAGCTGGGCGCCTTCTTCCAGGGCATGACCGGCGACGACGACCTGGTGGGCAAGGCCCTGGCTGGCGAACCGGTCTCGCTCTTCCTGGCCACCGACCAGGACTTCCTGCGCACGCGCCTGTTTCCGGCCGAGGCGGTGCAGCGCGACGGCGCCTTGGGCCTGCCCCCAGGCGTGGCCGGCCACGGCCTGATGGCGCCCGGGCTGTGGTTCGGGCTCGAGACCCGCCCCCTGGAGGCCAACCTGCAGCTGGCCTGCCCGCTGGCCACCCATCCCTCGCCCCTGGAGCCCTATGGCCGGCTCTACGGCTGCGAGGCCGACCTGCTGCTCTCCGGCCGCCTCTGGGACCGTGTTCTTCCCCAGCTGGAAGCCGGCCTGTTCCAGCCGGGCAGCTTCTTCCTGGACGCCAGCGACGGCGCCCGTGATCAGCTGCTGGAGCTGCCCCTGGGCTGGCGGTTATTCGCTGCCTTGACCTTATCTTCCCCCCGGCCGTAACCTTCCGCTCGCTGCCCGGTTCAAGGGGCATGCAAGGAGTTTCCCTCTGACTCCCCCGCGCGAAGACCCCGAGCAGGAGCTGATGCTCCGCTTCCAGGCCGGAGACGACATGGCCTTCGAGGAGCTGTATCGGCGCATCCGAGACGTAGCCTATCGCTACGCCTTTCGCGTGCTGGGCAGCCAGGAGGCGGCCGAGGAGGCGGCGCAGGAGATCCTGGTCAAGGTCTACCGCGCGCGCGCCAGCTACCGACCCCGGGCGCGCTTCCGCACCTGGCTGTACCGCGTGGCCACCAACCACTGCATCAACGAGCGCCAGCGCGCCTGGCGCCAGCGCGAGGTGGGCGTGCGTGAGGGCACCGCCGGGCTGTCGGCGCCCGGAGCGGTGGGCGACGATCCCGCAGCCCGCCAGGAAGCCGGCGAGGTGGCCCAGGCCCTGCAGCGCGCGCTGGAGGCCCTGCCACCCCGTCAGCGCGCCGCGGTGGTGCTGGCCCGCTACGAGGGCTGCACCATGGCCGAGGTGGCCCAGGCCCTGGACTGCAGCAGCCCGGGCGCTGCCAAGCAGCTGCTGCACCGCGCCCGCAGCCGGCTGCAGCTGGCCCTTGCTCCCTACCTGTCCCCGACAGCCGCGCAGGAGGCGTGATGAGCGACCCCGAACACCCCGAGACGCCCCAGGACGTGCTGGGCGATCCTCTCTGGGACCTGCTGGGCGAAGCACAGCAGCCCCAGATCCCGGCCGGCTTCGACGAGGGCTTTCGCCAGCGGCTGCAGGGGGCCTCCGCACCCCGCAAGCGTCGCCGCATCTGGCCCGCCGTCACGGCGGCCGCCACCGTGGCCGCCATGGCCGCCGGCCTGCTGCTGGCCCTGCGCAACCCCGTGCCCGATCCCAGCCAGCCCAGCCCGGCAGACAACGACCTGGCCCTGATCGCCGAGCTCGACATGGTCGAGAACATGGACCTGCTGCAGGACATGGACCTGCTGATGGCCTGGGACGGAGCCGCGCCTTGATCTGCCTGCTGCTGGCTTCCGCGGCCCTGGCCGATCCGCCCGTGGCGGAGCGGCAGGAGCCCCAGCCGGCCGCCGCCAGCTCCGTGGGCGCGCCCGCGCCTGTCCAGCCCGCCCCGGAGGCCGAGCCCACCGAAACTGCGGCGCCCCAGGCGCCCAGCTCCCCCCCCAAGACCGACGAGCTCAGCGCCGCGCAGCGCGCGGCCCTGGCCGACTACGAGCTGCTGACGGAGCTCGAAATGCTGGCCGACCTGGAGGTCGCCCGCTACCTCGACCTGCTTCGACTGGAGGAGGACTGACCATGTCCACGCTCCGAAATCTCTGTTTCCTCGTGCTCTCTCTCCTGCTTGCCGCCCCTGCGGCCGCCCAGGAGGACGCCCCTGCTGCGCCGGACCCCGCTGCGGCGCCCGCGCCGGCCGAGGACGCCCCCGCGGCCTCGCCCGAGGAGCGCTGGTCGCAGATGAGCCCTGACGAGCGCGAGGGCCTGATGCAGGCCTACGACCGCTTCCAGGCCATGAGCGACGAGCAGAAGGCCCGGGCGCGCAGCAACCTGGAGGCCTTCAAGCGGCTGGCCCCGGCCGAGCAGGCCATGATCCGCGACAACTTCACCCGCTTCCAGCAGCTCAGCCCTCAGCGCCAGGAGGCCCTGCGCCGGGCCTACCAGCGCTGGCAGGGCCTGCCCGCCAGCGAGCAATCGCGCATCCGCCGCAACTACGAGATCCTGCTCAAGATGAGCCCCGAGGAGCGCCAGGAGCTGGTGGGGCGCCTGCGCACCTGGCAGGATCTGAGTCCCGCACAGCAGGAGGCGCTGCGGAAGAAGCTGAGGGGGGACTGAACCGGAGAGGTTCGGGAGTTCGGGGGTCAGGATGCCACCATTACGATTTCCGCTATGGATCCGTTGTGGTCGCGATCGTGGCCGAGGCCAGTGGATCAGAACTCTCCGCTGTCCCGCCAGCCGCTGTCATCCCAGGGGAGCAAGCCCGAGTCGCGCTCCCCGTAGGAAGGGGCGCCGCTGTCGCCGGTGTCGCCCCACTCGGTCTCGAAGTCGGGGTCCAGGGGCGTGGTGTCCACGGCCTCCAGCTGGTTGATGTACCAGGTGGGCAGGCTGCCGTCGGCGGGGATGAGGAAGGGCTCGCGGAAACGGCCGTAGAAGGGCTCGTACAGGTCCAGGGCGATGCGTTCGGTGTCGGGGGGCAGGCCGTGTAGCAGGAAGCCGCCGTCGCTCTCGAGCTCGACGCGGGCGTAGGGGGATGTCCGGAGGATCGCCCCCAGCAGCGGGAAATCGGCGTCGATCACACCGTCTACGATCAGGTCCGAGGGGCCGATCTCGCCCACGTCGAGCAGCTGGCCGGCCTTGAGGTCCACCTGGACCGCGCCCTGCTCGCTCAGGCCGTGGCGCACGGTGATGGTGTGGGAGCCTGGGCGCAGGCGTTCGTAGCGGAAGCGACCGTCAGGGAGGCAACCCTCTGCGAAGTACAGGTCGTTTTCGATATGCACATCGCAGGGCAGTGAGCCGGTCCAGCGGCCGGTGACGGCTGCGTCTTCGCGCAGGTCCAGGGTGAATTCTTCGACCGCGGCGGGGATCGTGTCCAGCTTCCACCCTTTGTCGGAACGAAACAGCTCGGATTCACCAACGGGGCACCAGCATGAAAACCGGTCGCACCCGGCGTCCTGGCAGGGCTCCGAACCGCATTTCAGCTCTTCGGGGCAGTCGTCGTCGCAGAGTACGGTCAGCTCCACGTTGCGTCCGGTTTGCAGCGTGACTTGCTGCTCGCTGCCATCCAGCCGTAGCCGCGCGCTCTGCGATGGATAGCCTGCGGCGTGGATGGTCACGGGCTGCCATGGGCGGCGGGACCGCACCAGGAAGAGCCCTGTACCGAGTCGCTCCACCGACAGGCCGGTGTTGCACTGCACGTCCGCGTCCACAGGTGCCTCGTCCTCATCTACCACTGCCAGCACGCCGTGACGCACGCTCGGCAGGGTCAGGACCAGGGGCTCGCCGTCGACGACCTCGCCGCTGAGCCAGGGGATGTGGCCGTTTTCCTCGTGCTCGATGTCCAGGTGCGCCGTGCCACAGGGGCGGTAGGGGAGCGTCACCTCGCCGGCGCTGTCGCTGCGCTGGTATTTCTGCATGCCGCCCGAGCGCAGGACGTCGAAGGTGCGTATCGTGTTGACGAGGGCGCCGACGACGGGCCTCCCCTGGTCGTCTTGGAGCCGCACCACCCCCGGGCAGACCCGGCGCAGGATCAGCAGGCGCCGCTGCTCGGCCCCCTGGATCCAGTGCGCGGTGGTGCCGGCCAGCACCTCCCAGGGACCCTCCACCTTGGGTCCGCTGCCATTGCCCCAAGGCACCCCGTCCAGCGTCAGCAACCCCCGCACATCGGTGACGCCCCCTGGGTGCTGGTCCATGCTGAGCCGAATCCCTCCCAGAGCCTCCCCCTGCTCATCCCGAACCAGGAAGTGCACCCGCGTGGTGCGGGTCAGCGCCGCGCGCAGGCTGCGGGTCAGCCGGGAGAAATGATTGGGCCTGGCAGCCTGGTCCTTGGCCTGCGGGACCACGGTGGACAGCGGCACAGGCGCCGGCCACAGCCCCCAGCTCAGCAACAGCAAGGCCGCGCCCAGCGCCAGGGCCAAGACGAGGCGTCTGCGGCGAGTGTCCTTGGCCATTGGCTTCATGGTAGCACCCCGAATCCGCATCGGGCCGCCGCAGCCCCTGGAGCTGACAGCCGCCCCGCCACCTGCCATGATGGGACAGGTCCCGGCGCGGCGTTCTCGGTGCCATGACGAACGCCATCCCCCTCATCGCCCTGCTGCTCTGCGTGCAGCTCGTCGCAGCCTTCGAATACGTGACGGAGCAGGAGAGGAGGGCGGCGACCATCCTGGTGGCCCAGGAGTCCGCCGCCCCCATCGCCGGTGTGGAGATCCGCAGGACGTCCCAGGCCGGCCAGCTGCAGGTCGTCATCCGCAACCTCGGCAGCCACTACGTGGAGGAGGACTGGAGCAGGAGCGCCCTGGCCGACGGAGACGGCCTGGTCCGCAGCATCACGCCGCGGCGGCCCTACACGGTGAGCGTGATCCCTCCCCAGGCGCGTCTCGAGGCGCCCATCGTGAGCGCGCAGGGCGAGCTGGCGGGTGCGCTGGCGCTGGCAGGCCCCGAGAGCGCGGGGGAGTCCCTGGAGGTCACCATGGCCTTCACGATCGCGGGGACGCCGCGTTTTACACGCAGCGCTTCGTCGTGACCGTGGACGACGAGCGCTTGACCCAGCTGGAGGTGACGCGCGCTGCCGAGGCGGCGCGGGCCAACGAGGCGCGCTGGGAAGAGGCCAAGAGACGCACATTGGCGGATTTCGCCTGTCGGAAGTGGGAGAAGGCGGATCGGGAGTGCCGTTCCCCGAGCACCAGGGCCTGGATCTTCGGCACCATCGGCCTCGACATGGCCGCGCTCTTCGGTGTGGCCCTTCCCTACGAGAAGTGGCGCGACCCTGGCTACGAGCTCGGCAGGAGCGACTGGGTGGGCGCCACGCTGGCGGGCTACGTGCCCCTGGTCGTCACGCTTCCCCTGGCCGTGCACTACGGCCGTCGGGCGACGCAGGCCAGGAGGAATATGCCCGAGAAGCCGGATTGCGGGAGGTGAGGGGGCTGCGGGCCCTGCCCTCCCCCTCAGTCCACATACCCCAACTCCCGCAGCCCCTCCTCGTTCACCCCCTGCTGCCCATCCAGGAAGCGCTGCTCCAGCACCAGCTCGTCGCGCGTAGCGGGCCCGCGCGCAGGATCCCCCAACACCACCCTGCCCGGCAGATCCCGGGCCGGCGGAATGCCCAGCAGCGCCTGCAGCGTCGGCGACACGTCCCTCAGCTCCAGCTCCCCCAGGTCCCTGCCCGCCGGGATCCCGGGCCCAGCCGCCAAGAAGACCCCCAGCGGCGCGTGCTCGCCGCTGTAGGCCTGCGACAGCCGCACGTAGTCGGCCATGGGCTCGCCCCCCACCGTGTCCTGCGCGATGCGCTCCGGCGACAGGCGCGGCGCGGCGATGGTCAGGCCCAGGGCGCGGGCGTGGCCGGGCAGCGGCTCGTGGCGGAAGAAGCGCTCGCCATCTTCGTCGCGCAGCCCGTCCAGCAGCTCCTCCAGCTCCCCCCGCCGCTGCCCCTCCTCCAGCAGGGTCACGCTGAGCTTGGCCCCCAGGCGCAGCACCTCCAGCGACCCCAGATCGGCGCTCAGCCGCTCCTGCAGGCGCTCGGTCAAGGGCGCGAAGAAGGCGCTGCCGCGCTCCACGTCCAGGGCCCGGAAGCCATGGTCGGACAGCAGCACCGTGGTGCATCCCGAACCCACCGCCGCCCGCAGCTCGCCCAGGATGGCGTCCCCCTGCCGGTAGGCGTCCCGCACCACCTCTGCGTAGCGCGCATCCGCGGCGCCCTGGAAGGCCTGGGGCTCGTGGTGGCGCCAGAAGTGGTGGGCCAGGGCGTCGGTGGCGTAGAAGCCGAAGCTGGCCACGTCCGGTTCGTATTCTGCAAGGGCCCACAAGAAGACATCCAGGTCGATGCGGCCGCGCAGGCGCTGCAGCGCCACCATGCGCTCGTCGCGGCTGGGTTGGCCGAGCTTGTCGCGCGCCAGCCAGCAGGCCGCTTCCAGCAGAGTGCCGAAGCGCAGGCCGCGGGGGATGCCGCGCGCTGCCAGGCCCAAGGGGCCGGAGCTGCCCTCGATCTTCTCGCGGCGCAGGCGCTGGCCCAGCTCCAGCTCCTTGACGAAAGAGAGCTCGGCGGGAAAGGTCTCAGGCCCCGAGGCCAACCAACCCGGCACCATGAAGCCCCGCAGCTCTCGCGGGGGGTAGGTCACCAGCCACTTGTAGATCCCCACCCGCAGGCCCTGGGCCTCGGCCACGTCCCAGAAGCGAGGCACGCGACAGGCGCCCGCCTGCACGCGGAAGCCGGCCACGCCGTGCTGCTGGGGCGTCTTGCCCGTGGCGATGGTGGTCCACAGCAGCGGGGAGTGCATGGGCTCCATGGAGCGCAGATCGGCGCGGGCTCCCTGAGCCTGCAGCTCGCCCAGGGCGGGCAGCTGTCCGGCCGCCAGCAGGGGATCGATCACCTGGAAGCTGGCGCCGTCCAACCCCACGACCAGCAGCCGCAGCTGCTTGAGCTGGGGCGCGGGCCAGGAGGCCAGGCCGCCGTAGACCAGCAGCATGGCGGCCAGGACCCAGGCAGCCCAGGGCGCGCGCAAGCGCCAGCGGGCACCGAAAAAAAGACGCCGATCCTGCCGACAGTTCGAGGAGCTTCCGCGGCGTCGTTTCAGGGCTGCTTGGGCAGCCCGGCGCCGCGCATGCAGCGGCGCAGATGGGGGCGCGGGGCGGTGTGCGCCGGGGGCTTGCCGCGGGGGGCGCATCGCGCCG
>CAYVQL010000285.1:0-14261 GCA_964454135.1 uncultured Enterobacterales bacterium | reverse complement strand
TACGGCGGCGACGACTGCGACGACGCCAGCTCGGCCATCCACCCCGAGGCCGAAGAGACCTGGTACGACGGCATCGACCAGGACTGCGACGGCAACGACATGGATCAGGACTACGACGGCTACGAGCTGGATGAAGACTGCGACGACACCGACGCCAGCGTGCACCCGCAAGCTGAAGAGACCTGGTACGACGGCATCGACCAGGACTGCGACGGGACCGACGACTACGACCAGGACGGGGACGGCTGGCCGCTGGACGAGGACTGCGACGACAGCGACGACAGGATCTGGCCCGGCGCGGATGGCTGGAGCGAGGACTGCGAGCCGCTGGACAGCGGTCAGCCGGACAGCGCTCCGGACAGCCTACCGGGCGACTCGGCGCTGCCGGGCGAGGGCTTCAAGGGCGGCGGCGGCTGCTCCTGTCACGCCGCCACCAGGGCGCGGCCGGCTGCGGCGCTGGCCCTGCTGCTGCTGCTGGGGGCGCTGAGGCGCAGGAGGAGCCAGGTCTGAACACCCTCGCTCACCAGCAATCCGACTCCCCGACATAGGTGTAGCACCCCAGCTCATCGGCCCAGAACTCCCCGTTGAAGGGCCAATAGACATCGTCCACGTCGAACGCGTAGGAGCTGGCGGCCTGGGCCACGGCCTGCTGCGGCTCGGGCTGGCGCGCCTTCTCTTCGAAGTCCGCCCGCAGGGCGTCCAGGGCCTCGAAGCGGATGATGTCGGACTGGGCGAGCAGCTCCTGCAGCTCGCGGTCCAGGCGCGCCATCTCCTCCAGCAGCTGCAGCCCCGCGCGGCGCTGCAAGCGGGAGCGGTCCAGCTCCAGCTGCGCCAGCAGCTGCTGGCCCAGGCCCTGCCGCCAGCGCGCCTTCTGCCCCTCGATGCGGACCCGCTCCTGGTCCAGCAGCTGCAGGTGCCGCACCAGCCCCGCCAGATCGCGGTTGCCGAGAAAACGCGTGAACACGGGAGCCGTCAGCACCGAGTCTTCGGGAAAGCGCTCGAAGTAGGCGCTGTAGGCCTCGTCGGCCAGCACGCGGCCTTGCCGCCCGGCGTAGCTGGCCAGGAAGCGCTCCAGCTCCCGCTGCACAGGCTGGTAGTGCGCCTCGAAATCCGCCAGCAGGCGCTCCACCTCGTCGAACTCGCAGAGCGTGTACAGGCCCAGGGCCCGCAGCACCGTGGCCTCGGGCAGCAGCTGATGGTCGAAGAAGGGGCTCCGGACGGTCAGCACCTGGCCCAGGCTGGCGCCTGCGTCGTCCTGCATGAACTCGGTCCAGGCCGACTCGAAGACCGCCTGAACCCAGCTCGAAGTGGCGCAGGCCGCGCAGGTAGAGCAGGTGCTCCGCAGCGGCGGGCGGGAGCTGCCGCGGCGAGAGCCCATCGGTGGCCAAGAGCAGCTCTGTGGCGTTGTCGCTGCGCCCCGCGATGTCCGCCAGCAAGGGCAGGGCCTGGACGAAGAAGGGATCGGCGGGACCGCGCCGGGCCAACAGCAAGAGCTGACTGCGGGCCGAGTGGGCCAGCCCCAGGTCCAGCAGGCTGCGCGCCAGGTAGTAGCGCGCCTCGGACTGCTCGCTGGGCGGGCTGCGCAACAGCGCATCGCTCAGGACGATGCTGGCCTCCAGGGGCGCCAGGCTGCGGCTAGGTCTGCGGGGGCGTCACATCGGCCGCCGCGACCGTCCTGCACCCGAGCAAGAGCGCAATCAGCACCAGCGCACCCAAGCGACGCGGAGAGAGCGCGGACCCGCATCCTGCCATGGAGAATCCGCATCGACCAGCGCAAGACGAAAGAGATAGCTGAGACCTGCTCATTGGTGCCCCCAGGTATACGCGGCGGACTACTGCTCAGCCCACCACCGCCCCATCTCCAGCTCCACCGACTCGAAGGGCTCCGCCCGCAGGGTCTCCCCGCCCGCGAACAGGCCCCGCAGCTGGTAGTAGTCTCCCTCGAGGCGCTGCACCTCCAGCGTCTTCGCCAGCGGGTCCAAGTGCCAAAGCCAGGGCACCCCGGCTCGCGCGTAGATCATCCGCTTGCGGATCCGATCATGTCGAGCCGTCGAAGGCGACAGAACCTCGCAGACCCAGTCCGGTGGCTGCTCGAACCAGGCTGTCGAGGGCAGACGGGGCAGGCGCTCGCGCCGCCAGCCGGCCAGGTCGGGTACCAGCACCTCCTCGCCCAGGTGCAGCTCAGGCTCGTCGAGGATCCACCAACCTCCGGGGCCGCGGCCCCCGGGGCCGCCATGGAAGGGGCTGCCCACGTCCATGCCCAGCACGCTGGCGGCGTGGGCGTGAAGCGGAGCCGGCCGGGGACTGACGACCAGCTCCCCACCCATGATCTCCCCGATCAGGTGCTCGGGCAGGTCGACGATGTCCTGGTAGCTCGCCTTCCGCCGCGCGGGATCGGCCATCAGCACCTCCTGGTGCATCATACTGCGGAGCGCGCATCAGCGTCCATCAGCCGAGCTGCGGCAAAACAGCTCTCCGCGCCGCTCCCTTGATGGGGCCCTGAGTGGCCCCCCAATACGCTCAGGGCCCCAGCGCAGGTCGGGGCATCGGCGGCCTCGACCACGACCTGCTGCGGTCGACGGGCTTGGCCGCCCAGCGCTCGATGACGTCCAGCGCCGCCTCCCGGTCTGCGCTGGCCAGGTCCTGGATGGCGGCACCATGGGTCCCCGCGGCCACGGTGAACAGGTACGAGTCCTGGGCGCCGCCGAGACGGTAGGCTCCAGCGGTCCAGGGATCGTATTCGCCGTAGATGAACATCAGGCGTTCCCCCTCGCCCTGGACCCATCGGTCGATGTCCTCCATCGCCGCCGGCTCGTGCTCCAGGTGCTCCGCTTCAGGGGGCACCCAGCCGCTGCCGTCCGCCGCCGCCTCCGTCTCGAGGAGCGACGCGAGGTGGTCGCTGGCCAGCGCCGGGTAGCCCAGCTGATGGCGCGCCTGCACGTAGTAGGGAGCGTAGTACTCGAGGCTGTCGTCGTCTCTGGCGTAGATGGCGCTGTAGTTGGCCAGGAATTCGTGCAGCGCCGTATCGCTGTCGGTCGGGTCGGGTATCAGGTAGCAATAGTCCTCGCCGTAGTACTGCCACCAGCGGAAGGGCAGCGACAGGATGCCGCCCTCGAACGCCACCTCGAACCCCCCGAGGTGGTCGTAGGTCAAGCCATAGGCCTGCGCCAGGCTCTCGGCCAGGGGAAGCAGGGTATCGCGGCGCTCAAGTGCCTCGATCTGGATCGCCTCCAGCTGCTCGCGGCAGGTCTCGCTGCCTGCGTCGGCCACGAAATCGACGTAGCGCTCGTCCGGCGCGTCGAAGCTCAGCGGCGCCACGAAGGCCACCGTGCCCGCCACATCATCCGGAAAGAAGCGCCGATGGTAGCTGGCCGTCATGCCCCCCTTGCTGTACCCGGTGGTGATCCAGGGCCCCGAGAGCACGGGCTGCAGCGCCATCACGATCTCGTGATGGTCCCTGGCGGACTGCTCGATGGTCAGGTGCTCCCAATCCAGGCTCGGCGGCACCGAGTCGGCGAAGTAGCGGTGCTCGACAGCCAGCTGGTTGGCCCCCAGGATGTCGGTGACCTCCAATTGGTAGTCCCACCAGTAGTTGCTGTAGCCCGAGGTGACCATCACCGTGGGCAGCTCGGCTGAAGCGAACAGCAACGTCATGTGCTGTTGGAAGCGCTGGCCCGCGGGGTTGTCGTGATCGGCCGGCTGCTCGAGGGTCATCACGAAGAAGCGATAGGCGGGGTCGCTGGACGGCTCCTCGACCGCGATCACGCCCTCCACCTGCGACAGCCGCTCCAGGATATCCAGCGGATCGCCCGTGTCGTCACCGGTGTCGCCGCTGTCGCCGAGGACATCGTCATCGTCGGTGACATCGTCGCCACCGGGTTCGACGACGCCGGGTCTTGCTGGACATCCCGGCAGCCCCAGGAACGAGACCAGCAAGAGGGACAGGGCGAATGGGGTACCGGTCCTTCTGCCAGGCATGATGCTCCTCGAAGCGCGCTTCGTCTCCGGATCGTGGTTCAAGAAACCACCATCAGGCCTCCCCCGCCACTGCGATGATGGCAACCTGACCCGTGCCGGTGCCGACCCGGGCCTTTGCCGGATAGGTCACGATTACCAGGAGGATTGAAGATGATCACCCCGTCCCTCCGCGCGGACTGCGACTGGCACGTGCATACCACCTTGTCGGACGGCATCGCCGAGCCGGACGAGGCGCTGCGGCTGGCCGCGGCGCAGGGGCTGCGCAGCGTCGCCATCACCGACCACGACTGCCTCGACGCGCACCTGGATGACCGACTGGGGGCCCTCGCAACCCAGCTCGCCGTGCAGCTGGTGGTCGGAGCCGAGATCGACTGCTCCATCGACCGCCAGGAGACCGAGATCCTGGCCTACCACTTCGATCCGCGTCATGCGGACCTGGCGCGCTGCCTGCGGGAGGTCCAGGCGCAGCGCTGGGAGCGCTTTCGCTTCTACTGCCACGGCATGGCCGCCAAGGGCCACCCCATCGACGCGGAGGCGGTGATCCAATGCGGCACGAAGGTGCCCATCAAGGTGCATCTCTACCGCGCCCTGGAGGCCGCCGGAGTGTACCGCCACGAAGCCTACAAGCAGTTCAAGGCCGAGCTGGATGACCTGGGTGCGGCCCCGCCGGTGAGCAAACCGGCCCTCGAAGAGGTCGTGGACCTGGTCCGCAGCGCAGGGGGCGTCGCCGTGCTCGCCCACCCCCTCTACTACCGCCATGACGTGGGGCTCGAGAAGCTGCTGCGTCGTGGAGCCGCGGTGGGGTGCTCGGGGGTGGAGCTGAGCTACCCGTACTGCTCGGGCGTCAAGGGAATGCCCGCGGCCGAAGCCCGGCAGGGGCTGCTGGAGCTGGTCCGTCTCACGGCGCGCTTCTTTCCCGGCCAGGCGCTCCTGACGCGCGGCACGGACATGCACTTCCCCGCGGAGTGGCAGGGGCGCCTCGAGGAGCTCGCGAGCTGGGAGAGCGCGAGTGGCATCAACCTGACCTCCAAGGCTTGATCCCCGGCGTCGCTGGCGGTGGGATCCGCGCATCGCCGCGCGCTCGCTCGCCCGCGGGACTCGTGCTGAGCGGCCTCTCCGGTCAGGAGGCAGCCGGGCCAGCGCGACGCAGCCGCCCCGGCAAGCCCTTCACATCCTCCAGCGCCACGTAGAGACAGGGGATCACCACCAGGGTCTGCACCATGGCCAGCAACAGGCCGAAGACCAGCACATTGGCCATGGGCGACCAGGTGGCCGAGCGCCCCCCCAGCCCGATGGCCATGGGCGCCAGCGCGCCCACCGTGGTGATGGTGGTCATGGCGATGGGGCGCAGCCGCAGGCGGCCGGCTTCCACCACGGCCTCCATGATCCCCTTGCCCCCCGCGCGCAGCTCGTTGGTGAAGCTGACCAGGATGATGCCGTCGTTGACCGCCACGCCCGCCAGGGCCACCATGCCGTACATGGCCACGATGGAGAAAGGATTGCCCGAGATCAGCAGCCCGATTTCGGCCCCCAGGAAGGAGAAGGGCACGGCGCTGATGATCAGCAGCGGCTGCAGGTAGGAACGGAACTGGGCCCCCAGGATCAAGTAGATGAGGCACATGCCCAGGGCGAAGAGGCTCAAGATGTCCTCGAAGGCGCTGCCGAACTCCTCCCACTCACCGCCCACCTCGGCGTTCAGGCCGGCGTAGCGCTGCTCCAGCTCGGACAGCAACCCTCCCAGCCGCTGGTTGACCCTGGACAGATCCGTCACCTGCTCGTCGAAGCGCGCCGAGACGATGATGGAGCGCTCACGCTGGTAGCGGTGGATGCTGGACATGGAGCTGTGGCTCTGCAGCTCGGCCACCTCGGAGAAGGGGACCAGCTGACCGTCCGCGGCCCCGAAGCGCAGCGCCCGCAGCTGCTCGGCGGTCTGCGCGGCCCCATCGCGCAGCTTGACCACCACGTCGATGGCCTCGTCGTGCTCACGCAGCTGGATGGCCGTGCTGCCGTGCACCGCCGCACGCATGCTCAGCGCCACGTCCTGAGGGCTGATCCCCAGCTCGGCCGCGCGCTGCCTGTCCACCAGCACCCTGTACTCCGCGGCGCCGGGCGGCGTGTCGTCGCCGATGTCCTGCACGCCCTCCACGCCCGCCAGGGAGCCCTTGAGGTGGGCCGCGGCCTCCAGCAGCTGCTCCAGGTCCTCGCCCTGCAAGCGGGCCGCGATGGGCTTGCCCATGGGGGGGCCATCCACCTCCATGTCGAAGGCCACCTCGTGCACGCCGGGCACCGGGGGCGCGTTGTCGCGCAGCCACTGCAGCACCTCGGCGCCGCTGCGGCTGCGCTGGCGCTTGGGCACCAGCTCGATGGTCACCTGCCCCACCTCGGGCGTGGTCTCCCACTTGTTGGCCCCCGCGAAGAAGCCGGGGTTGGCGGTGACGCCCACCAGCTCGTCCTCGGGCAGGCTCAGGGCCAGCCGCTCATAGGCCGACAGCGCCCTGTCGGTGGCGTCCAGCCGCGTACCCGGGGGCATGCGCAGCTGAACGTAGAGCAGGGTCATCTCCTCGCCGGCGAAGAGCTGGGCGCCCAGCAGCGGCGCGGCGGCCGCGCCCACCAGCAGCACCAGCCCGCCAGCCACCAGCAGCAGCCAGCGGAAGCGCAGCAGCCCCGGCAAGGTACGCGCGTAGATCTGCCGCAGCAGCACCATGGGCCGGCGCTCCGGCCGCTCGTGGGCCTTGCTGCCCGCCGTCCACTCGATGATGTGCGAGGGCAGGATCAGCAGCGCCTCACCCAGCGAGGCCAACAAAGCGATGCTGACGCAGAGCGGCACCACGCGCATGAACTGGCCCATGATGCCGGGCATCAGCATCAGGGGCAGGAAAGCCGCGATGGAGGTGAGAATGGCCGCTGTGATGGGCCACATCACCTGGCGCGTGCCCTCCAGCACCGCCTCCCTCAGGGGCAGGCCGCTGCGCCGGTGGCGATCGGCGTTCTCCAACAGGATCACCGCGTCGTCCACCACGATGCCCAGGGCCATCACCAGGGCGAAGAGCGTGGATCCGTTGATGGTCAGCCCCAGGGGCCGCAGCGCGATGAATGTGATCAGGAAGGCGAAGGGAATGCCCAGCGAGGCCAGAAATGCCGATCGAAATCCAAGGAAATAGAGCATCAAGCCCGCGATCACCGCCATGCCGAAGGCGGCGTTGCGCAAGAGCAGCCGCAGCACGTCGCGGATGGGCGAGGAGGTGTCCCCCGTGATGTGCAGGCTGCTGCCCGGCGGCAGCCCCGCCTGCAGCGACGCCACCTTGTCGCGCACGTCGTCCACCACGCCGATGGCCGCGCCCGAGGCCGACTTGGAGATGGAGAAGGTGACCGCGGCCGCGCCGTCGTAGCGCGAGCGCACCTGCTCCTCGGCCTGGGTGTCCAGGATCTGCGCCACGTCCCCCACCCGCAGCGCTCCCTTTCCCGACTGCGCGCGCACCACCACCTGCCCCAGATCCTGCACCGAGTCCAGCTGGGAGACCACCCGCAGCAGCTGGCGCCGGTCGCGGCCCTGGTCCACCTGCCCGGCCGGCAGGTCGGCCTGGGCGGCCTGCAGGGCACGCATGACCTGCAGCACCGAGACGCCGAAGCTCTGCAGCAGCTCCGGCTGGCAGGACACCCAGATCTCGCGCTCAGTGACACCTCCCACCTGCACCTTGGAGACGTCACGCACATCCGCCAGGCCGCGCTCGATCTTCTCGGCCAGGCGACGCAGCTCCGCCTGGGGACGGTCCGAGGTCAGCACCACCTGCACCAGGGGCTGGAAATCGGAAGAGGAGAACTCCTCCGCCACCGGGTCCTCCATGCCGTCGGGGAACTCCAGCTTGGCCAGCTCGGCCCGGATGTCCGACAGCGCCGTCTGCATCTCGATCTCGTCGATCTCCTCGAACTCCAGGTTCATCCAGAGCACGCCCTCGCCCGAGACCGAGCTGATCTTCTCCAGGTGATCGATGCCCGCCACGGCATCCTCGATGGGCACGGTCACCAGCCGCTCCACCTCGCGCGGGCCGGCGCCCGGGTAGATGGCGGTCACGAAGACCCAGTTGAACTTGACCTCCGGGTTGATGTCCTGGGGCAGCAGGGCCACCGAGACGCTGCCCAGGATGATGATGGCCAGCGTGACCAGGTTCACCAGGACCGGGTTGCCGGTCATCCAACGAACCAGCCTCATGGCTCGCCCTCCGCAGCCCCGTCAGCCACGATCTCCACCGGCACCCCCTCGCTGCAGTTGAAGGCGCCGCGCCGCACGACCTGGGCGCCGGGCTCCAGGCCGCGCACCAGCACCTGTTCTCCCACCGTCTCCCCCACCTCCACCGGGACCGACAGCGCCAGGCCGTGCTGCACCGCGAAGACCACGTCGCGCCCGCTGCGCTCCACCACGGCCTCGCTGGGCACGGCCATGGCTGCCTCGTGGCGCGCCACCCGCAGCTCGACCTCGACGCTCATGCCGCCCAGCAAGGCGCCATCCGCGTTCTCGAAGCGCACCAGGACCGGGAACTGCCCGCTGCTGCCGTCCGCCTCGCGCCCCACGGCCAGCACCTCGCCGGGCCGACCGTTCAGGGGGCCCAGCAGGCGCGCCGGATCCCCAGGCCGCAGAAAGACCGCTGCCGCGCTGCCCACGGCCAGGCGCGCCTCCAGCACGCGCATGTCGGCCACGCGGAAGGCCAGGGTGCCGGGCGAGACGCGCTGACCTTGCTTGACCAGCCTGTCCGTGACCACGCCGGCAAAGGGAGCCCGGATGCCGCAGTCGCGTAAGCCCAGCCGCGCCATGCCCAGGGCGGCCCGTGCCGCCTCGACCCGAGCGCTCGCCGTGGCCTCCTGGTGAACCGCGGCATCCAACTGCGCGTCGGAGATGTCGCCGGCCTGGTGCAGCTGCTCCTCGCGTCGCAGCGCCGCCCCGGCCTGGGCGTGGGAGGCCTCAGCCGAGCGCAGATCCGCCAGGGCCTGGTCGCGCTGCAGGGCGGCTTTGGAGGGGTCCGCCTCGGCCAGCAGCTGGCCCGAGACCACCGCATCCCCCAGCTCGGCCAGCACGCGCTGCACCTCGCCGCTGGTCAGGGCCGGCAGGTCGCTGGCCCGCACGGGCTCGAGCACGCCGGCGTAGGGGCGCCAGACCTCCAGATCGCGCGCCTGCACGGTGACGACCTGCACCGCCTGGCTGGTCGTGGCGCCCTCCTCCTGGCTGGCGCCAGGAGGCCCGCCGCAGCCCACGAAGATGAACAGGCCCAGCAGGGCGCTCGCCAGCAACGCCAGGCAGGGCTCGTGGCCACAAGAACGGAGAGCCCTCATCGCATCACCTCCACCAGCAAGCCAAGCTGCGCCAGCAGCCGTGCCACCTCGATCACCCGATCCGCCTGTACGACCTCCACCTGGGCCTCGGCCGAGGCCTGGGCCAACCTGGCGGAGGCCAGGGCCAGGCTGTCCGCCTTGCCCACCTCGGCCATGCGCTCGCTGGCCTGGGCCAGGCGCCGGGCCAGCTCGCTGCGCTCCTTCGACTCCTCCAGGCGGGCCGAGTGGTTGGCGATGGCCTCGGCCGTGCTCTGCAGCTGCAGCTCCAGCTGGCGCCGGGCGGCGGCGGCCCGGTAGCCCGCGGCCTGCCGCTGGTGCCGGGCCGCGTTCAGGCCCGCCATGCTGGAGGCGTCCAGCAGGGTCCAGCTGGCCGTCAGGTTGACGGACCACACCCGCTCGTGGTCCCAGGCCAGGGTGTCGTCGGCCTTCCAGCCGCGGGCGTAGCCGGCGGTCACGGCCGGCAGCAGGCCCGCCAGGGTGGCGTCGCGCTGGCGCGCCGCCAGCCGATCGCTGCGCTGGGCCACCCGGTTGCCGGGCGCCCCGGGCAGGTGGGGATCGGCCCAGGAGCGCACCTGCTCGGGAGTCAGGGCCGACAGGCGCCGCACCTCGGCCTGCAGACCGGGGGGCAGCCCCGGCTGCGTGTCCGCCCAGCTGCCCGCCGGCAGCCCCACCAAAAAGGCCAGCTGGCGACGCATGGCGTCCACGGCCCGGTTTCCCTCCAGCAGCCCGGCGTGGCTGGCCTGCAGCTCGGCCTGCCAGCGCAGCCAGTCCGTCTCCGTGGCGCTGGCCGCCTCGCGCTCGTGCAGCGAGCGCAGGCTCTCGCGGGATGTGTTCCCCAGGCTCTCGGCCAGGTTCGCGGAAGCGGTCTGCAGCGCGCGCAGGCGCAGGTAGGTCTCCACCACCGCCAGGGCCGTGTCCTGCTCCTGCTGCTCGTGCTGGGCCTCGCTCAAGTGCAGCGCAGCCGATGAGCTGGCACCGGCGAAGAGCGCGCTGGGTTGCAGCAGGGCCCAGCCCACGCTGAAGGAGGTCTCGTGGGTGTTCTCGTACAGGAAGGGCTCGATGGCCGTCTGCTCCCCATCGTCTCCCATCATGGCCAAGAACTCCCCCATGCCGTCCAAGGCCGCGTTCGCCCGCTCCACCGACTCGGGATCCACGCGCGTATAGGACTGCTTGACCGAGAAGGTCGGCAGGAAGGATGCCCAGGCGCTCGTGGCGTTCCAGCGGGAGGCGGCCAGATCCTGCTGACTGGCCAGCACCTGGCTGCCCTCGCTCAGGGCCTGGCGTACCGCCTCGTCCAGTCCCAGCTGGGCGGCCTGCGCTGGGGCCGCCCAGAGGAGCCAGGCTGCCAGGGTCGGGAGCAGCGCCAGCCTTGCCCTGGGCGGTCTCATGGCTCCACCCCCGGCGGCAGCTGAGGGTACAGGTTCCGGAAGCGCACCGGCTCCTCGCCCAGCATACGCAGGTAGCCACGGGCCTGCTCCAGGTCGATGGAGGCGTGGCGCTCGGCCGACGCCAGGAGCAGCACCGCGCTCTCGGCGCCCACCTGCTGGCAGTTCCTGCGCCGCTCCGCCAGCTCTTCCTGCAGGCCCTCCAACCGCCCGACAAAGCCCTCCAACGCAGCCTCCACCCGCGTCGGATCCGCCAGGCCGATGAACAGGGAGGCCAGCTGGAAGGCGCCGCGCGGCTTGACCGCGCCCTCGATCAGCTCCACCAGCAAGCCGCCCAGGCGCTCGCGACCCGCGGGCGTGATGCCGTAGACCGTGCGCGGCGGCATGCTGCCTTTTCGCTGCGCGCTGGCCTGCACCAGCGCACCATCCTCCAGCTGCTTCAGCCGCCGATAGAGCGTCGAAACCGGGATCTGGGCCCACAGGTCCATCCGCCACTCCCGGATCAGCTGGTTCAGCTGGTAGCCGTGCATGGGGAACATGTTGAGCAGGCCCAGAATTGCGACGTTGACGCGGGGCATGGCACCTCCATGGCGCGTTGTTTCTCAACGGCAGTATTCTCATTGGGAATACTCCTGTCAAGAGTATTCTATTTCGGAACAAACACGATGGGGCGGGAGCGCGGGAACCGAGGCCCGAGGCCTATGAACCGCCGGATTCGTTCCGGCCGGCGCGCAGAGACGTCTGGCAGAGCTGCTGCAGTCGCTGCAGCCGATCCAGCTCCCGCCGGTAGTCCCGCTGGTGGTTGCGGCTGGCGACCACGCTCTGCCGGCCGAAGAGACGGTAGACCTCCTTGAGGTCGCCGCTGCTGGCCAGGGCTTGACGCAGCACCCCTCCCCGCAGGGCGTCCGTGTGCTGCAGATCCAGGTGGCGCCCCTGGGCGCGCAGATCTTCGGCCAGGCGGACGAAGCGTTCCGCCAGCTGGTCCAGGGCACCCATCAGGGGCGTCGGTGCCGCTGCGGCGGCACCCAGCTCACCCTCGAAGGACAGGGCCTGGGCCACGTGACTGGCCTCGATGCACAGCTCCCTGCCGGGCCGGCACGCAGCCATGCTGATGGCGTAGGCCCGGCGGATGCTGTTGTCGAGCTGGCGCAGGTTGCCCGGCCAGGCTGGCTCGCAGAGCAGCGCCACCGCATCGTCGGAGATGACGGCACGGCCCTGCTGGCCCAGCTCTCTATGTCGCCGGTCCAACATGAAAGCCGCCCAACCCGGGATCTCGTCCTTTCGCTCGGCCAAGGGCGGCAGACGGACAGGCAGCACGTTGATACGGTAGTACAGGTCTTCTCGGAAGCTGCCCTCGCGGATGGCGGCCGGCAGATCGGCGTTGGTGCCCACCACGAAGCGCAGGTCGGCGGGGACGGGCCCGCCGCTTGAGCCCATGGGACGGAAGCTGCGCGTCTCCAGCAGCTGGAGCAACCCGGCCTGCGCCTTCAGCGAGAGCTTGTCGATCTCGTCGATGAAGAGGGTTCCACCCGCAGCGCGCGCCACGTAGCCCTCCTGGTCGCTCACGGCGCCCGTGAAGGCGCCCCGGCGCCAGCCGAAGAGCTCCGCCATCTGGGTCTGTTCGGGGATGGTCTGCAAGTCCGCGGTCTCGAAGGGCCCCTCGCTGCGATGGGAGCGCTCGTGGCACCAGCGCGCCAGGCGCGACTTGCCCGCGCCGGTGGGACCGGAGACGAGGAGGGTCTCCTCCATGGTGGCGAAGACGCCCAGCAGGCGCACGGTGTCGGCCATGCTGCTTCCCACCACGGGCAGCAGCGGATCGTCCCAGGCAGGTCGCTCGGCCGCGCGCGGCAGCAGCACGAGGGCCGGCGCGGACACGTCCGCCAGCAGCTGCAAGGCCGCGGCGTGGCGGCTCCAGTCCGGGGAAGCCATGAGATCCCTTGTGCACATCTCCGCGGAGATCATGCCCTGGATGCCGCCACCGGGGATCCTCAGCGGCAAGACGTACAGGTGCGTGGCATCCCGGTCCAGCAGGCGCACGATGCTGGCGTCCTTGTCGCCGTCCCTTCGCTGGAGTCTCCAGTGCAGCCTGCGACCCGACTCCATCAGCTGGATGGAGCCCATCATCAGCGCCACTGACAGCGCCTGCTCGTGCTCGACGACATGGCGCCAGACCGTGGCCGAAGGCAGCAGCCACTGTCCATCCGAGCGCTCCGCCTCCTGCGCCCCCGGTGGGCTCTTCACCACCAGGTCCTGGTAGCTGCCCCCCGGGCGCAAGTGCAGCATGACCCGCAAGATGCGCATGGAGCAGGACTGATCGCGTATGGACTCCTGGACGCGCTCGATCACAGCGGTCAGCAACGCATCGGCCCCCGCTGAAAAGTCGGGAGCCGTCCTAAGCTTCTCCACCACCCTGGAGACGAGATCCATCGGGGCCTCCTTGCAGTGGAGAACGACTAACCCCGATGGCGGCCGCTCAGGCGCGCCCCGGCTGAGCCATCAGGCATTGTCGTCCTCGGCGACCCCGCAGTAGCGCCAGATGGCGCGCGAAGCCTGCCGGCGTTGTCCGAACATGTCCTGGCGCTGACGCTCGCAGTCTTCGAGCTGCACGTAGAAGCCGGCGCACTGCCGGGCTCCCACGCCGTGATATCGCTCGCAGTGCTCGATGCCCTCATCCACGTCGCGGCAGTAGACCTGGATGTTCACGAGCTCCTCGTCGCAGGCCCGCAGGTAGTCGCCCGCCGCCTGGCAGGCCTCGGCCTGCCTGACGGACCAGCGCTCCTGCGCGGGAGACCTGGTCTGCTCGTCGATCCACTGGGCGCCCGTGTGCAGGGGGGCGCAAGCGGAGGAGCCGAGAGCGAGGAGCGAGGCGGCGGCGGTGATGATGGCGTGGTTGTTCATTTTCTTCTCCATAGATGGCTTGGCACCGTGATCCGATTTGTCGTGAGACCGCCGCGGAATCAGCAGCCGTAGTCCTCTTCCAGCAGCTCGCATGACGCCTGCTCGTCGTCGGCGCGTTCGCAGTAGTAGCCGCGACCCTCGATGGCCGTGTCGTACTGCTCGAGCATGTCCTCGCGCTGGGCCTCGCAGTCGTCCACCTGGCGGTAGTAGCTTTCGCAGCGCTCGTCGCCGACGCCGTGCCAATGCTCGCAGTCTTCGATGCCCTCGTTCACATCGTGGCAGTAGCGCTCGATATCCCCCAGCTGGTCGATGCACTCCTGCAGGTACTCGTCCCAGTCATCGCAGGCGTCGGCCCAGTCGTCCGCCGCGTCCCAGCAGTCCTCGACCACCTCGCAGCTGTCATCGTGGGCGTCGTAGGAATCGTGGGACGAACCGTCGGAGGAGCCCCCCTCGTTGCGAGCTTCGGTCCCGTGGCCGTCCACTTCGACGTAGAGGCCCCAGGGCGTGCAGGCGGCGGAGCTCAGGGCGATGGCAAGGGCGATGATGGCGCGACAGGTCATTTTCTTCTCCTCGCTGGCGTCGGGGTTCGAGTGCTTGCCAGCTGCACCGAGGAGGTAGCAGCATCTGTGTCTGGATAAGCCGATATGCGGCTTAGATGGTTGAAACAACAGCGGC
>CAYVQL010000284.1:0-14379 GCA_964454135.1 uncultured Enterobacterales bacterium | reverse complement strand
GGTATTTCTGTTTGTATGGTTGTTTGCGGCTGTGTCGGTGTTTGGTGAATGTCCCGTGTCGCGGGGAGGCCGGCTGAGGTCGGCGTGGCCGAAACGGTAAGGACAAGGCCTGGAACGAGGCGGCGCTCGTTTTTCTTGTTGACAGATGTTGGGGGGGGACTCCCCACCATTTGTCGAGCCCCTTTTTGGACGGTCGCGGATACCGACCGGAGCCGCGTGGGATCGTAGAGGGTGCCGTCACGGAGCATGGCGCACGCGACGCTGAGTAGCCTGTCGGCGACGCCCCGGAGCGCTCTGCCGTGGGAGTGGCCTCGGGCACGCAGAGCGGCGTAGCGGGTTCGGGCGATGGAGTCGTGCTGGGTGGCCACTCTGGACCAGTGGTAGACCGCGTTTCGAAGCCTGTTGTTGGCGGCGCGTCGCATCACGACTCGTCGTTTCCGTCCGCTCGCTTTGGTGATCGGGGCGATCCCTGCGTGCGCGCGCAGCGCGGGATGGTCTCGCTCCGCAAGGGGCCAGGCGGCCTCTGCAAGCATCGTGGCGGCGACGCTGGGGACCTGCTGGGCTTCAACGTCAGCGCGGGGACCTACAACCTCAAGTCCTTCGACTCCGGCAGCATGAACATCGACGGGACCATCTGGGGCGACGCCGCCAACGACGTCATCCACGGCTCTTTCGAGGACGACGCCTCCTATGCCGAGTACCTGCGGGGTGAGGCCGGCGCCGACACCATCCACGGCAACGATGGCGACGACGACATCGAAGGGGGCGACGGCGACGACACGCTGAACGGCGGCGATGGCGCCGACGACATGGATGGCGGTCAAGGCGGAGACGTGATGTGCGGCGGCGACAACAGCGGGGACGTGCTGGACGACGGCGACACCGACGCTGAGGCGTTGCCCGACAAGCTGTGGGCCTCGCACACTGCGGCCCGTGATATCTGCGGGGACACCTCCACCATCTGGGACGGCCTCGCGAATGATGGGAGCACCTGCGGCACCAACTACCTCAGCTCCAAGCCAGGAGCCTGCCCATAGAAGAGCCTATCGATCCTCGCCCGCCTCTCGTGGATTACCTCGCCCGAGGGGCGGGACTGTCGCATACGGCCGGCTGTCGGCACGTCGAGGGACAGTCCGGTCCATCGGCAGTATGCTGCTAGCTGGCCCAACCCGACAGGAGTTCTCTCTGCATTCTGGCCATTCAGCCTCGCGCAGCATTCGCCCATGGCGACGTTGGAGCGCCAGCACCCTGCTGGCCCTCTCCCCGAGTTGCTGCATGGACTACTGGCACGACGCCCAGCAGGGGCCGTCCGTGCGCGAGGCCCCCAGCGACACCTCGGAGCCCGACGAGCCCTGCGATGGCCTGGACAATGACGGCGACGGGCGCACGGACGAGCGCCATCCGGATGCCGACGGCGACGGGGTGGCCGACTGCGTCGACGAAGGCTGCGCTGTGGCGTTGTCCGAGTCCGAGCGGGTCTCGGAGAGCCCGGCCTGCCAGGTCTCGCTCGCACCTCCTGCGGATCCCTGGGCCCTGGAGCTGCTCTGGGAGACGCCTCTGGAAGATGACGGCTGCACCGTGGGCAGCGTGGTGGTCGACATCGATGGCGACGGGATCTCCGACCTGCTCTGCCCCAGCTACGACGAGCTGGTGGTCTACGCGGGCGACGATGGCCGTGTGCTGTGGACCTACGGGGGCCTCCAGCGCTTCTCACCGCTGGCCGTGGCGGACATCGGCGGGGACGGGGCGTGAGAGATCTTCGCCATCAGCCAGCAGGGCGAGATCCTATGCTTGAGCCCCGGCGGAGAGGTGCAGTGGCGCAGCGTCATCGTCGCCGACATGCTGTCCGACAGGTGCCCCCACGCCATCGAGATCGCCGATCTGCTGGCCGACGGCCAGCCGGAGGTGGTGGTCGACCAGGCCATCCTCTCGGCCGCGGATGGCGCGTTGCTGGCCACGCTGGAGAACGGCGTTCAAGGGAGCGACTTCTCGCTGGTGGTCGCTGATGTGGACCGGGATGAGGAGCAAGAGATCATCGTACGTGGGCGGGCTTTCAACGCCCTGGGGCTGCAGGAGTGGTCGGTGTCGGAGTCGGAAGTCCTCCATAGTCTCAATACGCCCTTGGCGGTGCAGGCCGACGGGGATGACGAGGCCGAAATAGCCTTCGTCGCAGCCGATAGCTTCCGCGTGGTCGAGGCCGACGGCTCTCCGCTCATCGAGTCGGAACTGCCCGTCGAGGACAACAAGGGATCTCTGGCCTGCGCCGGCGACATCGATGGCGATGGGGAGATGGAGGTGTTGATCTCCGACAAGATGAAGTTGCGCGCTTTCGACCTGGGCGGCCGCGAGGAGTGGACCGCGGAAGTCGACGAGGCCTGGACCTATTCCTACATCGGATGCACAGTCTTCGACTTCGACCTGGACGGCGCCAGGGAGGTGCTGCTGGCCGACGAGCAAGACTTCTTCATCTTCGATGGCCGCAGCGGCGCCGTGCTCTTCCGGGACACCCATCTCTCCGCCACTGCGGGCGATGTCCCCCTGGTAGCCGACCTGGACGGCGACGGCTCTGTGGAGATCGTGGTCCTGAATTGGGGCGGGTACGAGAACTCGACCACCCGCGTATATTCCAACACCAACCGCGACTGGCCCCCCGGCGCCCCCCTCTGGCCCTCGGCCACCTGGTCGGGCACCAGCCTCTTCCTGGACGGCTCGGTGCCCGCACGCCCGAGGCGCCCTGGCTGACCACCCAGGTCTGGCGCGGCCAGCCCGAGTCCTTCATCAGGGGCATGGACCTGCGCCCCGAGATCACGGACTGGTGCGTCTCCTGCTGCGAGGAAGCGCAGGGTCAGGTGCTGCTGGCCCTGCGCCTGGTCAACCTGGGCCCCCAGGAGGCGCAGCGCGGCGTGAGCATCGCGGTCTACGGTTTGGACGACAAGGGCCGGCAAACCCTGCTGGGCACGGCCGAGTTCACGGAGTTCATCGACAACGGCACAGCCAGCGCCGCCCAGCAGGTGGCGCTCAGCGTCGAACAGGCCCGCAAGGGCGTTGTCTTGGTGGCGGGCGACGAGGGCAAGGGGGCGCTGGCGGTAGAGGACTGCGATCCTTCCAACAACGAGCTGGAGTGGCGCCTTGCGGACTGCGACTGAGCTGTCACTGTCGGGCTTGGTGCTGCTGGCGGCAGCCTGCTGCCCGGACCCGCCCCCGCCCTGGGACACGGGCGCGCCCGCCGCCCCCGACACGGGCCCCCTGGACCGCGACGGCGACGGCTGGACCGTGGCACAGGGCGACTGCGACGACGGCGATCCCGCCGTGCACCCCGAGGCCTACGAGGCCTGGTGCGACGGCGTGGACGCCAACTGCGACGGCGCCAGCGACTACGACGGCGACGGCTTCGACAGCGAGGACTACGGCGGCGAGGACTGCGACGACGCCGACGTGGCCATCCACCCGCAGGCCGCTGAGCTGGCCGGCAACGGGGTGGACGACGACTGCGACGGGGCCATCGACAGCCCTCTGGACAGCTCGGCCTTGATCGCCATCACGGGTGAGCAGGCCAGCTCGCGGGCCGGCGTGGCCATCGCTGGCGCCGGAGACGTGGACGGCGACGGCCAGGCCGATCTGCTGGTGGGCGCCCAGCAGGTCGGCGAGGGCGTCCAGAACGGCGCGGCCTACCTGCTGCTGGGTCCGCTGACTGCTTCGACCAGCCTGGCCGCGGCCCCTACGCGCCTGCGGGGTATGGACGGCAGCCTGGCCGGCAGCAGCCTGGCAGGCCTGGGGGACATGGACGGCGACGGCCTGGACGACTTCGCGGTGGGCGCCTACCTGGTGCTCGATCCGCCGCCCGGAGAGAGCAGCCTGGCCGCGGCCCATGCCAAGCTGCTGGCCGAGAGCTCCGGGGCCTACGCCGGAGGCGCCCTGGCCGGTGGTGGTGACGTGAACGGAGACGGGCTCTCCGACCTGCTGATCGGCGCCGAGGATGAGGGCTCCGCCGGCCAGGGCGGCGGCGCGGCCTACGTGGTGCTGGGGCGGGTCACGGGCTCCCTGGGTCTTTCGGCGGCGGATGCCCAGCTGCTGGCGGAATCCCCGAGCGACAAGGCGGGCTGCGCCGTCGATTTCGCCGGAGATGTGGGTGGCGATGACCTGGAGGCCATCCTGGTGGGGGCCTGGTACGAAGAGACGGGAGGCACGGGCGCTGGCGCCGCCTACCTGGTCGTGCTGGGGGACGAGTACTGACGCGGGAACCATGCGCCTGTGAATGCGCAGGCCGTCCGGATGGCGGATCGCCTCGGGGAGCCCTGCCCCGCACGAACCCGTGCCGAGGTGACAGGGCGGAACCCATGCGACTCATGGCGCTGACGACAATGGCGGCCTGCACCGGCGCTGCGCAGGACACAGCGCGCCCGACCGGCTGCTGCGCGGCATGTCGTCGGGTATGCTGTGGGTGATGCCCCCCCGCGAGCTGCCCGATCCCCATACCCTCTGCGCTGGAATCGCCAGCGTCCTGGAGGACTACCCCGAGGTGGCCGCGGCGTGGCTGTTCGGCTCGGCGGCCTCGGACGCCCCAAAGGATGCGCACGACCTGGATGTGGGCCTGCTGCTGGCGGATCCGGAACAAGCTCCCGCCGACTGCTACATGCTGCTGGGTGACATCGCCTCGCGGCTCGAGGCCCTCTCCGCCCCCCTCCCCGTGGACCTGGTGGTGCTCGATCCGCTGGTGCAGGGCCCGCTCTTCTGCCACGAGGTGCTGCTGACGGGGAGGCTGTGCTACGAGGCGGATCGGGATCGGCGACTGGACTTCGCCTCCCAGGTCCCCGTGCGCGCCTTTGACTGGCGCCCCACCTGGGAGCTGGCCTCGAAGAACGGGCTGGCCGGCTATCGCCGCTGGCTGGAGGAGCGGCGTCCATGACGCGGGACGAGCTGGCTGCCAAGCTGGAGGTGATCAGGGAGAACCTGGAGCGCCTGGAAGCGCTCCCACAAGGGAGCTACGAGGAGTTCGCCTCCGATTTCCGCACCGTGGACTCGGCGCTGCATCGCCTGCAGACCACCATCCAGGCCCTGATGGACCTGGGGAGCTTCCAGATGGCGCGGCTGGGGCTGGCCCCCCCCAGGACGAGCAGGGCCATCCTGGAGATCATGGAGGAAAACGGCGCGCTACCACAGGGGTCCACGGAACGCTTCGGGCCCATCTTCGGGTTCAGGAACCGCATCGTGCACCTCTACGATCGAATCGACCAGCGCATCGTGTACCGCATCCTGCGGGAGCGCCGACCCGACCTGGCCGAGCTCTGTGCGCTGCTGCTGGATGCGTATCCGCCGACTTGAGGTGCGTGGTGGCCCGAGCTGCATCCCCTCGGGGATATCTGGCGGCTGCGGTTCAGTCCCGATCCGGCTCCTCTTCAGCCGTGGCCGGCTCGTACAGATCCGCCAGCACATCCCCCTCGTCCACCAGCGGGATGCCATCGGCAGGCAGGCGTTCCCGGGGCGGGGGCTCCTCTCCGGGGTATGGCTGGGCCAGGGGCATGTCCGGGGCGTCTTCGGTCGCGGGCCGCGGAGCCGGGCTGGGGGCCTCGATGATGGGGGGCAGGGCTGCGGACAGCGGCTCTTGGGGCAGGCGCACTCGATCCACCAGCCCCCCCAGCTTGGTCAGGGGCCCCTCCAGACCGTGGGCCGAGGCGATGCGGCGCAGCGTGCCCAGCGCCTCGGCTGGCAGGAGCGCCGGATCCACCTTGTGGGCATGGTGGGCCAGCAGGTGGGCCACCAGCGCCTCGTCGCCCGGCCTGCGCACCTGCTGCACCAGGTAGCGCAGCCGGCGGTTGGCGCGCGCCCGGTCCTCGCCGCGGCAGGCCTCCATGGCTTTCTCGTACAGGCCCCAGATCTGGGGGCGGTGCTGTCGGCGCTCGGGGGGTTCCAGCACATGCCTGGGCACGCCCAGCACGCGCGCCTGGCTGGTCAGCTCTGCGGGATCCGCCTTGCCCACCTGGTAGCTGTCCTTCAGGGGAATGCCGAAGCGCTCATCGAGGCCGAAGGCGCGAAAAGCCAGCGCCGCGAGCACGCCGAAGATCATGCCGCCGATGTGGGCCATGAATGCGACGCCTGCGCTGCTGCCCTCCAGCCAGAGGCTGATCGAATCCTGTGCCAGCCAGAAGAGCCCCGCCATCCATGCCGGCAGGCCGAAGCTGCCGTAGACAGGCCTGAAGATGATCAGGAAGAAGTACCAGAAGCGCACCTTGCGCTTGGCGAAGCGAACGCAGAATGCCCCCATGACCGCCGAGATGGCGCCCGAGGCTCCGATCAGGGGGACCATGGAGCTGGTGTCCAGGGCTGTGTGAGCCAGGCCTGCTCCGACACCTCCGACCAGGAAGAGGATGGCGAAGGCCGCCCGGCCCCAGACATCCTCCAGGTAGGGACCGCAGAGCAAGAAGAAGAAGGCCAGGTTGGTGAGCAGGTGCAGCCAGTCGGCGTGCAGGAAGATGTGCGTCAGCCAGCCCGGCTGCAGCAAGCCGCGGGCGGGCACCAGGCCCCAGCGCTGCTCCGGGGAGCCGCTGCTGGCCTCCAGCACCTGGTCACAGAGCAGATCCAGGCTCTCTTGCAGCTCGTCGTCCTGGCCCGTGTCCTGCGGCTCCAGGACCATGCCGCCCAGCCGTCCCAGCTCCTTTTCCAGCTGCCCGATCTGTTGCCGCACGTTGTCGTCGGGGATGCAGGCCTCGGGCACGCGCAGCTCGGCGTGGCCCTCGGCCACGCCCTCGGCCCAGCGCGCGAAGACCTCCTCCAGCTGCGGAGCGTCGCCGCTGCTTCCTCCCAGCCCCAGCACGCCGGTCAGCAGAAAGACCAGGGCGCAGGCCAGCATGATGGCAGCCGTGACCAGGGGCCAACGCCGCACGGCGGCGTCTTCCACGCCGTAGGGGATGAGCAAGGGGCGCTCCTTCGCGACCGATGGAGGGTAGCATGGACCGCTGAGGGCCTCAACGGCGCCCGTTGGGGCCTTGCGCCCGTGCATAGCCAGGTCCATCGGCCTGGCCGAACCGGAGCAGCTTCTCAACCGGGACTATGAGCTGCGATCCCGATCGCCGAGCGCGGCAGCCTCCAGCGCATCCCGCCTCGCGTTCAGCTCGGCCACGGACCTGCTCTTGAAGACGCCTGGGGGGAATGGACGCCGCGGGCTGAAGCGATCCGCGAAGGCCCAGAGGGCGACGATGTGCGACCAGAGCGCGGGGTCGTCGGGGTGGCGGACGAGGGAGTCCTCGGCCTGCTGGAGAGAACGCAGTCGGCGTACTGGCATGCTACTCCCCCACGTCGAAGTGCCGTCGCAGCCGCTCGGCGTCGGCTCGGTCTTGCAGTCGGACGGTGTCTTTTTTCATGCGGAAGAGCATGCGGGCCGTGGCCACAGGGATCCTCGTGCCCTCAACCCATCGGTCCTGGACTTCGATGTCCTCGAAGCAGTACAGCTCGCCGAGCTTGCAGAGGATGTCGATGTAGAAGTCGCCCTCGGGTGGCACGTACTGGATCGCTGGGTAGGCGCCGCTTAGGTCTTGGGCGCTGATCTGCTCTATCTCGGGATCGTTGAACACCGACTGCAGCGCGAGGCGCAGCCGGGCGACGTTGTCCTCGTCACTCGCCACGAAGATGTCGAGATCCTGGGTGGCCCGGGCAAGCCCTAGCAGGTTCAGCGCCACGCCCCCCACCACCTTGTAGGCCACGCGCTCTCTCTCGAACGCCTTCAGAACGGCGAGGACTCGCTCCGCATCCATGACACGATGGTAGCATGCTCCAGGCGCAGCGCCGCCAGAGGACCGGATCGGGTAGGCTGCCGCCGGGAGGTCCGTTGTCCAGCGAGCCCAGCGACGAGCGCCCCTGGGGTCTCAGCCCCGCCAGCTTCCTGGCCTCGCTGGGGCTGCTGGCGCTGGCCCTGGCCCTGGCGGTCTGGCGGCTGGAGCCGCCCGCTCCCCTGGAGAGCGATGCGCCTGCGGAGCGCTTTTCCGCGGGTCGAGCCCTGGAGATCCTGCAGCGCCTGTTGCCCGAAGAGGTGCCGCATCCTGTGGGCAGCCAGGCCAACCGGCAGCTGCGCCTGCGCCTGGAGGAGGAGCTGCGCCGGCTGGGGCTGCAACCCCTGGTGCAGCGGGGCGCCGTGGCGGATCTCGGTTCGCGGCTGGTCTGGGTGGAGAACCTCGCGGCCCGTATCGAGGGCAGCGGCGATGGACGCGCCCTGCTGCTGGTCGCCCACTACGACTCGGTGCCGGCCGGACCCGGCGTCAGCGACGACGCCATGTCCCTGGCGGCCCTGCTGGAGACAGCTCGCGTCCTGCTGCGGGAGGCCCCCCTGCGCAACACGGTGATCCTGCTCTTCACCGATGGCGAGGAGGCGGGGTTGCTGGGCGCGCAGCTCTTCGCCGAGCGACACCCCTGGGCCCAACAGGTGGGCTTCGTGCTCAACCTGGAGGCTGCGGGCACCGCCGGCCGCAGCATGCTCTTCGAGACCAGCCCGGACAACGCCTGGCTTGCAGACGCCTACGCGGCCAGCGCGTCCAGCCCCGAGACCTCTTCTGTGCACGTGGCGGTCTACCAGCAGTTCATGCCCAGCCGCACCGACCTGAGCGTCTTCCTGCAGCGCGGCCTGGCCGGCGCCAACCTGGCCATCAACCGCCACCAGATGACCCACTACCACAGCCCCATGGACGACTTCGCGCACCTGGACATGGGCAGCCTGCAGCACCAGGGCGACAACGCCCTGGCCTTGGCGCGGAACCTGGCCGCGCGGGACCTGGGCGCTACGCCCGCTGGGGACGCGGTCTTCGTGGACCTGATGGGCTGGGTGCTGCCGCGCTGGTCGCCGGGGAGCGGCGTGGTGGCTGCGGCGCTCTGCCTCGGGCTGCTCTTGGCGGTGGCGCTGGCGCTGGCTCGCTGGCGCAGGCGTGCGCTGCCCGCGCGTGCCCTGCTGGCGGGGCTCGGAGGCTGGCTCCTGGTGCTCGTGCTGTCCGCCGGTGCGGGCTTGGGACTCTGTCGGCTCTTCGAGGGCCTCATGGGGCAGGAAGGCCTGCTGTACGGCCCCCAGGCGGCGTTGCGCTGCGCGCTCTGGCTGGGCGTGCTCGTCACGGGGGGGGCCGGGGCGGCCCTGCTGGGGCGCTGGGCTGGCGCCGCCGGCCTGGCCCTGGGCAGCTGGATCGGCCTGAGCGCGCTGACCCTGGGCCTGGCCCTCGGCTTGCCCGGTGTCAGCGCACCCTTCTTGGTCCCGGCGGTGCTGGCCACGCTCTGCCTGGGCCTGCTCTGCTTGCCACGGCGGCGCCCACTATGGGAGGTGGCGGTCGTGCTGCCTGCCCTGGGTGCCATGGCCCTGTGGGCCGAGTTCGCGCTGGTGCTGGAGGGGGCCTTCGGCCTGGGGGAGTTCGTGCTGGCGCCCCTGGTCCTGGTAGCCGGTGCGCTGAGTCCCTTGTTCGCGGTCCAGGGAGTGCGCCGCCTGCCCTGGAGCGTCCTGGGCCTGGGGGCGCTGGCGGCCCTGGCGGCGGGGGCCTACGCCTGGGGCCAGCCGCGCTGCTCCGAGCAGCGCCCGCGCACCCTCAACCTGCACTACCTGGAGCAGCCCGACCTGGGGCAGGCCCACTGGATCAGCAGGCAGCGCGTCGACGCCGGGCTGCGCGAGGTGGCGGGTTTTTCCGGTTCCTGGACCCAGGCGGACGATCTCAGCTGGGGCTACCTGGCCACCGCCGAGCCACAGGGCCTGCCTGCGCCGCAGCTCGAGCTGTTGGAGCGGCGGGAGCGGGACGGCTGGCGTCGGCTCAGGCTGCGGCTGCGCTCCAGGCGGGCCGCCTCCTACCTCTCGCTGGAGCTGCCGCGGCATGCCCAGCTGGCCTCGATCACGGCAGAGGAGCAGCGGTTGGTGCCGGACAAGTGGCAGGGCGGCTGGCAGGTGCTGCAGTTCCTGGGCCTGCCCCCCGAGGGCGTGGAGCTGGAGCTGCTGTTGAAGGCCGAGGATCCGCTGCGGGCTCGCCTGCGGGATGCCAGCTGGGGCCTGCCCGCGGCCGGTCAGGAGCTGGAGCGGGCGCGGGCACCCCTGGCCGTGCCCCGCAACTGGGGGGATCGCACGGAGGTTGTGGTCGACGTGGAGCTTTGAGCCGGCTGCCCCCTGGCGCTGCTCGCGTGGTTACAGCCCCTGCATGCCCACCCAGCGCCGCGCCCTCCCGGCTTTCGCCCTCAGCCTCGCGCTGATGGCGCTCAGCTGGTTGGCCCTGGGCTCGGGGCTGCAGCTGGGTTTCTTGGGCATGAGCCTGCTCTGGGTGCTCACCATGCTGCCGGTGGGCTGGCTCTACCGCTCGGTGACGGTGGCGACGGAATCGAGCCTGGTCTGGTTCGTGGCCTGGATGCTGTTGGGGGCGGCGGACGACTGGCTGCTGGCGCTGCTGCTGCTGGCGCCCATGCTGGCCTGGACCGCGCATCCGCTGCGCTCGGGCTGGGCCTGGCTGGCCTCGGTGTTGGCCCTTGTGGCCTGGGTATTGGGCTCTCCATGGGAGGATCTGACGATCTGGCACTGGCTCGTCTGGGGGGCGACCGGGCTGGCTTGGGTGCTTCTGCTGGTCGCCGCCCAGGACACGCCGCGGTGCGCCCTGGGCAAGGTCGACCTGGTGCTGTCCTCCTACTCGGCCAACACGGCCCACCTGGGGGAGCACTTCGCAGCCGGGCTGCGCCGCGGCGGGGCCCAGGTGACGCTGCACCGCTTCCACCACGTGGACAACTTCCACCCCCAGCTCTCTGGCGACGCCCTGGTGTTGGCCTTCCCGGTCTTCGGCTGGAAGCCCCCCTGGGTGATGGCCGACTGGATTGTGAAGGAGCTGCCCCCGGGGCGCGGCCAGCCGGCCTTCGTGCTCTACAGCTGCGCCGGCGGTCCGGAGAACGCCGGGGTGGCGGCCTGGGCCCTGCTGCAGGCGCGTGGCTACCGCGTGCTGGGCCGCGGCTGGGGCATCTACCCCCTGAACGTGGTGACCTTCCGCCTGGGAACCAAGGGCATGTGGCGCCTCTTGGACCGTGTCATGCCCCTGATGCGCGAGGTGCAGGCCATGGAGCGCATGGGGGAGGCCTTTGCGTGCGGAGAACCCGCCGGGCTGCCCTTCATCCTGTGGCCTTTTCCCCTGGTGCTGCTGGGCGCCGTGGCCGAGAACAAGTGGATCAACCGCTGGATCTACCGCAACTACGCCTGGAAGCGGCGCTGCAACGGCTGCGGGCTCTGCGTGCGCTGCTGTCCGGTGGGGCGCTTGCGCATGGAGGACGGCTATCCGCGGGCCAGGGGCACCTGCGCCCTCTGCCTGGGCTGCATCAACCACTGCCCCACCAACGCCATGCAGATGCTCTTCTTCAGCGAGTACGGCCAGCCCTACCGGGCCCGCTGGCCCAGGCTGCTGGCGAAGCACCGGCCCAGGCGCAGCACGAAAGCTGCGGATTCGTGATATGACAACGAACAAATACCGATCGGAGGCATGCATGACCACCAACTCGGCCGACTCCGCCCTGGCCGCCCTCGTCACCCTGGAGCGCGAGCAGCTGGCTCAGTATTGCGAATCCGTGGAGCTGCGGGGCGAAATAGCCCAGGTGGCCTCCATGACGCTCAAGGCCGGGCAGAAGCTGTGGGCTTCCCGCGGTTCCCTGATGGCCTACTCCGATACCATCCAGTGGTCCCTGAAGGTGCCGGGCGGCGCGGGCAAGGCGGTCAGCCGCATGATGGCCGGCGAGGGCGCCAGCCTGACCTTCGTGGAAGCTCCGCGCGGCGGCAAGGTGGAGCTGACCGCCAACCAGCCCGGCAAGCTGGCTACCTGGGACCTCAAGCGCGGCAGCATCATCTGCACGCCGGGCGCCTTCGTGGCCGGCCTGGGCCAGGTGGACATCGACGTCACCGTGGCCCGCTCCGCTGGCGCGGCTCTGTTCGGCGGCGGCGGCCTCTTCCTGCAGAAGCTCTCGGGTTCGGGCATCGCCATCGTGCACGGCTCGGGCGACTTCGTGGCCCGTGAGCTGGCCGCTGGCGAGAAGCTGCTGGTCTCCACGGGCAACCTGGCGCTCTTCTCGGCCGATGTGAAGTACAGCGTGCGCGGCGTGGGCGGTTGCTTCAAGTCCCTCTTCGGGGGCGAAGGGCTCTTCATGACCGAGATGTCCGGCCCCGGCTGGGTGATGCTGCAGAGCCTCAAGAAGCTGCCGGCGGCCCAGGGGGCGCGCCGTCAGTAGCCGCTCTCAAGGCTCGTAGGGGGCCATGCTGTCGGCCACGATCCTGCCCAGCAGCAGGTGGCCCTCGGTGGAGGGGTGCACCTGGTCGCTGAAGAAGCCGATGTTGGCCCCGGCCTGGCGGAACTCGGCTGGGCCATCGGCCAAGGGGGCGCCGAGGGTCTGCGCCACTTGGCGCATGCCCTCGCGGAAGGCCTGGATGGTCTCGGGGGGCGGGGCGGCGTCCAGGTCCATGGGGGCTGGCAGGATCAAGAAGGCCGGGCGAGCGCCCAGGGCCTTGGTGGCCGCCACCAGGGCCTCCAGGTTGGAGATGTACTGGGCCAGCAGGGTGCGGCTGCGGTCGGGGCCCTGCAGTTGCCCGACATCCTCGACGCCGCGGATGTAGCTGACCTGGCGAGCCACCAGCCAGGGCGCCAGCAGGCGCCGCAGCCAGCGGTAGGTGGCCGTGACGCGCAGGGGGCCCCTCAGCTCATCGGTGATGTCGGTGCGGTCCTTGCCCTGGTCTTTGAACACGTCGCTCCAAAGGCAGGCTACTAGCACCCAGTCGGGCTGTACGGCGGATCCGACCCGCTCCAGCTGGGCCAGGGCCTGGCTGGTGCTGTGCCCGGGCACGGCTCCGATCACGCCACGCACGTCTCGCTTCCACTGGGCCGTGAGCAGGTCCGCGGCCACGTTGGAGAAGACGTTCAGCTCGGAGATGCCATCGCCGAAGACCGAAGAGTCGCCCAGGCTGAGCAGGCGCAGCTCGCCTTCCTGCTTGGGCGCCAGATCGGGTCCCCGCAGGCCCAGCTGGTTGGTGCGGATCTGGGCGTTGCGGAAGAGGCCCGCCCGGTTGATGGGCAGGCCCCAGCCCATGCGTGGATCCTCCATCAAGGGGATGCCCTGGGTACGGTACTCGGCTCGCTTGGCCTCGGCCGCGTGGTTGACCTCCATGAAGCTGCCCGGGGCTGCAACGGGCCAGCTCCTCTGCGGCGCCGGCGCGATGCGTTCCAGCACCCAGGCGCAGCCCTCGGTCAGCGCCGCGCAGAGCAGCACGGCGACCAATGTGAAGAGCAGCTTGCGACCTTTTCGCATGGCCACCTCCCTATCACCTCGGCCAGGCGGCGGCTGGGCCTCCTCCTGGGGGATAGGGGGGAGCCGGAGGTGACACCGTGCGCGACGCGAAATTCCGCAGCTGGCGGCCGCTCGAGGCGCTGGGCAGGTACGGCCTGCAGCTGAAGACGCGCCAGGTGGCTCCGGGTGTGCTCCAGGTCCTCACGCGGACCCGCGCCACCGGCCTGCTGGGCTTTCCTTGCTGCTGCTACCTGGTGGAGGACCTGCTGATCGACACGGGCCACCCCAACGCCCGCAGCGCCATCCTGGCCGAGCTGGAGGGCAAGCCCCTGCGCGCCATCGCACTGACCCACCACCACGAGGACCACTCGGGCAATGCCGGACCCTTGGCGGCCCGCGCGGGCTGCCCGGTCTACCTGCGCGACGTGCAGGGCGCCGGTAGCGAGGGTGTGGACCGCATCCCCGCCTACCGGCGACTGGTCTGGGGGGTGCCGCCTCCCTATCGACCCCAGGAGATGCCCGCGCTGGTGGAGAGCTCGGCGCGCCAGCTGCGCGTGCTGGCCACCCCAGGCCACTCCCAGACCCACTCCGCCTTCATCGACCTGGCCTCGGGCCTGGCCTTCACCGGAGATCTGCTCGTCTCGCGCGGCGCCTCGGCCGTCATGCGCTACGAGCATCCCAGCCAGTCGGTGCGCTCCCTGCGCGCCCTGGCCGCCCTGGAGCCGCGCCTGCTGCTGACGGGTCATGGCCCGCCGCTCGACAAGGCGGTGCCGCGCCTGCTGGCCAAGGCGCAGCGCGTGGAAGAGGCCATCGAGCAGGTGCGCGAGCTGCACGCCCAGGGTCTCAGCTCTGCGGAGATCCGCCGCAAGATCTTCCCTGGCAGCCAGCGGGCCGACCTGTTCACAGCGGCCTTCACAGGCGGCGAGTTCTCGCGCGCCTGCTTCGTGCGAGCTGTGCTTTGTTAGTTCTCCACCGACCAGCCTGGTCGTCCCTGGATTATCAATCCAGGACCGGCCTGGCGCTCTCACGGTGGGGAACAACGCGGGGGAGGGGGAGCGCGAAGCGCGGTATGGGGGAGGGGGCCTCCCCTCCCCCATCTAATTTAATGGTATGGCCCCCCCCCCGCTG
>CAYVQL010000283.1:0-14476 GCA_964454135.1 uncultured Enterobacterales bacterium | reverse complement strand
GGTCCCCGGGCACTGCTCCGCGATGACCGGGTCCAATCCCTTGCCGCCGTAGGTGCTCTCGAACTTGTCGGAGAACTCGGCCGCCAGTGCCCGCGCCCGCGCCCGGTAGGCTGCCGCGATGCCCCAGGTGCGCACCGGATCCAGCACGCTGGCGTCGTCCAGCCCGGGGCAGCAGGTGGGCACCTGCAGGTGGAACAGCGGGTCATGGCGGCAGGGCACGTCCTCCAGCTCGCCGTCCAGGGCGGCCTGCACGATGCGCCGCGTCAGGCTGATGTCCATGCGACGGCCGACACCGTAGGAACCCCCGCTCCAGCCCGTGTTCACCAGGTAGACCCGCGTGCCGTGGCGGCGCAGCTTGCGCCCCAGCAGGCTGGCGTAGGCGTCGGGCAAGCGCGGCATGAAGGGCGCGCCGAAGAAGCGCGAAAACGTGCTCTGAGGCTCCACCACGCCGGTCTCGGTGCCGGCCAGCTTGCTGGTGTAGCCCATCAGGTACCAGAACATGGCCTGGGCCTCGTTCAGCCGCGCCACCGGGGGCAGCACGCCGTTGGCATCGGCGGTCAGGAAGAGGATGACCTGCGGATGCCCCCCTCGCGGGGGTTGCTTGACCGAAGAGAGGTAGCGCAGAGGGTAGGAGGCCCGCGAGTTGGGGGTCAGGCGCGAATCGTCGAAGTCGAAGCGCCCGTCCGGGTAGACCATGGCGTTCTCGACGATGGCGCCGTGCTCGTCGAAGGGCGCCTCGAAGCACACCGCGCGGTGGATCTCCGGCTCCTTGGCGGGATCCAGGCCGATCATCTTGGCGTAGCAGCCGTATTCGAAGTTGGCCACGCCGCTGTCGGACCAGCCGTGCTCATCGTCCCCCAGCAGGGCGCGCGCCGGATCGGCCGAGAGCGTGGTCTTGCCCGTGCCCGACAGCCCCAGCAGCAGCGCCACGTCGCCCCGCGGCCCCTCGTTGGCCGAGCAGTGCAGAGGCAGGATGCCGCGAGCCGGCAAGATCGCGTTCATCACCGTGAAGACCATCTTCTTCACGCTGCCGCAGTAGGCTGATCCGTAGACCAGGCCCAGGCGACGCTCGTAGTCCGTGGCCACCATCATGGCGCTGCTGCGCCCGCTGCGCGGATCCTCGCGCAGCAGGCCCTGGTAGCGGGCCGGATCCAGCGCGTGTCGCGGCAGGACCAGCAGGGTGAAGGGCTGCTCGGCCAAGCAGGAGCGCGCCAGATCGGCGGGCACCGGGGGGAGCATATTGTCCACGAACAGCGCGCAGAGAGCGCTGTCGGTCACGATGCGCAGCGGCAGGGCGTAGGCGCTGTCGGCCCCGGCCACCCGATCCATCACGAAGATCTGCGGCTTGGTCGACAGGGTCTGCAGGGCGTCGTCCAGCCCCATGTCCATGCAGGTCGGGCTGATGGGGCGATTGTAGGGCGCATCCCAGTCGATCCAGGAGTCGTTCTCGGGCCGCCGCACCGTGACCGTGTCGGCCGGGCTGCGGCCCGTGGAGGACGGGGGCGTCCAAGTGGCCAGGGCGCCGTTGGCGGCCACCAAGGCCTCTCGTCGCGCTACGGCCTGGCGGATCAGGAACCCTCGGCCCGGGTTGAGCTGCAGGCGGTCGCCGGCTGCGCCGACGCGCCGCAGAAACTGGTCGAGGCGGGCATGGAAAGACATGGTGCGCACTCGCAGTCACGGGTAGGGGCTGGCGGGATGTCTGGTAAGCGACGGCGAGCAGGTGGGAACATGCGCCCGCGCAGGTTCTCGCCAGCCTGGGCGGCCTCGTGCGGTGGCGTCATGGGCCCGGTCAGCTCGAAGGGCAATGCCTGGGCCGCATCCGGTCGGCCCAGGCCCGGTTATGGACGACCTGACCCGGATCACAGAGGAACCATGTCCATCGAAGTCCTCTCCCCCCTGCGCCATCGCTGCCTGAACTGCGGCGGCTGCTGCCACGCCGTCCAGGTGCCGCTGACGCCGGAGGAGGCCGAGCGCGTCAGCGCCCTGGGCCAGCCCATGGGCATCTCCGATCCCGTGGACTCAGAGAGGCAGCTGCGCTTCGAGGCGGGGCGCTGCCTCTTCCAGTCCGCGGACCAGACCTGCCGCATCCATGGCCAGCACGGCCTGCAGGCCAAGCCCCTGCTCTGTCAACAGTACCCCCTGGTGATCACGCGCACGGAAAAAGGCCTGCGGGCCGGCGTGGATCCGGGCTGCTACCTGGGCTGGCGCACCTGGCGCGACGGCGAAGCCATCTCGCCGCGCTCGGCCGCCGTGCTGGAGCGAGAGCTGGCCCCCAACGAGGCTGCGCAAGAAGAGCGCCTGCTGGACATGCTGGACATGCCCGACCTCAGCCTGGCCCGCTTCGCGGCCCTGCTCTGCGCCACGCCCCCCAGGATCGACGGCGGCCTGCCCCCGGGCTTCGCCCGACGGCTGCTGGAGCGGATCCAGCGGGCGGGCCTGGGCGCCAAGCTGCGCCGCGAAGACACGGGCGATGCGCTCTACGACTGCCTGAGCGCCCTGCTGGACCGCATCACGCCCCTGGACCCGTCCCGGCCGCCCTCGTGGCCCGTGCTGGCCGATGAGGAAGAGGCCTTCGCCCTGGAGGTCATCCGGCGGCTGGTCTTCCTGCGCCAGGCCGAGTCCATCCGCAATCCCCTGGGCCAGGCCGGCCTGGGCCTGGCAGGAGCCGTGCTCTGCGCCTGGGCGGATCCCAGCCCCAGCGCCTTCGGCGCCACCCTGGCAGCCTGGACCCGCGCCATGCGCTCCCCGGTCTTCCTACGGGCCCTGCTGCCCCGGCCCGAGAGCCTGCAAGCGCTGATCCTGGGCCCTCAATGAGCTCACGGGGACAGCCGCCTTGCCCTGCCGCGCCCGTCGGGCATAGGATGCGCCACCGCTTCTGATGGAGACTCCCATGCAGCTGGCCATCCTGCTCCTAGCCGCGCCCCTGCAAGCCGCCTCGGTCGAGCCCGACCAGGGGGCGGCCGCGCGGGACCTGCCGGCGCCGCAGACCGAGAACCGCCGCGGCCGCAGCGACGATGAAGACGCTGACGAATACGAAGACGAGGAGAAGCTCTCGCTGCGGGAGCGGCGCGAGGCCAGCAAGCGCAAGCGCCTGGGCATTCCCAGCCCTTTTCGCGAGGATGTGGTCAACCTGAAGGACGGCACCGTCTACCGCGGCGTGATCATGTCTCAGCAAGAGGATCTCTGGCTGGTGCGCATCGCTGGCGGCACCATTCTCAGCCTTCACCCGGACGAAGTGGACACGGTCTACCGCGAGCGGCGCTTCGCCCACGAGACCGCCCACGGGCACCAGTTCCTGCTGCGCCTGGGCCTGGGCTTCGAGGCCGACATCGGCTACGCGCGCCACTTCGACACCTTCGCGGGCCTATCCACCGAACTGGGCCTGGGCTGGTCGCCCCACCACAACATCGAGCTGGAAGCCTGCATCCTCAAGGGGCCCAGCTCCTGGAAGGGCGCGGGAAACGTGCGTTTCTTCTTCGCGGCCCAGGAAGCCCTCAAGGCATACGGCATGACCGGCTTCATCTTGGGTGGCGACCAGAACTCCTCGGGGCTGCGGCTGGCCACCGGCTTCCAGGTGGACACAGGGCGCCACCTGGGCTTCTTCTTCCACCACGGCGCCACGGTCTACGTAGAGGGCGAGGACGACGGCGTGTACCTGGGCTACCACATGGAGATCGGCACCCAGCTGCGGCTCTGAGCTCAGGCGCCCAGCGCACGCTGCACGCCACGCATGGCCAGCACGGCCAGGCGGCCCGCGGCGCCCTTCGCCGCAGCGGGCCGGAGCGAGGGCCGGAAGCGAACCCGGCCCTGGTTCCGCAGTCGGTTGCCCGTGGTGATATGCCCCACGTCGAAGCGCTCATCGCGCTCCAGCATCTGCCTGCTGCGCTCCAGATCCAGGCCGGCCCAGCGCTCGATGCGCGTCAACGCCGCCTGGGGGTCAGCCTGCAGATCCTCGTAGCGCAGCTGCAACACCCGCGGCCCCAGGCGGGCAGCGGTCAGGCGCTGGCAGGTCATGGCGTAGAAGTAGTAGGCCAGGGCCCGCGCCGCGCCCTGAGTGGGTTGCTCGTCCAGGTCCTTCTTCATGAACGAGGAGAGCAGGCCCTCGGGCGCGCGCACCAGCCAGATCACGCGTAGCTCGTCGGGCATGGACTGGGCCAGGGCCAGGGCGCGCGCGGCGTACTTGGAGGAGTCCACCACCGTGGGGCAGCCCGAGAGGGCTGCGAGCCGCCCGAAGAGCTCCCGGTTCGCGGTGCGGAAGCGCTCCATCTCCTGCTGGTCGAACAGGCCGAAGAAGACCGCGGCGAAGCGCGTGTGCCAGCCGATGCGCTCGAAGAGCCGCGCTGCGGCCCCCAGCTGCTCCTCGCTCCAGCCAGCTCCCTCCACCACCCGCGGCCAGACAGCGCAGTCCCGAGCCGAACGCCCGCAGGAGCACGAGCGGTCCTCCAGGTAGTCCCTGAAGAAAAAGTGCGCCTCGCCTGCGCCGAAGACCTGCTCGCTGTTGGCCAGCAGGACCTCCAGGATCGTGGATCCGGTGCGGGCGGCGCCCATGATGTAGAGCACCGAAGGCACGGCCTGATTCACGGGTCACCTCGCCGGACCGCCTCCCAGGCGGCTTGACCGATGCGCTGCCCCACGGACTCGCTGGAGCAAAGTTCCAGCACCCAGCGCTTGCCTTGCTCCCCCATGCGCTGGCGCAGCGCGCCATCTCCCAGGCGTTCGAGCGCCGCGGCCACCAGCTCGCGTCGGGCATCTTCCGCCAGCAGCCCCACCCGCTCGTGGGGCACCACGTCGGGGATGCCACCCCAGCGGACGCCCACCACCGGGATGCCGTGGCACATGGCCTCCACCAGGGCGATGGGGAAGGCATCCAGGGTGCTGGGCGAGCAGAAGATGTCGGTCCTCCGCAGCAGGGCCTCTTTCTCGGCACCAGAGACCCAGCCGGCGAAGCGCACCCTGTCGCCCAGATCCAGGCTGCGCGCCAGGGACTCCAACTCCTCCCGCGCCTCACCCTCGCCGGCCACCACGAGCCGGTAGCGCTGCGGCAGGCGCGCCAGAGCGCGGATGGCCACGTCCACGCGCTTGCTGGCCACCAGGCGCGTCATGGCCAGCACCTGCAGGGGGGCGTCGTCGGGCCGGGGGGGAATCAGCGGCTCGTTGGCCACCGCCTGCAGCGCAGGAGTCAGGGGATTGGGGATGACGGTCCAGGCGCGACCGACGCCGGCCTGGCGCAGCTGGTCCGCCCAGAAGGGCGTCAGCAGGCAGACCAGATCGGCCCCACGCAGCGCCAGCGAGAAGAGTGCGCGCTTGCGCCGCGAGGGCAGGTAGCCGATCACCTGGGAGGCGTGCACCTGCACCATGGTGCTGGCGCCAGCCGTCTTCGCGGCGGCCAGCAGCAGTCCCTCGCGCAGCAGGGATGGTCCGTTGCCGGCATGGCTGTAGACCACCGGCCGCCGCCCCGCGGCCCGCGCCCGGCGCACTTGGCGCAGCACCCGCGGCAGGCCGCGCGCCCACAGGCGGAGCTTCCCCCCCTTCAGGCGCGGATGGTAGGTGGGAACGAAGCTGCAGCGAATCTCTGCGCCCTCGATGGCCGCCAGGTAGGCCGGCACCACGTGCGCGATGCCGCCGCCCCCTTCCGCGGGGCCGGTGCCGGTGACGATCAGGTGCAGCGCTCCGGCCGCGTCAGAGACAGGTGCGGGGGACATGCCAGGAGGATTCTCCCTGGTTTCGAAGCAGGGGGACATAACCTGCACCCTCTGCTACGCTCCCGCCTGGAGGTGCCGATGCCTGAGATCCGCAACACGCCCAGCGGGATCATGCGCTACCGTGCGCTGCGCCCCTCACCCGTAGTGGCCATGGCCGTGCACTCCGGCAGCGAGCTGCGCCCAGAGGTGCGCGCTCTGCACAAAGTGGGCAAAGCGGTCTACCGCTACGACGAGGACCCAGGGACGGAGCGCTTCCTGACGCCCTTTCCCATCGCCGCCTGGGCACTGACGAGCCGCTTCGAGACCGACCTGAACCGCCCCGAGGCGGGCGCCATCTACCTGGACCCGGAAACATGCTGGGGCATCGACCTGTGGCGCGAGCCTCCCTCCGCCGAGCTGCTGGCGCGCACCATGAAGCGCTACCACGAGGCCCAGGCCCTGATCGACAGCCTGGTGGACCAGGCGGTGGAACACTTCGGCTACTGCGTCTTGCTGGATTTCCACTCCTACAACTACCAGCGCGAGGGCGCAGTCGCCCGATGGTGGGAAGACGGCAAGCCCGCGGTCAACCTGGGCACCGGCGGCACCCACCCGCGCTTCCGGCCCCTGATCGACGCCCTGGGGGAGGCGCTGGGCCAAGTCTGCTGGCAGGAGCGGGCCCTGACCGTTGGCGAGAACATCGTCTTCAAGGGCGGAGCCCTGCATACAAGGCAACAGAACCGCTACCCGGGGCGGGTCTGCGTGCCTTCACTGGAGTTCAAGAAGATCTTCATGGACGAGAGCAAGGGCGTCTTCTACGAGCCGGCCTTCAGCGGGCTCGTACGCGAGGTCAGCCAGACCATCGTCGGAGTGCTGGATCGCCTGCACCTGCTGCTCCCTGAGCTGGCAGGCGACAAGTTCGTGGCGTGGAAATAGACTGATCGCCGAACGAAACGCACCCGGGCCGGCGCGGGGAACGCCGGTTTTGTCGATGGACAAGCGCCAAGACGAGAGATAGTACAGCGATTCGTCCGCCTGCAGAAAAACGAAGGGTCACGAAAGTGAATAGAACCATTCCAAAGGCGGTTATCCGCCGGCTCGTCCTTGAGGGCGCCAGCGCCCCGCTCCTCTCGCCCCTGCTCAAGCGGGCCACGCGTTCGGGCAGGATCCCCGATCGCATCTGGCGCAAGATCCCCGTGCGAGCGGATATCAATGTTCAATACCCGCAGATCGCCAGCTTCCGCTACTCGGTGTCTTCGGCCGACGGCATCGGCAGGCGCTTGTACTGGGGTGGCGAGAGCTTCTGGGAATGGGAGACCACCGAGGTGTACCTGCGCCTCACGCGTCGCTCCGCCTTCGTGCTCGACATCGGCGCCAACACCGGCATCTACAGTCTCATCAGCTGCGCTGCGAATCCCGCCGCCCAGGTGATGGCCTTCGAGCCCGTGCCGCGGCTGCGCGACAAGCTGCGTATCAACATCGCGCGCAACAACTGGCAGTCCCGCTGCACCATCCGAGAAGAGGCCGTCTCGGACAGCATCGGCCATGCCCAGCTGCACGTTCCTTTTCAGGATCTGCCCACCATGGCCAGCTTGAACCAGGAGGGCTACCACGGCGAGAAGGGCGAGCTGGTGGACGTGGACGTCACCACGGTGGACGAAGCCACCCGGGACTGGGAGCGGGTCGACTTGATCAAGATGGACGTCGAGGGCTTCGAGGACAAGGTCCTGCTGGGCACGCAACAAGTCCTCGCCGAGTCGCAGCCCGCCATCGTGCTGGAGTGCAACCACGACGGCCCGCGCGAAGCCCTTGAGGAGATCCTCGGGAGCCATGGCTACCAGCTGCACCACCTGCTCCCTGGCGGGCCCGTCGCCATCACGGAGATAGAGCAGGACGAGAAGGACGAGTACCGCAACTTCCTGGCGCTGCCGCCCGGCAAGGCCGACTGGCTCGACGCCTAGCCCTCAACGCGCCGACAGCCCCGGCTGGGGGTAGGCCACGGGCTTCTCGTCGGCGCCCGGAAACACAGCCTCCATCTCCCCGACCAGCAGGCGCTGGGGTGCCAACAGCACGGTCGGCAGCCCGGTGTCGCCGTCCGCGCCCCCGGAGAGGCGCCATGAGTCCAGGTAGGCGTGCACCTGCTGGCCACCACCCGCCGCCACCACATCCCGCAGGGTGCGTCGATCCACCTTCTGGAACTGCAGGCTCAGCACGGGCTGCTCGCTGCCGTCCTGCGCCAGCCAGACGGCGTCGGTGGGTCGCGGCAGACCGCCGGCGCTGCCGAGCTTGAACCCACGCACCATCAGGATGCGTTCCAGGCCCGCTTCCTTCATGGCCCGGACCACCTGGCGCGTAAAGGCCCGCGAGCCCAGGTGACGCGCCGGCTCCACCTCCCAGATGGAGAGGCGGCCTTGCCAGGAGGACTGCACACTGCCCCGGGCGTGCCCATTGGAGCGCGGCAGATCCGCGCGGGGCACGCGAGACATGAGCAGGTCGCGCACGTAGCCGTCCCGCACCAGCGAGACGGGCTGGCCAGCGACGCCCTCGCGGTCGTAGACGTAGCCCCCGGCCAGGCCTGGCAGCACCCGACCGGGATCGTCGTCCACGGTCCAGCCGGTCGGCAGCAGCCGCCGACCCAGGCGCGGCCCCGAGCGCGTGAGCTGCTGGTAGGTACGGTCCGCCGAGGGACTGGGCGGCGTGCCGCAGACCTCCTTGGGAACCAGGTAGCGGAAGAAATCCGCCGCGGCCCGGCCCTCGAGGACCACGGGCCCCTCGTAGTAGTCCACCGCCTCGGCCGCAGCGCGGGCGGCGATGCCCCGCCCCAGGGCCTCGACCTGGTCGGCGATCTCCTCGGCCGAGGGCAGATCGCTGCTGCGCCGGGCCACCCACTGGCGCTGGTCGTAGAGCCGCACGCCGTCCTCGCGGAGCATGTCGGCCCAGGCGTAGACCACGGCGTAGCCCTCGGGCTGCACCAGGCGCGTGCCCTCGGAGGTCGCGCAGTAGAAGCGCCCGTCCCAGGCCCGCACCTGCACCTCGCCGTTGCGCAGTCCTTCGGGAATTCGCAGGCGCTCTGAGGCCTGCAGCGCGATGTCTCGCAGCTTGTCCTCGTCCACCGGGACAATGGGCGCCAGCTCCACGGCCACGGCCGGGGGCTCGGCGGTCCAATCCGGGGGCGGCGGCTCGCCTCCCAGGGCAGCCAGGGAGGCCAGCTTGACCTGATGCTGGACCACGGCGGCCTTGTAGACGTGATCGGCCGTCAGCCACAGGTCGCGCGCCAGGGCCAGCGGCACGTCCTCCACCACCAGCGAAGGCGTGCCCACGATCTTGCCGACCCGCGGTCCGCCGCTGAAGCGGCTCGAGTTGAGCTGGTCGTCGCCCACCACCACCTCCACGCGCCCCGGCCGGCTGCGCTGTCCGGACTCGCTGACCAGCTCGCCGAAGGAAGCGCGGGCGGCGTAGCGCCGGTTGTCGATGGCGGCGAAGACCGTGCGGTAGGGGGCGGCCCCTTGCTGCAGGCTGAGCTCCTGGTGGGCGCGCTGAGCCCAGTCGGACAGCGCCTGCAGCAGCACGTCCCCCTGCGGGCCCGCCTCTTCCTCGGCCCCCTCGAGCGCCGCAGGAGCTTGCTGCGCCAGCGCGACGGGCGCCAGCAGCGCGCCTGCCATCAGGGTTCCCAACAGGGCTGCGTGGGGACTCATGGGCGCACCTCCTTCCCCTGGGCCGTGGCGCTGCCCGGAGGGGCCAACAGGGGCGGCATGTTCTGCCCCTTGGACTGGCGCTGGGTCTCCACCTGGGAGACCAGCAAGGCCGGAGAGACCGCCGAGACCGGCACACCGCCGCTCTCGGCGCCGCAAGTGCCGTTGAAGACGTGGCGGATCTCTCCCGCCCGCACGATGCGGGACAGGGTGACCAGGGGCGTACCGATCAGGTCCATGCCCCGCACCAGCTCGTCGGGCCGGCCATCCACGTACACGCGCCAGGCCACGAGCACGTTGACCTTGAAGGCGTTGGGGATGCGCCGCCCGGTGAAGGTGACGCCGCCCTGGATGTCGTCCACCAGCAGGCCGTACTCCAGTCCCTCCTGGCGGGCCAGCTGGCGCAGCTCCTGGCGCAGCTGCTCGTCGCTGACGGACTGCGAGGCGCTGACAAGCAGGTTGCCCTGGCGCGAGACCGCGTCGAAGCCCACCTGCCGCCGGCCATGGCCATTGCTCCGCTCGCCTTCGCCGACGGGCGAGCGGCTCTGCAAGAAGCCCTGCAGCACGCCGTCGACCACCAGCGGCACGCGCTGGGCCGGCACGCCCTGGTTGTCGTAGAGGTAGTGCCCGTTCAGGTCGAAGTCGCCGTAGCGCTGCTGCGTGGGATCGTCGTGGATGGAGAGGAAGGCGGGCATGATGGCCTGCCCGATCATGTCGCGCAGGGTCTGCGCGTCGTCCACCAGCTTCAGCCGATGGCCCTCCAGGCGATGACCCAGGATCTCGTGGAAGAACACCGCCGCCGCACGATCGCTGAGGATGGCTGGTCCAGTGTAGGGCTCCTGCTCGGGCGCCATGCGCAGGCGCGCCAGCAGGTCTTCGAAGTCCCGCACCTCGGCCACCAGCTGCTCGCGGTCTGGCAATCCCTGCGGATCCCGGGCATTCCAGGAGCGAGCCAGCCTCAACGCGGCGCCATCCTCGGCCACCGTGTCCACCAGCACGCGCAGGGCGAAGCGGGAGTGGCCGTGGCGCAAGCGCGCGCCCTCGGAGCTGGCGAACCACTGGTTCTGCGCCAGGCCTGAGAAGCGCACCGAACCATCGTGCACGATGTCGCTGGCTGCCAGCTCGGCCGAGGCCTGGCGCAGGGTCTCTTCCCAGTAGGGCAGGTCGGCCTGCAAGTCGCTGATGGCCAGCAGATCCCGCTGCGGATCCGTCGGGGCCAGATCCGGTGCGGGCTCCTCTTGCACCAGCACCTGCTTGTCGCTCTCCACCTTGGCCCAGCGCTCGCGCGCCGCGCTCAAGCGCCGGTTCACCTCGAACCAGATGCCGCGCCGCAGCAGCTGCGGATCCTCACCCAGGGGCAGCCGCTTGCCGTACCGACCGTTGTCCTGGCCACCGCCCCCCCGCAGGGGATGGGTGGAGTCGAAATCCGGCGCGCCGAGCCGCAGATCCACGTCCACATGCCGCCGTTGCTGCGGGGAGTAGCCCTGCAGCCCGCCCTCTTCGGCGGCGATGTTCACCGCCTCGATCTCGGTGACCTCGACGGCCAGGAAATAGGGCGGCGTCTCGCTCTGGGCCAGCTCGTCCATGGCCCGGGAGAGCTCGGCCTCCATGACCGTCAGCAGCGCATCGTCGGCGCCAGCTGCGCCGGATTCCTCGGCGATGGCCCGTTGCGAGAAGAGGGTGAGCGCGCAGACGAGCAGCGCGCCCTGGCGTGGCATGAACATGGCAGGAGCCTCTCGAGCTGGACTAGGAGAGCAGCGGGTCTCAACGTGCGGGCTTGGCTCTCTTGCCCGGACCGGCCTTGACGGCGGGTGCGGGCTTGGCGGGGGCGGGCGCCTCTTCCTCGGCCGCTGCGCCGCAGGCCTTGACTTCGACGCTGTACTCGGCGCTGGCGCCCACCTGCTGGGGATTGCTGGCCTCCAGGTGCACGAACCACTTCTGACCGGCTTCGAAGCGCTCCAGCTGGCGATCAGCGGCCTTCAGCTCCAGGGCGGCTTCGCCGGTGCCCTCGGCGCTGACGATGGACTCGCCGGAGTGGGGGCAGTGCCCGGTCCCCAGATCCACCTTCAGCTTCCAGCTCTCGTCGGGCCAGCGCACGGACACCTGCAGCGCGTCCACGTTCTCGGGCATGGCGAAGTGGTGCTTGACGTGGTCGTCGCCGCCATCCGAGACGGTGTAGCTGCCGCTGCCGCCCCCTTCCAGCTCCAGAACCTGGCAATCGTCACTCGCCGGAGCTGGCTCAGGCTCGGGCTCAGGGGCTGGCTCGGGCTCGGCCGGAGGCGGAGCCGGAGCCGGAGGCGGCGCCGCCTCCTGGGCGCAGCCTACGGCTATCATGGAAGAAATGAGCAGGCCGAACAGACGGCAGGGAGCATGGTTCATGTCTCGACTCCGGCGAGCGAGGCTCGCTTGTGAAGGGGACACGAACGATATCGGGTGGCCCAGAGCGGCGCCAGCGCGCCCTATGAGCAGCCCCCGTACTTCTCCTTGCAACCCACCACCTTCAGCTCCACCGGCGCCACGCCCGCGTCGAGCATGTCCAGCCTGCGGGCCGCCCGCCGCGAGAGGTCGATGATGCGCCCATCCACGTACGGCCCCCGGTCGTTGACAACCACGCGCACGCGCTGCCCATTGTCGCGGCGCGTCACGCGCAGCACGGTGCCGAAGGGCAGGGTCTTGTGGGCCGCGGTGCGCTTGCAGCGTCGGAACTTCTCCCCGGAGGCCGTGGGCCGCCCGTAGAAGCCCGGCCCGTACCACGAGGCGTCCCCCGTCTCGGGGGGCGGGCGCCCAGCGCAAGCCCAGGCCAGCAGCGCCAGATAGAGGCAAGGATGAAACCCGATGTCGCAGACAGGCAAGGGCCTTCTCCCAGGGGCGAAAAAGGACAGAGCTCATGTTACACCGGTCCGCCAGACCGACCAGCGCGCCGCCAGTCAGGAAGCCATACGGAGCACGCCATGCAGACCACCGCGAACCCCCTCTCCCGTCTCTCCATCCTCGCACTGCCAGCCCTGGCGCTGGCCCTGGAGGCCGGCATGTCCGCCGCCTTTGCCGACGAACTGTCCGTCGACGAGCTGCCCGCCTACACCCCCGACGCCAACACGGCACGGGCCGACATTCCCGACGTCTACAAGTGGGACCTGACCCGGCTCTTCCCCTCGGACCAGGCCTGGGAGCAGAAGCTGCAGCTCTTGGAGCCCGAGGTGATCGTCTTGTCCGCCTTCCACGGCCAGCTGGCGGATGGACCCGCGCTCCTGAGGTGCCTGGACCACTACTTCCGGCTGCACGGGGAGGTCAACCAGGTCACGCTCTACGCCGGCCTCAGGCTGACCACGGCCCGCACCGACGAAGACGTGCAGAGCATGAACCAGAACGCCCTGGCGCTGATGGACAAGCTGATGGGGCAGGCCAGCTTCATCCGCAACGAGCTGCTGGCGCTGTCCGACAAGCAGATGGCGAAGGCCTACAAGAAGGCCCCCGGCCTGGAGGTCCACCGCGGCTACATCGAGAACCTGCGTCGCCGCAAGTCGCGCGTGCTGGGCGAGGAGGCCGAGCGCGTGCTGGGGCTGGCGGGCGACAACCTGTGGGCCGAGATCGATCTGAACGAGATCCCGGCCCCCGTCGAGACCGTCTTCCACAGCCTGCTGGACGACATCCCCTGGCCCATGGTGCACGACGCGCAGGGCAACGAGGTCCAGCTCACCCTGTCCAACTACGGCAAGTTCCGGCGCGACGCGGACCGCGAGGTGCGGCGCGAGGCCGTGGAAGCCTTCCTGGCCACCCTGCGCCAGTACGAACACGCCCTGGCCGCCACCCTGGGGGGGCAGGCCCAGTTCAGCGTCATGCTGGCCAGGGCTCGCGGCTACGACACGGCGCGCCAGGCCTACCTGGACAAGGACAACCTGGACACGGCCGTCTACGACAACCTGATCAAGACCGTCAACGCCAACCTGGAGCCGCTGCACCGCTACGTCTCGCTGCGCAAGAAGGCCCTGGGCTACGACGAGATCCACCTCTACGACCTCTACATCCCCATGGTGGGGGGCGCCGAGCCCGAGGTGCCCTTCTCCGAGGGCCGCGCCATGGTGCTCGAGGCGCTGCAACCCCTGGGCGAAGACTACATGCAGGTGCTGGAGCAGGGCCTGGACCCGGCCCAGGGCTGGCTGGACCTCTACCCCAGCGCCGAGAAGCGCAGCGGCGCTTTTTCGGCCTCGGTCTACGACCGGCCGCCCTACGTGATGATGAACTACCAGGACAGCATGAACGACATGTTCACCCTGGCGCACGAGTACGGCCACGCCATGCACAGCTACCTGGCCATGGAGAACCAGTCCTACGCCGACTACCGCTACGTGCCCTTCCTGGCCGAGATAGCCAGCACGGCCAACGAGGCCCTGGTGGAGGCCCACCTGCTGGAGAACGCCGAAGACAACGCCATCAAGGCCTCCATCCTGGCCGGCCGGCTCGACAGCATGCGCGGCACCATCTACCGCCAGGCCCTCTTCGCCGAGTTCGAGTGGCAGCTGCACCAGTTCGTGGAGCAGGGCACGCCGGTCACCGCCAGCCTGCTGGAGCAGACCTACGCCGACCTGGTGCAGCGCTACTACGGTCCGGATTTCGCCTTGGGTGAGAACGACGGCCTGGAGTACGCCTACATCCCCCACTTCTACTGGAAGTACTACGTCTTCACCTATGCCACCGGCCTCTCCAGCGGCATCGCCCTGGCCCAGCTGATCCACCAGGGTCCCGAGCAGCGCGACGCCTACCTGGGCATGCTCAAGGCCGGCTGCTCCGCCCCGCCGCTGGAGATCCTGAAGGGCGCGGGCGTGGATCTGACTGAGCCCGACGCCATCGAGTCCGCCTTGCGGATCTTCGATGAGACCGTGACCGAGCTGGAGGCCCTGCTGCCCGAGCTGCAGGCCGCCGAGGAAGCGGAAGCCGGCGAGGCCGGCGAACAGCAGTGATCCGCGCCTAGTGCACGCGCCTGGAAGTTCATAGCCACCCACCATTGACCCTGTTGCGCGTGCACGTCCTGCCACGGATGCGGCAGGCGGGGGATGCGGCGAAGACGGACGTAGTGCGCATGTTGGGGGCGGAGCCCCCACAAAG
>CAYVQL010000282.1:2903-14561 GCA_964454135.1 uncultured Enterobacterales bacterium | reverse complement strand
CCACCCACGCCTGGGGCAGCCGCAGCCTACGGCCGGTCTCCCACAAGGGCCTTGTGATCACCGGGGCCGCGGTGGGGGGTGGCGCCTACGCCTTGGCCGCCATGACGGGTGTGGCCCTGATGGACTCCGGTGGCGGCGGCTTGGAGCTGCTGATCCCCGTCGCCGGGCCCTACCTCTACATGCGGCAGGCAGGCTCCCCGCCGGCCTCGATGTTCGGCATGCTCTGGTCCATGGCCCAGGCGGCCGGGTTCACCCTGCTGATCGTGGGCTTGACCGCGGACCAGGCCCCGGTGGCCGTCAACGACGCCACCTACGTGCCGCCGCTGCCTGTGGATGCATCCGGCGCCGAGGTCCGGACCGTCGAGCTGGAAGTGGAGTCCGCGGCGGAGGGCGCGAACTAAGGCCGCTCACCAGCGCCGGTACAGCGGCCAGCTGCCCTCCTTCAGCTCCTGCAGGCGACGGGCCGTGCCCGGAGAGAGATCTTCGGGCAGCCCTTCCAGGGGAAACCAGCGCCACTGCTCGATCTCCCAGTCGGTCTCGCCCCCGACCACGAAGTCGCGGCACAAGAAGACCGCCACGCGGTCGGAGAGCCCGCTCCAGAAGTTGTCGTAGATGCCGAAGAGCTCCACCGGCCCCAGGTTGGCGCCCACCTCCTCCAGGCACTCGCGACGCGCCGCGTGCTCCAGGGTCTCTCCCCGCGCCACGCATCCGCCGGGTGGATACCAATGCGGCACGTAGGTGTGTCGCAGCAGCAGGATCCGGCCGTCCCGCACCAGGAGCACCCGCACGCTCATGTGGATCGGCCGCGTCAGGGTCCACCGGCCGCGGGCGGCGTAGTAGAGCAGCCTGTGCAGGGGATTCATCACCACCCTTTGGGAAGAAGAGGCCCCGAACAAGATATGCCGATCCCGCCGACAGTTCGAGGGGCTTCCTCAGCGCTGTTTCAGGGCTGCGCAAGCAGCCCTGCGCCGCTCATCAAGCGGCGAAGATGGGGGGGAGAGGCGGTGTCCGCCTCGGATAGGGGGGGAAGAATCTGTCTTCCCCCCAAAAAAAGAAGAGAGGCACGAACGCTATCACCCTGCTGGTTTGCGGGCCCCCGTTGAGGGGCATTAACCCTGCCGTCCGGTCACCAGCTTGAAGGAGCGGCTCTTGTCCAAGCCTACCTGCCCCGGCCAGCGCCCCGAGCCCACCCAGGAACGCAGCAAGGACAGCTTCGTGCGCGGCGAACAGCTGCGGTCTCTCGAGGGCATGGAGCTGAACGCGGTGCAGGACTTCGACCAGCTGCTGCAGCGCATGGCCCGCACCTCGTTCCAGGGCAGGAACCTGGGCCGCGCCGCCGAGGTGCTGGAGCTGATGTTCAGCGAGCCGGACAACCTGGTGGTGCTGACCATCAGCGGCGCCCTGACCATCGCGCAACAGGGGCCCATCTTCGTAGAGCTGATCCGTTCCGGGTTGGTGCAGGTGGTCGTGGGCACGGGCGCGCTGCTGACGCACGACGTGGTGGAGAACATGGGCCTTGACCACTACGAAGCGCCCGCCACCTCGGACGAGGAGGCCGCGGTCAAGGGGATCTGCCGCATCTTCGACTCGGCCGAGCTGGAGACCTCGCTGGACGCCTTCGACAAGTTCATGGAGGGCAAGCTGGAGCTGATGGTGCCCGCCCTGGTGGGCGGCGAACCCGAGGGCTCGGCCGGCTTCTGCCGCCGCCTGGGTCAGCTGCTGCTGGAGCACTTCCCCCAGCGGCGCAGCATCATCTCCGCCGCCGCCGAGGCAGGGATACCGGTGTACATCCCCGCCTTCACCGACAGCGAGATGGCGCTGAATCTCTTCCACCGCATGGTGGTCGAGAACAAAGGCAGCGCGCGACCGCTGGACGATGTGCGCATCGTGCCCTTCAACCAGTTCGTGGATCTGCTGGAGTTCACGCGCCTGGTCGAGAGGCATCGCGAGGGGCGGCTCTGCATCTTCACCCTTGGCGGCGGGGCCCCGCGCAACTGGGCCCAGCAGGTGGCGCCGACGCTGGACATCATGAAGCTGGACGGGCTGCAGGTTCATGCGCCGCTCTACGCCCGTGGCGTACGCATCTGCCCCGATCCTCCCAGCTGGGGCCACCTTTCGGGCTGCACCTACTCGGAGGGGGTGTCCTGGGCGAAGTTCGAGTCGGAAGATGACGGGGGGCGCTTCGCCGAGGTGCTGGCGGATGCCACGCTGGTGCTGCCGCTGCTGGTCAAGGGGGTGCTGCAGCGGCTGTGCAAGAAGGGGTGGCGGCCGGCGTACGAGCGCGACTAGCGCGGCGCCCCCACCCACCACACCAACGCAGCGCCGCAGTCCTGCGGCTCGCCCAGCTGCTGCGCCATTCGCCTGGCCATGGCCTGCTTCTGGGCGTCGCTCACCCCCCCCCCGCGGGGGCAGCCAAGGCCCGGGGGGCCCCGCCCTGGTCGGCCAGCTCCTGCCAGGCTCCCTCGGGCAGGGGCAGGTCGCGCCCGCTGCGGCGCAGGCGGTGCCACCAGCCGTGGATCTTCAGGCCCTCCTTCCACTGGCGAAAAGCCATGGGCTGAAAGGCCCGGGGAGGGATGCCCAGCTCGTTGGCCAGGGGCGCCTTGGAGGCCCGAAAGATCAATCCCATGCTGGCGGGACCGTCTCCCCGCAGCTCCTGGGGCAGCACCAGCACGGGGCCGGGAGCCGTGGCCAGGGCGCGCCAGCCGTCGAAGGCCGCCACGTCGCGGCTGGGCAGGGGGGCGTTGGCGGACGCCAGCAGGGTCTCCAGCAAGAGCGCGCCCGCAAAGAGGGTCGGTCGGGGCACCCTGGCGGCCAGGGGCAGCAGCGCCAGGGGCACGATCATGCCCCAACGCAGGGGCCAGTGCAGGCGGGCCATGGCGCCCGAAGCCTCGGCCAGCAGGTAGCCGGGCAGTGGGATCAGCCAGCGGCCCAGCCGCAGGGGCTCGTCCGCCACCTGCAGGAAGGGCCCCATCAAGAGCAGGCCGCCGGCCAGGGCGGCCAGCCACCAGGGCCAGCTGGTGCGCGGGCTGCGCCAGGCCGCCCAGATCGCTGCGGCCAGCAGCACCAGCGAGAGGCGGTTGGAGGTATCTGCGGGCTGCGCCAGGAAGGGCCAGCCCGGCCCGCTGCCGTGCAGAAAGGCCCAGGCGTGCCGCGGGGGCACGCCCAGGGCCTGCTGGCCCGGGATGAACGAGGTCCCGCCGCCCGCCAGGTCGGGCGCCGCCCACAGCACGAGCAGCAGCGGCCCGGCGCAGAGCGCCAGCGCCACGGCCCCCCCCAGGGCCAGGCGGCCCAGCAGCGCTCCCCTATCCTGCCCGGCGCGCCACAGCGCGACCAGCACTGCAGGCGCGGCCAATACGGCAAGGAACAGGCCCTGATACCAGTAGGTCAGGGCCGCCAGCGCCAGGAAGAGGCCCGCCAGCGCCCCCTGCCTGGGGCGCCCGCGCTCGCCAAGCGCCCGCAGCAGGAAGGCCAGGAAGAGGGGCGCCCAGCAGAGCAGGGCCTGGGGGGCGTGGCTCAGGCCGGCCTCGCGCAGCACGGGCTCGCAGCAGGCGAAGGCCACGCCGCAGAGCAGGCCCGCGCCGTGACTCTTGCCCAGCTGAAAGCCCAGCAGGTGCGCAGCCAGCCCGTTGGCCGCCAACACCAGCAGCCACCACAGGTTGTCGGCCAGGGGCCAGGGCAGCAGCAGCGCCAGCGGGGCGCCCAGGATGTGGTCGATCCAGTTGGGGATCACGGCAGGCAGGGGGTAGCCCAGCGGGGCGAAGATGCCGGGCTCCTGTCCTGTCAGCCAACGGGCCGCCGCCAGGCGCAGCCAGGCCGTGTCCACCTGGTCCATGGCGGCCGTGCCCAGCAGGTGGTCGTCCAGGTGCAGGACCAGGGGCCAGGTCAGCAGCGCGGCCAGCGCCAGGTAGCCCAGCACCAGCAGCAGGCCCGTTGTGGCAGCGTTTCGCATCGGGGGGAAGGATACCGCACCGCGCGCCCAGCGGCCCACCAGCCCCTACATGTACTGGATCCGCGGCATCCAAGCCCCCTGCAGCGAGGCCCGCAGCAGCGGATCTACGCCCTCGGCTCCCAACAGGGCCGCGCCGGCCAAGCGCAGCAGGAAGCTGTCCAGGGCGTAGGACCGCATCATCGGCTCGTTCTTGAAGTAGGGGGAGAGAGCCTTGGCCACTCCCGCGCCCGCCAGCAGCCGGGGCGCGCCCTGCCAGAGCGCCAGGCCCAGCTCGCCATCGGCCTGCACGTAGGCGAACTGGGAAGAATCCGAGCGTTGCACGCTGGCGAAGCCGACGGCCAGGCCGCTGGCCCCGTAGAACTCCCGCCCGCCCATCCAGCCGGCCTGCAGGAAGGGGCCCAGCTCGGGGCAGAAGAACTCCTCGCCCGGGGCCCAGCGCAGGGAGGAGTCCAGCTGCAGTCCGACCGGGCGCTCGGCCCCTGGACTGATGGCGATACCCAGGCCCGCGTAGAGCTGGGGCCTGTCGGCGTGGGCGCTGCTCGATACCAGCAGCGCGAGGGCGGTGCAGATGGCGCGGATCTTGATCTTCATGGCGCTTCCATCTCCTCGCTCAGGTGCGTGGCGGCTGGAGCCCTTCCACAGCAAGTTCCGGGCCACAGCACGACATGCAGAGACAAGTCCCTCGCAAGGCGAAGAACCAGTTCGCGCAATTCGCCACGGGCGCGCGCCCACCTCCTGAAACAGCGACAGCGACGCCCTACTCGGTCACCATCACCCCGTCTTTGTAGAAGGCCAGGTCGTGCACGTACTTGTTGACCGCCGAGTCGTCCACCAGGATGATGATCAGGGTGTTGACCTCGCCAGGCAGGCTATTGTCCAGCGGCCAGCTGCCGCTCTCTCCCAGCTTGAGCATGCCCAGCACCTCGCCGTTGACCATCACCTCGATGCCGTCGTCCACTGTGCCCGAGGAGATCTCGTAGGCCGCCGGATCCTCGTCGGGCTCCAGGTAGAAGTCGCACATGAAGTAGGTGAACGTGGCGTACTCGTAGGTGGAGATGCTGCTACTGGCGTCGTAGTTGAAGGGGCCGTTCACCACCACCGGGTTGCCGGCGTGGTCCAGCACGTACTGCCGCATGATGGCGAAGTCGCCCTCGGGGTCGCTGCTGTCCACCAGGCCATGGGCTCCGGAGGGCTCGTACCAGTACAGGTCCTCATCGCCGTGGTGGTCCACCACGTAGGAGGGATTGGAGGTGGTCTCGTAGGCGATGCCGTCGTCGTAGACGTACCAGCCGGTGGAGAAGCCCTCGAAGATCTTGCCCTCGCCCTCCTGCGTGGCGGTCACCGAGCTGGCGTCCGGGTCGTCGGAGAAGACCTCCACGTGACCCTCGTCCGCCTGGTCGTCGCTGGGCGTGTAGCTGACGATCAGCTCGGCTTGGGCGCCAGGCGAGAGGGTCCAGGGCAGGCTGCCGTTGACGCCCTCCTGCAGGTCCATGGCCAACTCGTCCGTCAGGCTGGTGTAGGTGATCTCATCCACCTGCAGGTCGCCCTCGCCCTGGTTGCTGACCGTCACTGCCAGCTGCTCGCTCTCGCCCACGTCCACCAGGCCGAAGTCGTGGTACTCAGGCTCGATGGCGATGTCGGGATCCAGGGCCAGGCCCGTGCCCGTGAGCGACACCGAGACCTGCGGCGTCAGCGGATCGTTGCTGTCCACCAGGATCTCCCCCAGGGCCTCGCCCCCCTGCCAGGGCTCGAAGCTGACCGTGAAGCTCATGCTGTCGCCGGGGTCCATCAGGCCGGCCGTGGCGTCGGTCAGGGTGAAGGGGGCGCTGGAATCGGCCAGATAGATGGCCTGCAGGCCCAGGATCTCATCGCCGATGTTGGCCACGGTCACGGCCTGGGCCTGGCTGGGGCCGGCGCCCACCTCCAGGGCGTCGAAGCTCAGGGCCAGCGGATCCACCGAGATGACCGGCGCCCCCTCTTCCTCCATGCCGGGCTCGGCCTCTTCGGCCTCGGTGATCTCGTACTCGGTGCAGGCGAGCAGGACGAAAATCGGCAGAACACGGCGCATGGCTACCTCCGGGGTTCTCCCAGGATAGCACAAGCTTCCGAGTTGAAAGCGCCTTTCAGACCTGGTCGCGGCGGCAGCGCGCGGCGCCCAGGCAGAGCAAGGCCAGCCCCACCGCCGGCAGCGCCCCGGCGCCCCGGCCGGCGGCGCAGCCGCAGGCCGCCGGCTCCTCATCGGCTGCATCCTGCTCCGCGCCCGCTCCGGTGTCGTAGTCGCCCGTGTCAGGCCCGCCCGTGTCCACGAAGCAGTCCCCGTCCTCCTGGTCGCAGAGCTCGTGGCACACCCCGTCGTCGTACCAACCGTTGATCTCGCACATGTCGTCGGTGCCGTGGTAGGCCGCCACCTGCTCCAGGATCCACTCAGCCATCATGTCGGTGCGCGTGCTGCCCGAGTAGGTGGAGCAGGCCGTATCGGCCCAGGAGTGCACGCCGGCCTCCACCCAGGTCCCGTTCACATCGATGAACTGGGGGCCGCCGGAGTCGCCGCTGCAGATGGTGGTGCCATCCTTGGTGACGTAGGAGACCATGAACTGTTCCCGCAGGTCGTCCAGGGTGAGGTCGGCGGAGCGCTTGATGCCCGAGCCGCCGCCCGAGGCATCCGAGACGCCGAAGCCCACCGACTTGAGCGCGCGACCGATGTCATCGGAGTGCAGTTCTTCTTTCCAGAAGAAGCTGGGCTCCACCGGCGCGTCTTCGGCCAGGAAGAGCAGCCCGATGTCGTTCTCGGGCAGGTTGATGCCGGAGAGCTCCACGTAGTCCGGATGCAGGATCATGTCCTCGAAGCCGATGGCGGCGTCGGGCGCCTCGATATCGCTGCCAAAGAAGGCTTGACCGATGGCGATCACCGTCTCCAGCGGGACGCCCTCGCCGCAGTGGCCCGCGCTGAGCACGATGCGCGGGGTGATCATATTGCCCGTGCAGGCGCTGAGGGTGTAGCCACCGAAGCTGGCCCCCAGGGCCACCACCGAGGGGAAGCCCTCCTCCTCCTGGCCCTCGATCACGGGGGCGGCCAGTGCCCTGCCGCCGAGCAGACAAGCCGTGAGATACGCGGCGACGGGAGAAAAGGGCATATTCCACCTCCAGGGCAGACTCCCTAACCGGCCGATGCCCAGTCCGGATATCTGCTACCTGGGCAGACGACGCCCACCACGGCGCCCACCCTGCTTGGCGCCCTTGCCCCTGCCACCAGGAAGGGCGCCAGGGGGGCGCCCCTGCTGCCGCTGGCTGGGCTGGTAGGGATCCAGGCTGGGGGCGCTGATGGGGAAGTCGTAGGTCGCCACGCGCGCCTGGGCCATGTCCAGCAGGTAGAGCTGCTTGTCGCTCGGCTCGAAGACCAACCGGGTGGGAACGAAGGGGCAGCTGAGCGTGGCCCAGCGCCCGGTTTCCTGCAGGCTCTGGGCGTCGAACTGCACCAGGTAGTTCCTCTTCTCCGCGTCCTCGAAACGCCCGAGGATGATCTCCTCGTCCACGTGGAAGATGCGGTCCACGCCGGACAGCTGCCCGGTGACCTGCAGGCTCTCGGGATCCAGCACGTTGCCCCTGAAGAAGAGGCGCTCCCCGACAGGGTCCCAGCGCAGCATGTTCGTGCCGCGCACGATGCCCCGCGCGCCCCCGCTGGGCACCGGCTTCTCGCCCAGCTGACTGCCGGTGCGCAGGTCGAAGGCGTTCGCGACCAGCACCTTGGTGCCACTACCGACGAAGAGCGTGCCACCGCCGATGGCCACGCTGATCTTTCCCGGCCCCGAATCGGATCCGGCATCCCGTTGTTGCAGCGACTGCTCCCACAGGACCTTGCCAGCCGCCACGTCCACCGCCACGATCTGGCCAGTCTCGGCCCAGCCCACCGCGGCCACGCCACTGGCGGCATCGTAGGCCAGGTCGCCTATGCCGTCTCCCGTACCGACGGGCACGCCCAGAGGTATGGCCTGGCGCTCCTTGCCGCTGTCCAGGTCCCAGATGTGCAGCGCGGCATCGAAGTGGCAGATGGCCATCAGCAAGCGGCGTTCCACGTCGATGTCGAGCTCGATGGGCCAGGGCGCGCTGCCGAAGACCGAAAACGTACCGTCTGTCTTCCAGGCGTGGAGCTGGCTGCCCCCCAGCCGGTCGAGCAGGTAGCGCGTGCCCGTGCGGGTATCGACCACCAGGTCCTCTACGGCGTTGGCGGCGTCGATCACGCTGCTGACCTCGCCCGTTTCCGCGTCGATCACCGAGATGCTGCCGTCGCCGCCGTTGCCCACGAAGAAGCGCTTGCCCTTGGGATCGGCGCTGGCAAAGCGCGCCTCGTAGCGCACCTCGACCAGCTTGATCAGCTTGCCGGTCTTGGCGTTCACCAACGCGACGCCGCTCTCATTCCTGCCCTCGCTCTTGTAGGCCTCTCGCATCACCAGGGCCAGGGTGTCGCCGATGCTGGCCACGGCGTCGGGCGGCTGCGGCGGCTGGTAGCCCCTCCACCTGGTCTTGCCAGCTTCGTCGATGCCGACCACCTCGTCGCCGATCACCACGGGCAAGCCGTCTCGGTCCACGTGGATGCGGCCCGGCGGCATCCCGCTCTTGCCAACGCCGTACTCGGCGACCGTCTCCTGCTCACCCGTGCTGGGGGTGTACCTGTGCAGGCGCGAGCTCTGGCGGCTGTACATCTCCATGATGTAGATCGCGTCGCCCTTGGGCGAAGAGGCCAACTTGAGCACGCCGCGGAAGCCGGACAGGGTCTTGCCCACCTGCAGATCGGCATCGTAGCCGGTGACCGTTCCTTGGCCGGAGTCGCTCGCCCAGACCCAGCCGGTCTCAGCATCCAGCTCCAGCCCCTGGCAGGGATAGGCCGATCTGGACCGGCCCTCGGCATCGGCATCGAACTTGGCCACCAGCTTGCCGGCCTTCAGGTCCACAGCCCGCAGCGAGCACTTCTTGTGGTCGAGCCAGAACAGTCGTCCGCGCTCGCTGTCCAAGACCGTCTGGATGGAGTGATACCACTCGGCATCCAGCGAGATCCCCGCCTTGGGGTGGCCCTGATCCGGATCGATGACCATCAGCCAATCCGAGAGGATGGACGCCATATAGAGCAGTCCGGAGCTTGGATCGTAGGCCGGCACGATGCCCTTCAGGGCGTTTGGCACGCGGGTCTTCCAGAGCTCGGCGTTGATCTCCAGCACCGCAGTGGGCTCCAGCGCCCCCTCGGGCGCATCCGCCATATAGTCCTTGATGGGGGCCTCCCCTTGCATTGGGGCCGGCGCGGCCGCGCCTCCCTGGACCTCTGCCGCGCTCTTCTGGACCGGGGCCGGGGCCACGGATGCGGTGGAGGACTCGGAGGCCGTCTGGCTGACCTTGCTGCAGCCCAGGGAGAAGGCGCAGAGTGCGGTGAACAAGAGGGACGATGCAAGGGGCATGGAAAAACCTCCGACGATGGGAGACGAGCCGGGCTGGCGCTTGGGTGGATCCCTAACGCCCGCGACCTGGCGGGGTCAGGATCACCGACGTTCTGTCGGCCCTGTTCTTCAACGCGACCACCGAAAGCTCTGGGGCCCGCCGAGCCCGGCTACTCGCAGACCTCGAGCCGGGTCAGGAAGGGCGGGGCCGGGCTGGGACAGCTGGTGCAACGCAGGGCCAGGATCCAGGTGCCCTGGTCGCTGATGCCACCAAAGTTGCCCGACGCGCCCTCGAGCTCGGCCAGATCGGCGCTGGAGACCCCCGAGACCTCCAGGCTCCAGATCTCATCCGCCAGCAGCTCGATGTCCATGAACTCCGCCTCCAGATCCGCCGGCTCCAGCTCGGCGTACCAGGCCACCATCACCTGATCGATGACGCCTTGGTTGAGCTCCAGGCCCTGCCCGGTCGACGTCACGTCGCGCCAGTCCGCCACGAAGCTCTGGTCGGGCTCGGCCCGTTGGACCTGCAGGTCGCTGAGGTTCGCCTCCACTTCCACGATGGCGCTGTCATCGGACAGGGCCAGCGCCGTGCTCTTCTCGCCGGGTACGGGAACCAGGAAAGCGGCCATGCGCGTGTTCTCGGCCGCCGTGGTGCCCGTGTTGAGGGTGAACAGCCAGGTGCCGTAGCCATCGACGAAGTACTGCTCGATGTCGATGTCGTTGCCCATCACCGTGTGGTCGCTCAAGCTGACCGAGGAGCCGCCATCGGTCAGCGCCGCGCCGAAGAGGCCCATGTCCGACTGGTACATGGTGTTCTGGGCCAGCCTGGTCTCCACCTCGTCCTGGCTGAGGTTGGGGAAGACCGCCAGGGTGGTGGACTGCACGTCAGTCGCGGGATCCAGGGCATGCCCCTGCATGTCCGTGGTCAGCTCGCTCCAGGTGAAGCTGAGATCGAAGGGCCCGGCGTCCATGTCGATCTCCGCCAGATCGTAGGGCTGCACGTCCATGGTGCCGTCGTAGCTGTAGTTGTGCGCGTCGGTCAGGATGGCCTCGTTGTCCTCCGAAGCGCAGGTGTCGTCGCCGCAACCTGGGCCATGCAGCATCAGGGTCAGGACGAACAGCACAGGAGAGCCGCGGAAGCGATAGCCAGTCATGGTTGCACTCGCCTTCATCTCATTTCAGGACCAGGTCAGGGCGCATGCCGCAGATACGGCAGCACCCCGCTATAACTGGATCCAGCCACGGAAGATTCCACAGAGAGCCTGCCAGGGCCATCACTCCGCAGGCTCATCCGACTTGGCTCTGTAACGCGGCAGCTCGTCGTGAAAGGGGAACCAGGGCACCCGCTCCTCGAAGCTGACATGGCTGGCAGGCGCCCGGTCCAAGGGGTCGTTCAACACCGCCACGGGCACGTAGATGGTGCCGGCGGCGTCGCCGAAATCGGCGTGCTGCGCGGTGTAGTAGGTGAACAGCACACTGCCGCAGGCCCGGCAGAAGCAGCGGAAGGCGCCGGGAGAGGACTGGAAGCGGGTCAGCATGTCCTGGCCCCGCAGCAGCGAGAAGCGCTCCTCGGGCACCCCGGTCCAGGTGACGAAGGCCGCCGCGTGGGCCCGCCGGCAGCTCTCGCAGTGGCAGTGGGAGCAGAAGAGCGTGGGCGACAGCAGCTGCAGCCGCACGGCGCCGCACAGGCAGCGGCCACGGATGGGGGTTGACATGGAGCGGCCTCCTCTGCTGGCTTCGACAGCGGCACCATCAGGTGCAAAGATAGGTCGAGATCCGCGAACCGCAAGGAGCGAGCATGCTGAGATCCGCTGCCTGGGCATTCCTCTCCCTCATCACCGGCTGCGTGGTGAGCAAGGACACGGCCACCGACCACGCGGCCGAGCAGGACTGCCTGGACGCGGGCGGGCGCTGGGAGGACTGGGGCGATGTGGGCCAAGAGGCCTGCAACCTGCCCACCTCGGATGCGGGGCGTCCCTGCTCCGACTCGCAGGAATGCGAGAGCTACTGCGAAGCTCCGCAAGGCACGGAGCCCGGAGCCGCCGTGGAGGGAGCCTGCTACGGCTGGATGCACGCCAGCTGCATGCAGGAGGTGCGCGACGGCGTGGCCGATGCCGAGTGGTGTCACTGAGCTGCGAGACCTCTCGGGGGTGGAGCTGTGCAGGGGCGCGGCATGGACCTATGAAGCGCGGGGCGGTCACAACTCGGGCAGTGAGCTGCCACTGGCGAGGTTATGACCGGAATTATGCGCAACTCGAGGGCCTGGAGGCCCTGGAGCGGTCA
>CAYVQL010000282.1:0-2803 GCA_964454135.1 uncultured Enterobacterales bacterium | reverse complement strand
TGACCGGAATTATGCGCAACTCGAGGGCCTGGAGGCCCTGGAGCGGTCACAACTCGGGCAGTGAGCTGCCACTGGCGAGGTTATGACCGGATTCACGAGCTGTTCGGGGTTTCGGGCAGCCCACCCCGGCGCCGCGCGATGTCCAGCACCCCTGGCCCGTGCATCTGCGGGCCCTCGATTCGGCGGCTGTGCACCGAGCGAAAGCCCACGCGCAGCATGGCCTGGGCCACCTCGCCCTCCTCGAAGCTCATGCCGCCGCAGCGCAAGCTCATCGACAGCATGGCGTTGACCATCAAAGCCGGCTGCGTGCGCTCCGCGTACAGCCCCTCGGCCAGGCTGACGCAGACGCCTCCTGGTCTCAAGGCGCCGTGGACGCGCCGCAGCACCGGCTCCAGGCTGGAGCGCTGCAGCGTGTAGCTGACCCAGACCAGGTCGTAGTCCTCGCCGATGGGATCCCGCACGTAGTCGCCCGAGAGCACGGCCATGCGCCCCTGCATGCCGTGCTCCTCGAAGAGGCGCCGGGCCACCGCCACCACGTCGGGCCGGTCGAAGAGCACGCCGCGCATGCTGGGATGGGCCGCCACGATGGCCATGCCCATCAGGCCCGCACCGCCGCCCAGATCCAGCATCCTCTCCATGCCCGCGAACTCCGGCAGGCCCGAGACGATGGCCGCCGCCTGCTGCGCCCGGCCCGCCAGCTGGTGGTGGGCGTAGATCTCCGTCTCCTGGGCCCGCGCTGCGGGATCCCAGCTGCGACGCCGCGCGGGCGGCCCCTGCCGCACACGGCCCGCCAGATCCGCCAGCCCCGGCTCCATGTGCTGGGCGTAGTTCAACAGCAGATCCCCCAGGTAGGTCGACGTTGTCCGAACCAGGAACTCCTGCGCCAGGGGCGCGTTCCCATACCTCCCCTCTCGCTTCACGACCAGCTCGTTGGCCACCAGCGCGTCCAGGAAGATGCCGGTGTTGACGGTGTGCAGCTCCAGCTGCTGGGCGAGCTGGTCGGCGGTGCGAGGCTGCTGCAGGTGGGTGAAGAGCTCCAGCTCGATGGCGGCCAGCAGCGCCTTGGCGGGCACGGCGCCGTAGAGCATGCGCTTCAGCGGCTCGCAGCTGATCAAGACTTCGGGCAGGGTCTTCAAGGCGACCTCCCGCGACGAGGAGTCCGCCCCCCATCCTACACCTCGCCCCAGCCACGTCGCTGGATGATACCTTGGTCTGTCCCCGTCAACAGGAGCCATGGATGACCCCACCCGCGAGCCAGGTCGAACGCGCCGCCCAGGCCGCCGCCGCAAGGCCCAGCCAGCCGCCGCTCTTCCCCACCGGCCACGAATTCGCGCGCCTGCAGCGCGCCTCCTACTCGCAGATCTGCCAGGCCCTGCGCGACTTCGACATCAACCTGCGCTTCAACCAGACCGCCGACGAGTCGGACCCCCGCAGCGCCTTCCGCAAGGACTACGGCGCGCTCCTGGGACCGGGCATGAACCTGATCATGCCCACAGCGGCGGCCTACCTCTGCAGCCCAGGGCGCAACCGGGTCTTTTTGCCCCAGGGCACGGACCGCAGCCTGGTGGCCTACCTGCAGCGCGTGGGATTTCTGGGCGAGGTCCACTTCCACGACGGCGAGCCCGACATGCTGGCCGAGCTGCGCCGCAGCGGCCGCCGGCTCTACTCCATCGACGACCTGGGTCCTGGTGCCGACGACTGCACGGTCAACAGCCTGCACGACATGGACTTCTGCAACTCGAAGGAGACCGTCGGCGCCCTGTCGGCCTTCGCCGCCCCCGAGCGGCGCAAGGACATGTTCGAGGCAGGGCCCGAAGACTTCCACGCCGCCTGGAAGCCGGGCCGCAAGGTCTACATCAAGACCTGCAACACCGAGAACGCCGGCGAGGGCGTCTTCCCGGTGTCGACAGAGGCCGAGTTCATGGCCGAGCTGGAGGGCATCCGCCAGCGCACCCTACGCTACGATCTGAACCGCGTCCTGGTCATCCAGCCCGAGCTGCTGGGCCAGAACAAGAGCTTCCAGGTCTTTCTACGCCCCGGCGAGGACGCCATCCCCGTGGTGGCCCTGACCGACCAGCTGGTGAGCGCCGACGGCAAGAAGTACGCCGGAAGCATCAACCACGTGATCACCTCGCAGCGCACGGCCACGGTGGCGCCGGCCATCCTGGACCTGGCCCAGCGCATCCACCAGCACTGCCCCGCTGCCTTCGGCTTCGTGATGTGCGACTACTTCGAGCAGCCCGACGGCAGCATCGCCACCTTCGACCCGGGCCTGCGGCCCAGCTCCAACACGGGCGCCGCCATGGTCAAGCTCTGGGTGGAGGAGCTGGCGGGCGAGAGCGCCGGCGTGGCCAACAGCCCCTGGTTCGACTTCGGTCAGCCGGGCATCGCCTACCAAGAGATCGTACGTCGCCTGGGTCCCTGGGCCGATCCTGAGCAGATCGCGGCCCACCGCCTGGGCGTGCTGCCCCGGGGCCACAACCCCATCCAGGGCAAGACGCGTTTCCTGATCATCACGCCCCGGCCCGAGGACTACCCCGATTTCCGGGCCGAGCTGGAGGCGCGCATCATCACGGACTGAGCAAACGCGACGGTTCGTCCTCCTCGCGCAGCCGCCTGTCGCTCATCAGCTCCGGGCGATGCCCCTTCATGCCCGCGTAGAAAGCGCGCAGGCGGTCCATGTCCTTCTTGACGTCGCCCGTGAGCTGATAGGGCTCGCTCAGCCCGCCATGCTTGTTGCCGTAGTCCACGAGCAGGCGACAGAACCGGGAGCCAGCCTCCACGGGTGGCCTGCGCCGCCAGC
>CAYVQL010000281.1:0-14584 GCA_964454135.1 uncultured Enterobacterales bacterium | reverse complement strand
GGATGTTCTCCAGAGTGGCCTTGGCGTGGGGCACCATCCGGAAGAAGCCCTGCAGCTCGTCGCAGGCGAAGTCGTCGCAGTGGCCGCAGTTGTCCAGGCCGCGCTCCGTGGCGCATGCCCGGATCTTGCACTCGCCGCAGTGGGCGCACTTGCGGCCCTCCACCAGGCAGCCGTCGCACCAGACGTCGTTCACCGTCACCTTGATGTGAAACTGCTTGGCCCAGCTCGCGGCCACTTCGCCGGCCTTGGCGACATCGTTGGCCTGGGTGGCGAGGTAGGCGGGACACTCGGTGCAGGTCAGTCCGCAGCGGGAGATCATGGCAGGTCCTCGGTTTCGCGGGGTGAGAAAGGAGCGTATCACCCCGCCTTGGCATCGCCCTGGAAGAAGCGCTCCAGCGCCGGGTTCACCACTTCTGGCGCCTCGGCCGTCACGAAGTGGGAGGCGTCGGGTACCACCAGCAGCTGCGCTCCCCGCGCGCGGGCCGCGGCGCGCCGCACGTGGCGGGCCGGCACCAGGTGGTCCTGGGCGCCCACGATCAGCAGCAGGGGCACGTCCAGCTCATCCAGCGCCTGCCGGGCGTCGTGGCGCCCCATCTCGGCCAGGGTGCGCAGGTAGATGCGGTGATCGTGCCCGCCCACGGCGCGCGCCATCTCCATGAAGACTCGGCGGTCGGCCCGCTTGCGGATGAAGCGGCTGGTACGGGCCAGGTGGTAGAAGGCGCTGCGCTTTGCCACCTGCCGCACGACCGGGGAGAAGGCTGGCGCGCCCCGCGCGGCCAGCTCCAGCACGGGCGGCGCCAGCCGGTGCAGGCCGGGCAGGGGCAGGCGCGCGCGGAAGGGGCTGGCGGGCAGCCCCCCGATGCAGGCCAGCCGCGTCAGGCGCCCGGGCTGCAGGCGGTGCAGCTCGAAGCCCACCTGCACCCCCATGCTCCAGCCCAGCAGGGCGGCGCGCTCCACCTCCAGGGTGTCCAGCAGGGCCAGGCCGTCACGCGCGTGGGACTGCACGCTCAGGTCCGTTCCGCGGGGTGCTACGGAGCCGAAGACCCCGCGGTAGTCCCAGCAGAGCAGGCGGAAGCGCTCGCGCAGCTGGGCCAGCTGCAGCGCGAGGCCGCCGTGGCTGACGCCGATGCCGTTGGCCACCAGCACAGGGTGGCCCTGGCCGAAGACCTGGTAGCGCAGCTCAACGCCATCTGAGGCCTGGAAGCCTCCCTCGCGGTCGGGTGCGATCACGGCTGCGCTGCCCGCTGGGCGCAGGCGGCCAGGCTGGCCAGGTCCTTCAGCAGGGTCGCCAGCGCATCGGGAGTACACTCCGGGCTCATCCTGCACGAGATGTCGAGCCCACCCGAGCCGCCGCGCACGAAGAGGCCGCCGCCGAAGCGCAGCACGCGTCGCATGGCGTCCTGCAGCTGCGGATCCTCCACCAGCGCCTGACCCCGCTCGTCGCCGCTCCAGCACAGCAAGCCCTCGTGTTCGCTGCGCCTCTTCAGGCCGAAGAGCCCCATGCCCAGGCTGGGCGTGCCCGGCGGGGCGAAGCCCAGCTTGCCCGACAGGGGCGCGTCCATATGCCCGTTGAGCAGCCAGCACAGGATGATCCGTTTCTCGCCGGGATCGGGGTGGCCCAGGATGCCGCCCTGCCGGAAGAGCGCGATCCGGTAGGTGTGGCCCTGCAGCTGGCCCTCGATGCGCGGCATGCGGAAGGCCCACAGCAGCGAGGGCATGAACACGCGACCGCCGACGCTGCCCGCCGCGCGCTCCAGCCAGGGCCCAGCCCGGCCGCCGAAGGCGCGCTTGATCAGCCACATCACCGCTACGCCGAAGAGCATCACGCCCAGGCTGGAGCAGCAGGCTGTGCCGCTGATGAACAGGACGGGCTCCTGGTCTCCCTCTTGGATGCCTGCCACCAGGCCCAGGGCGCCCAGGCCCAGGCCGAGCAGCGCTGGCATGAGCAGGAAGCCGGCCCAGCACAGCAGGCTGGCGGGTTTTTCCAGGAAGCGCAGGTCGATCATGGTGGTTCCTCGTTCTCCTGGTCACCTCCAGTCTGCCACGAGCGTCGAAGAACCGTCGAAAACCGTCGAAATCCGTCGAAGCTTCGACGCTCAGCCGACGGTGCAAGCCCGAGAATCGCTTGGCACGCTCCGTGCTTCACCCCCTGCGCAACACAGAACGGAGGTGTGCATGTGTGAGCAGGAAGTGATTCCCTTCGGTGAGCCCATTCCCGATCCCCCCAGCCTCTGGCCCGAGAAGCTCCCCAATCCAAGGCAGCTGGAGCTGGAGCGCGGCGCCCTCCAGCGGGCCTGGCAGCGTGGCATGAGCCGTGGGGCTGGCATACCCGGCGTGCTGTTTTGAAGTGCGTACAGGCCCGTTCCACCCCAGCCAGCGTGTCCATCAGCTGGGACCGCGGCACCTTGCTGCTGCGGTGCCGGGAGCGCTTCGACCTCGGCCTGCTGCCCGGTGCGCTCTGGGATGCCCGCGTGGGCCGCTTCCGCGTCCCCGCCTGGCGGCATGGTGAGCTGCTGCGGGCGCTGGCTGCGCGGGGGCTGCGCGTCGACGATCGCGCCATCCCAGACCTGGAGCGCCCCCTTCGCTGGTCGGCCCCCAGCCTGCGGCCCTACCAGGCCGCCGCGGTGGCGACCTGGGAGGCCGCCGGTCGGCGTGGTCTGGTCGTGCTGCCCACTGGCGCGGGCAAGACCCGCGTCGCCATGGCGGCCATGGCCAACTGCGGGCTGCGGACCCTCTGCCTGGTGCCCACGCGTGTGCTGATGGAGCAGTGGATACGGGCGCTGCGAGAGCGCTATCCCGGCGCCGTGGGCCGCTTCGGGGATGGCCAGCGCCAAGAGAGGGCGCTGACGGTGTCCACCTACGCCAGTGCCCGCGTGCACGCCGAGCGGCTCGGCTGCCGCTTCGAGCTGCTCGTGGCGGACGAGGCCCACCACTTCGGCAATGGAACGAGCGACGAGGCGCTCGAGCTCTCACTGGCGCAGGCCCGCTTGGGCCTGACGGCCACGCCCCCCGACGATCCCGAGCGGCTGCTGCGCCTGGAGGAACTGCTGGGCGCGGAGGTGTACCGACTGCGGATCGACGACCTGGTGGGGCGCTTCCTGGCCCCCTACCAGCTCGTCAGCCTGCGCCTGGCCCTGAGCCGCGCCGAGCGCGCCCTGTACGCCAGCGAGCGCGCCGCCTTCGAGCGCTTCCACAGGCCGTTCGCGCGCTGCCATCCCGGGGCCCGCTGGCAGGATTTCCTGGCGGTGGCCCGTCGCAGCGCGGAGGGGCGCCGGGCCTTGGAGGGCTGGCGGCGCTCGCGCGAGGTGGTGGCCTTCACCGAGGCCAAGCGCCTGGCGCTGGCTCGCCTGCTGGCCGAGCACGCAAGGGCGCGGGTGCTCGTCTTCACCCCCGACAACACCACCGCCTACCGCGTGGCGCACGAGCACCTGATCATGCCCCTGACCTGCCACGCCGGGCGCAGCGAGCGTGCCGAGGCCCTGCGGCGCTTCGCCGCTGGCGATCTCGGCGCGCTGGTCAGCTCGCAGGTGCTGAACGAGGGCCTGGACGTGCCCGCGGCCGACGTGGCCATCCTGGTGGGCGGCTGTGGCGGCGACCGCGAGTACCTGCAGCGCATCGGCCGCGTGCTGCGTCCGGTGGCGGGCAAGCGGGCCATGATCATTCAGCTCGTCAGCGCCGACAGCTTCGAGGAGCGCCAGGCCCGGCGCAGGAGGTGCCGGCTTGCTGCCAGCTAGGCTGCTCTGCTTCGCTGAGCTGGGGGACGAGCTGATCCCGCGTCTGCTGACGGTGGCGGATCATCCCTGGCTCGCTGCGCTGCTGGAGGAACACGCGCGCTACGCAGGGCGTCCCTGGGGCGAGCTGCGGATTCGCATGGGCGAGCCCTTGCCCTGCCCCTCGCCGCTGGCTCAGCGGCGCGCCGCCTGGCACGTGCTGGAGCGGCTCGGTTCCCGTCGCCCGTCCATCGCTGCGGCCAAGCCGCGAGAGCTGCGCCTGGCGACCTTTCTCGCTGCCCAGGCCGGCCGGCAGGCAGAGCCAGCGCCGTCCAGACAAGACGTGCTGGCCTCGGTGGCGCCGGCCTTCGAACTGTCCGTCGACGAGCTGGAGCGCGGGCTCTTCGCGGATCACCCCGACGAGCGGCTGGTGGAGCTGGCGGATCCTTGGCCGGATCCGGCCACGCTGGCGCTGCAGGTGAACCTGGCCCTGGTGCAGGGCATCCTGCTGCGCGCGCTCTGGGTGAAGATCCGCCTAAGGGGCCAGGCGCGGGCCGTGGTGCGCCAAGCCCAGCTGCGACGCCTGCTCTGCACGGTGACGAGGGACGACGAGGTTTGCCTGCTGGAGCTGTCGGGGGCCTACACGCTGTTCCGACGCACCCTGCTCTACGGCCGGCGGCTGGCTTCGCTGGTGCCCGCGCTGCAGCATTGCCAGCGCTTCGAGCTGGAGGCGCGCTGCTTGCTGAAGGGCAGGGAGCTGACCATGAAGCTGGCGACGGGCGCTCCGGTCTTTCCGGGACGGGCGCCCAAGCGCTTCGACAGCAAGCTGGAGGAACGCTTCGCCCGTGATTTTTCCAAGCTGACCCGGGACTGGGACCTGCTGCGCGAGCCCGAGCCCCTGCAGGCAGGGCGCGCCTTGATCTTTCCGGACTTCGAGCTGCGGCATCGCAGGGAGAAGAAGCGCCGCTGGCTGCTGGAGATCGTCGGCTTCTGGACCCCCGACTACCTGCAGCGCAAGCTGCGCCTGGTTCGACGCTGCCGGGTGCGCAACCTGCTGCTCTGCATCGACCAGGAGCTGAACCTGGGCGAGCAGGGCTTGCCTGGGGAGCTCCCCGTGCTCTGGTATCGCCGCCGGGTGGACGCCCAGGCGGTGCTCGACTTCGTGGAGAGGGCAGCCCCCGCCAGACCGGAACCGCCAACCCCGTCCTTGCGCAGCAGGCGCCTGGGCGCGCGCGAGCTCTTCCTGGACTACGCTGGCCGTCGGCCCGCAGGCCACCCTATCCACGGGCGCCTGGCCCGCCTGCGGGCAGGCTCCGTGCTGCGGCTCGTTCCCCGGTCGAACCGCGTGCTGCTGGCCGACGAACGGGGTGGCGAGGTGGCGGCGCTGTCGAAGAAGGGAGCGCAGCGCCTGCTGCCGCGGCAGGACCGCATCGCTGCCATCGAGGTCAGCGCTGTGCTCGAGCGCAGCAGCCAGCAGTCGGCGCCTGGCTACCGCGGTGCGCTGCGGGTGGAGCGCTGGTTGGTGCCGGTGGTCGAGGTCTTCTGGTTGGCTGGATGAGGATCGCCCAGGTTCCTAGTGACAGACCGGAGCCCGCTTCAGCGCTTCCACGGACTGGCGGTGGGGCTCGCCACTGCAGCCCTCGCTACCCACGGGCAGCACCTGGTAGGTGGCGGTGCCCACGGCGGCCGTAGAGGGGTAGACGCGTGCGCCGAAGCTGCCTTCCACCCGGCAGAAGCCGGTCCAGCCCTCGCTCATGGCGAAGTGCTGGGAGGCGGGCACGGCGATGGCCACCAGGCGCTCGTCGCCCATGTCCTCCGCGTAGGCGGCGTGGAACTCGCCCAGACTGGCGCTCTCGGCCACCAGCCCGTCCTCTCCTGGCGGTGGCCAGACCAGGTAGGCGCTGCCGTCGCGCAGCACGGTGAAGACCTGCACGCGGGCCTGGCGGTTGACGGACAGGCCCGCGCTGACGGCCTCGCCCTCGCAGAGCGCGCCGTCGTGGGTAGGCAGCACCAGCTCCACCCGCAGACCGCCCTCTCCCAGCTTCTCGTCGTCCTGAAGGTCGAGCTGCGCATTGCCGCGGCAGGCGCCCTCTTCCTCGGCGTCCACGGCGAAGAGGTCGGCCGAGAAGCTGAAGCCGCCCAGGGCCAGGGTCCCCGCCTTGTCGGGCTCGCGCAGCCGACCGTTGAGCTGCACCTGCTGCTTGCCGGGGGTCAGATCCACCAGCACTTGCAGGGCCTGGCGCTCGCTCTCGTGGGCCTCCAGCAGGCGCAGGCCCGTCAGCAGGCTGCGCAGGCGGCCCGAGAGCGTGCGCCCCAGCTCGCCGGCCAGGCAGCCGCTGTCCCAGGTGATGGGTTCGAGAGAAAGGAGCGTGTCGCCGGTCTTGCTCTTGACCTGGGCTGCCAGGCTCTGCAGACCCTGGTCGAAGCTGGCGTGCTCCTGCTCGATCAGGTCGGCGAAGCGGTTCTCGATGGCCACCACGGCGCAGGCGTTGCCGTCATCGCGCTTGCGCTCGGGGGGCTCCCAGTGCCCCTCGCCCCAAGAGACGGCGTGGCGCTTGACCGCGGCGCAGCGCGTCTCGTCGTAGCCGGAGCATAGGCTGGTGATCAGCTGGTTGCGGGCGTTGTCGCGGGCGGTCTCCAACGCCTCGGCCTGGGTGGCGGCGGCGGCCCAGCCCACCTCCAGGCGAAAGCCGTCCAGGTGCTTCGGACACTCGGGGATCTCGGCAGTGCGGACGCCGTAGCTGGCGGCCTGGCCGGGCGTGGCGGCGAGCAGCGCTGCGAGCGCGAAGGGGACGGACATGGGCGGCTCCTACCTGGGCATGGCGCCCAGCATACCTTCCGCCGCCTGCTGCGCCTGGGCAGTGGGCAACAAGGCCAAGACCTTGGCCACGTAGCGCGTGGATCCGGGGACCGGCGTCGCCTCGATGCACCAGTTCTCGTCTTTCACCATGCTGGCGACGCCGCTGGCGGCCGCCTCCACCACGGTGTCTTCTTGCAGCGAAGACTGCATGTCCTGGATGCTGCCGCTGATGCCGACGTTGCTGATGGTGCCCGTGGCCAGGGACTCGCCCAGCCAACGCACCACCTGCAGGCGGGCGTCGCGCAGCGCGGCGCTGCGGGCCAGGGACTCGGAGTCCATGGCCGGGGAGATCCCCACGAAGTACTGGGCCGTGGCGCTCTTGGGAGGACGCGTGACCCAGTCGCCGCAGCCGATCTCCAGCTTCACCGGGTTCTGGTGGACCTTGAAGGCGAAGAACACCGGGCTCTCGAACTGGATGGCCTGCTGCCAGGCCGTCTCCTTGTGGTAGCTGATTTCGCCGGTGACCTTGCTGGCCGCGGCCTTGCCCTGGAAGTCCAGGGCGCGCCCCAGGGCGTAGTAGATCTCGCCGGTGCCCTCCATGAACTCGCCCACGTAGCGCTCGGTGCAGCGGTCTTCGGTCTGCAGGCAGCAGGCGCGGAAGCCGTCGGGATCCTGGATCTCGCCTATCAGCTTGCGCGTCAGGGTGTAGTGGACACGCACCACCGAGGTGGTCCCGGCCGAGGCCCCCACGCCCATGATGGCGGGCACGCCGATGCGACCCGCGGCCGCGCTGCTGGCGGACATCACCTCGTCGTAGGTCACATTGCCGCCGCCCACCTCGCGGTAGGTCACGAAGCCGGAGCAGGAGGTGGTCATGCTGGCGGCCTCGTCCAGGTCGCTCAATCCATCCTGGATGAAGCGGCCGACATAGGCCGAAGGGTCGGTGTCGAAGGCGTTGCGCAGGTAGAGGTTGGTGACAGGTGCGATGTTGGCCATGGCTGGGCCACCCAGGTCCTGGACGGCGGTCTTCTGACCGCAGCTGAGGGCCAGGAGGGTGGCGAGCGGCCAGGCGGCGCGGAGCAGGGTCATGGGGTCTCCTCCTGCGTGGTGGTAGCCGGGCGTATCCTGCGGGGACGGCGCTGTCTGCGCCATAGCACGGGTAGCAGGCACCAGGGGACTGTGGCCAGGGCGCTCTCTATCGGAGCTGAGCCCCCCCCTCAACCCTCCTCTTCCCAGGACAACTCGCTGTGTTGGGAGAGGGATTCTCGCTCCAGCCAGGGCGCGGCGATCACTGCTCGGCGCCCCAGATGGGGACCGAGAGCGTGCCGCTGATGGTCCCGCCTTCTTCCAAGGCGGCTTGTTCCAAGACCAGCTGGCCCTCCCACAGGTAGCCCAGGGTGTAGAAGACGCCGCTGCCGTCGATGTAGCCCAGGTAGCCGCGCACGCCCTGCCAATCCACCTCCAGTGTGGTGCCGGGCTCGACCAGGTGGGGGTCGATCGTCAGGTAGGGGTAGATGATGGTGTTGAAGCTGATGTAGGCCGGCAGACCGAGGAAGACCTCCTCGGAGTAGTCGTCCTCCAGCAGACCCGCGATGGCGCCGTCGGACAGGATGCCCAGCTCGCTGTCGTAGTAGTCCACCGTCAGCTCGGCCTCGCTCTCGGACCAGCCCGTCTGGCTGTTGGCCGAGTCCCAGGCCGTGGAGAAGCTGGCCTGGACCTGACCCACCGTGATCAGGCAGGGGTAGTCCCCCAGCTCGGCCTCCCAGCTGGGCATGCCGTCGGCGATTTCGGCTTCCACTTGCGCCTTGCGCTCGCTGATGTAGCGGAACACCTCTTCCTGGTAGGCCGGGCGGTTCTCCTGCATATAGTCCGAGGTCAGGTAGGGGCTGACCAGGGCGTCCATGCGCTGGGCCTCGGCCAGCCAGGCGTCTGCGTCCCAGACCGTGTCCAGCAGCTCGCGCAGGCGGTTTTCGTAGAGATCGCGAGTCTCGTCCAACAGGTAGAGGCGCCGCGCCAGGGCGCTGTTGGCGACCACGGCCGTGGGCTGATCGGCGCCGAAGGGCTCCTCGCCCTGCAGCACGGCGTCGGCGCCCCAGGGCAGGAAGTGGAAGCGGCCGTCGGCCGGATCGGCGTAGACGTGGAAGTTGTTGCGGTTGCCGGTGTAGCTGTCCCAGTGGCCGGTCAGCACCTCCATGGCCCAGTAGGTCAGGAAGGCATCCACGTCCAACACCTGGTCGAGCTGTGCCAGCAGCTGGTCGTCGTCGAGGTCGAGGGCGTCGATCACGGCCTGCAGATCGGAGCGGTCCTCGGGATTGCTGTCGTCCTTGCCCTCGAAGCTGTCCAGCCAGCCCTCGCGGAAGTCTGAGAGCGCGCCCTCGTAGTGGCTGCCGCTGGAGCTGCCGAAGTGCAGCTCCAGGAAATCCTCCTTCAGGCTCTCGATGTGCACGTACAGGCCCATGTCCTGGCCGTTGAGGGTCACGTGGGCGAAGCTGCAGCGCGGCGCGGGCACGCCGGCGGCCGAAAAAAGGCCGTAGCCCAGGCACTGGTGCAGGAAGGAGGGATCCTGGCGGGCGTTGTTGAGGGTGAGCATCTCTTTGCCCAGGAAGCGCTGGTCGTCGACGTATTGGTCCATGTCGATCTTGAGGGAGGGCTTGCGGGCGCTCTCGGAACCCAGCAGGCCCTTCTTGCGCAGGCCCACCAGCTCGATCAGCTGGCCGTCGACGGTGACCTGGGCCGGGAAGTACTCGTAGGGGCTCTCGATCTGGTGGGGCTCGCAGTCCTCGGAGAGCTCCTGCACGATGTTGCGGCGCTGGTGGCGGATGGTCTCCCAGTCATCCGCGTCCAGCTGCAGATCGATCTCCAGCACGTGATCGGGGTCGAAGAGCGGGTCGGAGAGGTCCTCGGCGGCGGTGTCGCCGCTGTCGGCCGGTGGGCTGGTGACGACGGGCACGCCCTGCTGCGGGGCTTGGCAGGCGGCGGTGAGCAGGAAGAGGAGTGCGTGGCGCATGGGCATACTGTATCTGTGCGCGCGGCGGGGTGCGTGTTGACGGTGGTGGTGGTGGGCCCGCGCAGGTTCTCAGGGCAGGATCAGCCGGTAGGCCGCCCAGTCCGCCTGGGGTTGCTCCTGCGCCACCTCTGCCAGGGCGCTGCGGTAGGCCTGCAGCGGATCCTGGTTTTGCGCTTCGTAGAAGGCGGCGGAGAAGGCGCTGGCCAGCTCGTCGGCTACCGGGCGGGTGGTGGCGGCCACCAGCTGGGTTCCCGCGGTGACGAAGGCCTGGGCCAGGCCCAGGGAGGCCACCTGCAGCTCGCGGGAGCGAGCCGTCTCGCAGCCAGAGAGCAGCACCTGGGCGGGGGGCGCGGCCAGGGCCAGGATGTCGGCCACCGACAGCGCGCTCTCGCCGGCCAGCAGCAGTTCGCCCTCCAGCACCTCTTCGCTGAAGACGCCGTGGCCGGCGTAGTGCAGCAGGTCGCGGCCGGGCAGGGCTTGGAGCAGGGCGTCGCGGGTGGCGGTCTGGCCCTGAAGCAGGTCGGCCTGCAGGCCCCGGGCCTGCAGCGCCGCGGCGATGCGCTCGCCCTCCTGGCGCGCCTGGCCAAGGTCGCCGCGCGGATCGGCCACCACCAGGGCCTGGGCCAGCTGGGAGGTGCTGGTCCATGTGGGCAGCAGATCCAGGGAGTAGGCCACGGGCTTGCTCAGGCCCGGGGCCTGGCCCTGGAAGGGGGCGGCGTGGAAATCGGCTTCCTGCAGGTCGCCGGTGGGTAGGAGGGTGATGGTGGAGGCGGCCTGCAGCTGGGGGGCGAAGGGCGCCAGCAGCGGGGTCAGATCGGCGGGATCGCTGCCCTCCGGAGCGCCCAGCTGCTGCACGTTCAGCTCGCCTTCTAGCTGCCCGAAGCCCAGCCAACCCTCCTGAGCCTCGAAAAAGGCCAGCAGCAGCTCGCCCGGTCCGGGCTGGCGCAGGGGGCGGTCGCCGCTGGCGGGCAGCTCGGACAGGCCGCGGTCCAGGACGCGGTGGGCGGCGATGGCCAGCTCGCGCTGCTGCTGGCGCGAGCGCTCCAGCTCGGCGGGAGGCACTTCCCATTCCTGGGCGCGCAGGGCCACGAACTGCTTGCGCATACGCAGGTACTCGCCCAGGCGCTGCTCCCACTCGGCTCTTTCCTCGGGGCTCAGGCCCTGCAGGCGCTGACCCTGCTGCAGGCCGGCCAGGAAGCGTGCGCGGTTGCGGCGTACCAGCTCGAAGGCCTCTTCCTGGCGGCGGAGGCGCAGCAGCAGGGCCACGTGGCGCTGGGTGGCCTCGGAGCGCAGGGCCAGGAAGTCGGCGCGGCCCAGGTGCACGGGTACCAGGAAGCTGTGCTGGTAGAGGATGTCCTGGGCCTGCTCCCAGGCGGCGAGGGCTTCTGCAGGGCGGTTCAGCAGCTCCAGGGCCTTGGCGCGGCCGAAGCCGGCTTTCCACTCGTACTCGATGGCATCGGCCTGGCGGGCGGAGGTGGTGAGGGTTTCGTAGACCTCGAGAGCTTTTTCGCCCTGGCCGCGGCGCAGGGCGATGCGGCCTTCGATGTCGAGGGCGAGGTGGGTGTCAGAGGCGGTGCCGGTGGCCAGTTGGCTGGCTTGGGTGAGGTGGTTCTCGGCTTCCTCCAGGTCGTTGGCTTGGAGGTGGGCGAGGGCGAGGTTGAGGGCGAGGTCGACGCGGTGGCCGGGCCAACGCCGTTTCGCTTCTGCCGGATCGCAGTCGGACTCCATTATTTGGGCAGCTTGGTGGAGAAGGGGGATTGGGTCAAGGCCAAGAGCGCGCTGTTCTGGTCCGGCGAACTGGTCCAGGTCCACATCTGTTTCGCGGACGACCATTATCCACCAGGCGAAGTTGATCAGGGCTGCTCCCGCTTCACAGGAACGCACATTGGGGTCCACCATCAGAGGCCCTGTCCACAAGCGCATCGCGTCTGCGTAGCGACCCGACTGTTGCAGCGAGGTTGCCAGCTGGTTGGTGACCCCACGCTGATAGTCGTACCGGCCCATACGACGGGTTTGCTCAGCTGCGTCTGCAAAGAAGGCATTGGAGGACCTCAGATCCCCAGAGCGGAGGGAGAGCAGCCCCTTGGTGAAGGAGAGGAAATAGAGCGAATCCTGGTGGCCTTGCGGCGGCTCCCCGGCTTCTTCCAGCGTCTGCCGGGCTTCGCCGAGCCAGCCCTCTTGGATCTGCAACCAGGCTAGGAAGTTGGCGTCACGTTGCAGCTCGGAATCGTGTCCGTGTTGCCTGTGGTGTTCCAGGGCCTCCCGGAGGTACTCGATGGCCACAGCGGTGTTGCCTTTTTGGCGTTCGGCGCGGGCGCGCTCGCCCAATACGCGACCAAGCTCTGCGGGTGAGGCTTGATCGCGGCTCAGGAGTTCGTTGCGCGTCTCGGGGGGCAGCTGTTTGGCCTTGGCCAGCCGCTCGAAGGGGGGCTCGTACTGCATCTGCAACGTCCAGTTCTGCCACTGGTTCTGGTCTGGAAAGCGCACGTTCAGTTGCTGGCTGTGCAGGGGCAACGCGAAGCTGAAGCGCTGTCCCGACTCGATGGTCTCCGGGGAGCCGACCAGCAGTTGGTCGCCGTCAAAGAACTCGATCGTCTCGACGACGTCAGGGATCCAGATGTTCAGCGGGTCTGTGGTTGAACGGACGCAGCGCGGTCCGCGGTCTACGCGGGTGCAACCCGAGTACTCCACAGGAAGGGGTGTTGGCTCTCGGGGATCAACGACGCCCCCGCGACAGGCCATGTGCAGCAACACAGAGACCGCCAACGGGGTCGGCAAGCGTGTCAAGAGCGTTCTACGGGACGAAGAGGGGGCGCACGACAGCGATGTCGGTGCCGTTGTTGTCATGCACCGTTGTGATCTGGGCGGCGGTGACCCCGCTGGACGGGAAGGCCGTGGCGCGCAGATCCAGATTGTAGGGCGTGGCGTCGAAATTAGGCAGCGCCAGGTAGGCGGGGATACCGGCGCTGTCGAAGACCGTCAGGACCACGTCCCTGTAGGGGATGGCGGTATCCAGATCCTCCAAGGTGACGTAGCCATTGTCGTAGATGCAGTAGGGACAATCGTCCGTCGGCCCCTGCCCCCCCGCATCATATGCCCCACTCAGCGGGCTCGGATAGCTCAAGTGCGGGCAATAGCGCGGGTTGTTGGGCACTGCCCCGTAGGGCGGGATCGGCGGCGGTCCGCTGGTGCCGCCGCCCGGGTAGAACACATCCCCCCCGCAGAGCGTAGAGACCACAGGCGCGGCCAGGGTGGGCGTCATGGGGCTGGAGGGCGCCCCCGGCGCCGTGGACGCGGCGGTGCTGCAGCTGGTCCCGGGGGTGGCGAGCCCATCGCAGATCTTGATCCAGTGGCCGTTGGCCGAGCCCGTGACCGGCGAGGTGTTGCCGTACAGCTCGTTCATCAGGTCGCCGCTCGTGGTCAGACCGGGCTTGTGGTACCAGAGCGCGCCGGCCGCCACCGAGGCCACCAGGGCCGCCGCCGAGGTGCCCGTCAGCCCCGGTGTGTACTGGTCGGGGCCGGTCTGGTAGCGCACCGTGACGTGGTCGCCGTAGGCCCAGTAGTTGGTGGCGGTGTTGGGCCGGTTGAAGAGCGAGATCTGGCCCGAGGCTCCCAGGGCGTTGACGGCGTAGATGGGCTTGAGGGGCTCGGCGGCCGGGGCGGCGGATCCGCAGGGCCAGTCGGCGCCGTGCTCCCACCAAGCGGCCGGTAGCAGGAACTCCTCCTGGTAGGGATCGGAGCTGTTGTTGGGCCCCGTGTAGTTGCCGCCGGCAGCGATCACCAGCCCGTCCTTGTACTTGGCGGCGGCCAGGGCGCTGGCCACCGCATCAGCGGCCGGATCCAGCGCCGTGCCCACACAGTTGTCCTTCGTGTGCTTGGCGTGCCAGCCCAGCGAGAGGTTGACCACGTGCATCTGTGTGGCTGTCCAGCTGCCGATCTCGGCCTGCAAGGCCTGCGTCAGCTCCAGCAGGGTTCCTTGAGGCGCTCCGCCGCCACCGGGGGCCGACAGGGCCTGGCGCGTGGCGATCTGCGCCTTGCAGTTGGCGCCGTTGTTGTCGCAGAGCAGGTCGCGGGCGATGTAGGCCAGGGCGCCGCCGTGGTCCTCGGGGCGCACGGCGTCGGGCGGGGTGAAGGCCTGGCCTGGCTGGTTGTCGGGCGCGCTGTCCACGATGGTCAGCACCACGTCGGCCGGGTTGGCGGGTGGCGTGGGCCAGGCGGCCACCTTGCCCACAGCTTGGGGCACATAGCTGGCGATCTCGGCCTCGTTGCCGCTGGCCGCCACTCCCTGGTAGTCGGGCCAGGTATGGGCCGAAAAAGCGCAGTTGGGCACCAGGTCGGGGATGGCGGCGTCGCTGCCCGCGTATTCGTAGATGCAGTAGCGGTCCGTCTGAGTGTCCGAGACCTGGAGCTCCAGCGGCACCACCTGCCAGTCCTTGCCGTAGTCGTAGGGCTGGTGGCCGCCTCCGGCCGAGGGCAGGCTCCAGGCAACGGAGGCTGGACAGGTGGCGCTGGCGCTCAGCTTCTCGACGCGGCGCGTGGGTACGTCGAGCTCGTCGAAGTTGCCCTTGTCGCGGGATTCCGCTGGGGGGCAGTCCCACTCGCTTGGGTAGATGCTGGTCGGCTCGACCTCGGGGCACCAGGGGAACGCGATCCCCCAGTCGCAGCAGCCAGCCAGGCCCAGGGCTGCCAGAGAGAGCAGGACGGAATGGGGGCGGGCGCTGTGCGACTTCATCGGGGTACCTCCATGCGGGGAGCGGCTGTCGGAGTCAGGCAGGCAGTCAGCTGGAACAAGCAAAGCCAGAGATGGACCGCCAGCATAGAACATCTGCGGCGCCGCGGGAAGTGGCGGCGGTCATGGTGCAGCCTGCCCTGACCATCCCCTGGTTTGCTATCCTGTCCCTCTCTCCCACCGCGAGGCCGCCCATGCCCCCCCGCCCCCTCCTGCTTGCCCTGCTGCTCCACCTGACAGGCTGCTCCTGCGACGGTGGCCTGGGCATGGACTCGGCCGCCCCCAGCGGCGCTGACAGCGAAGACAGCTCGCCCCCCACTGGCGACAGCCAGCCCGAC
>CAYVQL010000280.1:0-14664 GCA_964454135.1 uncultured Enterobacterales bacterium | reverse complement strand
TCGCCGACCGCGTAGATCGTCTCGATCGCGAACCGCTCCGTCGGCCCGCCTCGACCTCGCGTGCCTCGGCCGCGAGCCGCTCGGTCGCCCCCCCCCCCCCCGCGGCGGGGGGGGGCGCGGCGCGCCCGGGGGCCCCCCCCGCCCCCGCCCCCGCCCGCGCCCCCCCCCCCCGCGCCGCCCCCCGGGGGGGCGGGGGGGGGGCGGGGGCGCCCGGCCCCCCGGGGCCGGGCTTGTGCCGGGCTGCCAGGCGGTTCCCAGGATGAAGGGACAGTGAATCCCAGGGGGCCCGCAAAGAGGACGTCATTCATATCTTCAGATTGAATCATGGATATAGTCTAACCTGGCCTCAGGTGCGGGGCAAGGCGGAAGAGGTCAGTTTGTGACCACTAAGATTGAGTTTTTGGATCTCGCGTGGACAGCATGTGTCCTATTGTGGGTGGTGAGCGGCCTATGTGGGTTGGCCAGCGCGCGCAGCGCCAAACCGATGCTGAGCGGCGTGCAGTCCGCTGCGTTCCTGGCTGGTGCGGGAGATGTTCGGGCTGTTCCACGGCGACCTGGGGGGCATGTTCGCTGCGCTCGAAGAGGCCTGCTTCTCGGCGCTGGGCTCGCTCCGAGCTGCGCCTCCAGAGCAGGCGGAGGCCAGGCTCGTCCTTGCTCCACTCCATTGCGAGCAGCTCCTACGGGACCTCTCCACGACCGAGCTCGAACACCTGTCTGGGCTCTTGCAGCTGTCTGGGCTCGAGTTCAGGCAGTCCGATGCCATGGCGTGCCTGGGTCTGTCGCAGAGCAGGATCAGCAGGCTCTTCCGCTCGCTGGAGCGCTCCCAGGCCATCACGGCGACCCTCAGGGAGGGGAGGACTCAGTTCCACTGACTAGCCGGGCGTGCACGTCTGGCGCTTGGTTGGGGTGGATAGGGGTCTTGAGGGACGGGCCTTCGTCCATGCAGGTGCTACATTGAAGCTCATGAGCATTCCCCCTCCCCCCGCACAGGCCGGTTATCCTCCGGGCTCTTGGTTCCCGTGGGACCGAGCCCTGGATGCCGAGCAGGCGCGTGCGATCCTGGCGGATCCCGACCACCGTCGCCGCATGGCCCTCATCGCGCTGATCCTGCGCGAGGCCCGGCCGGACCAGGTCTGGGACTGGATCACCCCGGCAGAGGTGGCTCCCCTCATGCCTTCGCTGGAGTGGCGGCTCGGGCGAAGTAGGCGCTTCTGGACCTGGCTGTTCCAGCAATGGAGGCGCCTTGGCCATCTCGACTAGCGAGCACCCGGGGCTCCTGCTCCCGCTGCAAGAGCGCGTGCTGGACGCCTTTCGCGGTGTCGAGGATGTCTACCTGACGGGCGGCAGCGCGTTGGGTGGCTTCTACCTGGGGCACCGACGGTCTTTGGACCTGGAATTCTTCACGCCCGACCCGGAACGGCTCGAGGAGCTCGCGGCCAGGTTGCGAACCTGGTGCGAGAGCGAAGGGATCGCCTGCGAGCAGGTCCGCAGCTTCCCCGGCTTCCGGCGGTTCGTGGTGAAGCTCGCAGGAGAGTCCACGATCGTGGACCTCGTGCACGAGCCGGTCCCGCAGACCGTGCCGCTCGCGGAGAAGCCTGATCGCGATGGTCTACGGGTGGACGACCTGCGAGACCTGGTCGCCAACAAGCTGGGGGCGTTGCTGGGACGGGGCGAGGTGAAGGATTTGGCGGACCTCTACTTCCTGCACCAGCATGGGATGGATCCGCTCGGTTTCCTCGACGCGGCCAGGCGACGCGATGGCGGGCTGGAGCCCGCGACGCTGGCCTGGGTGTTGCAGGAGATGAGTATCGACCTGGCGGAGATCGAGCTCGTGCGCCCCCTCGAGCCAGCCGCCCTCGAGGCGTTTCGAGCAGGGCTCGTCGAGCGCCTGCTGGAGATGGCGTGGCCGGAGCGGGATCCTTAGCGCTGCCGCCCGTCGATCCAGTCGCGCCTGCAGATCTTCGCCGCGCTGCGGGACATCTCCAGCTCCTTGTCGAAATCGGCCACGGCCTCCGCCCACTGCGCGTTCAGCTGCTTGGCCCGCGCCTGCAGCTGCTCGGCCTGCGCCAGCGCGCGGGTGGGCGCCGACACCGAGATGCCCGCGATCTCGGCCGCCCCGCGGTACAGCGCGGCCACCTGCTCGTCGCCGTGCGCGGTGGCGGCGCGCTCCACGTACCAGGTGTCGCAGCCCGTCCCCGCCGTGATGTCCTCCAGCTCCAGGGCTGGCCCCCGCAGGCGACCCCAGGCCACCGCGGCCACGGCGGGCAGCGTGGCGCCGGAGGCGGCTCGCCGGGCGTGCGGCTCGCACTGCCGCTCGATGTCCTGCTGGCTGGCCTGCTGGTCGCTCCCTGCCTGGGCCGTGCAGGCCAGCAGCTTGTCGCAGGCCGCCAGCGTCATGCTGGTGGCCACCAGGAACCAGTCCTCCTCCAGCAGGCCGTCGGCCCAGCGCGCGCGCGTCGTCACGCCAGCGCTCAGCAGCGCGTAGTCCACGGCGCACCTGGCCGCGGCGTCGCCGTAGGGCCGCTCTTCCATGGCGAAGCGATAGGCGTCCGCAGCGCGCGCGCGGTGGCTGGCCGCCTCCCTCCACGAGGCGGCCGCGGCCTCGGTCACGTTGTCGCAGCGCTCGTCGGGCCGCACCCAGACGCCCGGATAGCAGGCGGGGAGCGCCCCTGCCGTTGAAATCGCCAGGAGCAGGGGGAGCGAGGTGCGGCGGCCGGGGCTCATGCTGGAGGCATAGCATGGAATCGGCGGGGGTAGCGCGGACCGCAAGGGCTTCTTGCTGGTGCGATGGCCGAGCGCGAAGAGCGGGCGCGACCGCTGGCTGCGTTTCTCTTGGAGCGCCACGGGATGCCCCGAGTGGAGAGAAGGAATTCGGCGATCATTCCTCCAGCGCCCCGCTCGGCAAATATTCCCTGTTTCAGGAATATCACCTCCATCGATGCGAGAGGTAATCATGCCTACGAACATCTGGAACACGTACGGAATCCGCACCTGCCCTTTCTTCCAGGAGGAGCTGGACCTCTCAAAACGCAGCCTTGGACCCATCGACCTCTTCGTGGGCCGCTCCTGCGGGACCTCACCGCGACTGAGATCGAACACCTGGCTGGGCTCTCGCAGCTGGATGGGCTCGAGTTCAGGCAGTCCGACGCCATGACGCGCCTGGGTCTGTCGCAGGGCAGGATCAGCAGGCTCTTTGGCTCGCTGGAGCGCTCCCAGGCGATCACAAGCACCCGCAGGGAGGGGAGGAACCAGTTCTACTGCCTGGCCGGACGGTCGCGGTTGGCGCTTGGTTGGGGTGGGTAGGAGGATGGGGCGGTGATGATGGGGTGTTGGCGGGGGCTGTGATCGGCGACCCCCTGGTCAGGTCGCGCCACGATCGTCCGCGCTGGCAGTAGCTCGAGGCCATCGGTGGCGGGCCGCTCGCCTTCTGAGGGAGGATGCGCTGCAGGAGGTCTCCAAGAGCGAGCTCTCTGGGCATCGCTCTCATCAACGGGTGAACCCGCAGTCCCAAGTCGCCGTGCATGCTGTGCGCGGCTATGATGAGGGACATGGAACCTGGCTTCGAACAGATGACTTCGGCCGAGCGAATCCTCTACGTGCAGGATCTGTGGGATCGCATCGCGGAAGAGCCCGAGGGTGTGCCTGTTTCCGACGAGATGAAGGCGGAGCTCGACCGCCGACTCGCAACGCATCGCAAGGATCCCTCATCGGCGATCCCCTGGGAGCGGGTCAAGGCAGAGATACGGCGACGCCGTTGAGCCCGCCTGTCTTCTTCCGACCCGAGGCGCGAGCCGAACTCATTGATGCCTGGTCCTGGTACGAAGAGCAACGGCCGGGGCTGGGCGACGAGATGGTGTCCTGCGACGAGGCGGCGATTGCGAGAGCTGCGCGTGATCCGTTGCTTTTCCAACGGGTTCATGGAGAGATCCGTCGCGTGCTGGTGTGACGGTTTCCATATGGTGTCTTCTACGTTCTCGACGACAAGGCGCTGGTGGTCCTGGGTGCAGATCCTGGGCCTGCCGATACTGGGCCAAAATGTATCGATATGGAGCGTTTACACGTCTAGGTGTGTTGGCCTACGAGGCACCGAGAGCAGCAGATCCTTCCAGATCTCTTCGGTGGCCCCACTCCCACGCAGGCGCCCTCCAGCCACCTCGCCGCCCAGCGCATGACCAACCTCGGCCCGCCTTCCGAGACGGGAAGGAGGATGAGGAGCGTGGATGTCCGGCATGTCGACGACTCGAGGTCTTTATGCCATTTCAGCGGAGTCGTTCCCTCCCGATCATCAGGCAGCCTTCTTGTTCGTCTTCTTGTTCGTCTTCTTCTTGGCCTTGTACGGTTCCATTGGCTTCGGAGGCGTGACCCTCGGTATCTTCCAGGAGGTCCGGGCCTCGAGCCACGCCATGGCCGCCTCTTCGAAGGCCTCCCACTCCACGCTCACGAGTACGCAGCGCAGGGCGAGGACGGATTCGGCCCGCTGCGTGCACCAGCGCATTCCCGAGCCGTCCAGTCTGTTGGCCACGACGTTCTTCACGGCGCCTTCGATGGCCCCTGTGGCGATCTCGATGTCTTCGGCGAGCAGCTCGGCGTAGCGGATTTGCTTCCTGTGGTTCTCGATGTACGTGATGGCCTTGACGGCCCGTTCGCGGCGATCCTTCGTGCCGGGGCCTCTCGCCGGCACTTGTTGGTGCAGCTCCTTGATGGCTGCCAGCACCGCGTCCGTCTTTCCTTCTCGCAGTCGGTCCTTCTGTTCGCTCACCCACGTTTTGAGTTCCTCCGTGCCCGCCTTGTGCATGGCGGTTCCGGCTAACCAGAGGTACTCGCAGAGGTGGTACCAGTCGAGACACGGGACGGCCAGAGGGAAGAACTCCTCCTGGAGCTTCCACAGACTGGTTTCTCCATCCGCCAGGAAGTAGGAGTTCTTTGTCCCGTATCCTCGCTTCGTCGCCTCTGCGAGCAGGCGCTCGAAGAGAGGACGCCCGCCCTTGAAGGTGGCGAAGGCGCGTTTGTGGATGGGACCTTCCAAATTCCCATCCGGCAGACGGCGGAGAGTGTAGACCACACCCACCGACGCCATGCGCGCATTTTTCGATTTGTCACCCTTCTTCTTCCTTATCCTCTTCTTGCGCCGGCGAATGGTCCGCCGGACCTCGCGCCGCGAGCAGCCCTTGGGCCTCTTCTTGTGAGGCTTGCAGCGCTTCTCGTGCTCTTCGGGGCCCACATGAGGCGCGCCCTTGCGATCGGCCTGGATGATGAGGATCTCGCCGTCGTCTTCCGGCGCCGGCAGCTCATCCATGAACGTGGAAGCCACCGGCCCGAGCTTGTCGACGATGCCCAGCGCCGACCTCTTCGCCGGGACGTACCCCCCGAAGTGGCGCATCACGTCCAATGCCTCGTCGAAAGCCAACCTGGCGCACAGGAACGCGACCCGCAGGTGCACCGTGAGCGACATGCGGCCGGCAGCGAGACCGATGCCCCGATCAGTCGGAGTGACGAGCGGAGCGCCTTTGCCGTGCGTCAGCCGGTAGGTGGGCCTGAGAAACCAACGCACTCCGAAGACGCTCCGTACCTTCGCCTGCGCAAGATCCTCGTACTTGTACCAACTCCGACCACGGCGAAGGGTTCTCGGAACCTCCGGAGGAACCGTATGGGCCAGCCAGACCGAGACCAGGCTCGCACCGAGGGCCATCACTCGGGCCGCCAACTCCTTGTCCACCCTGTGGAGAGGGCTGCGGGTGGCATCGCCTGCAAGCCATGACAAAATGTCCTCGAACATGGCGCAGGCTGCTTGGAGAGCCTGTCTCCGCTCGGCCTGGACACTGGCTGAAATATCGATACATTGAGCGTGCACAGGGCCCCCGCTGTTTCAGGCATTGTTTTGGTAATACCTACATAACCGCGAGTTGCCCTGTGCGCCTCTCGATATCGGCGCAAAATGTGCCCCCCGAAAACCTTCGATCAAAGTCGGCTATCTGAGCCGCCTGGTATCTACACCCATGTCCGACGGTTTCAGTCCAATGTCCAGCAGGAACTCGATTTGAAACGCACGCTTCTGCTCTGCCAACCCTGGAGGTCCGACCATGCCGGCGCGCTGAGCGGGGAGAGGCCTCATCAGCTCGTCAGGTCCGGGGGCTGGTAGCCGTGCTTGCCGATGATCAGGGCGTCTCTGCGGGCCACCAGATCCACCGTCTCGGCATCGTAGTAGTACGCGAGCCTGCGCTCTCTCAAGGTTGGATTGGTGCGCCCGGTGGACAGTGATCGCTCAATGACCCGCCGGACGGTGTCAGGGGGGACGCCGGCTGCGATCAAGGCGGCGTTGAGCTCCTGCTCCAGGGCCTCGGCACGCACGAAGCGCTGGATCATGTTCTGTTCCTCGTCCCGGTCTCTCAACCTGGCGGTGTCGCCGCTTTCCGGATCGCAGTAGAGCCATGCGTGTCTCAGGGAGTAGAGGTATAGGTACAGGTACGTGCAGAAGCCAGTTGTGTACCGGTAGGCGAAGCTGGCGTAGTTCTTGTGCAGCTGCAGGGCGATGGCGGGATCGTGCATGGCTTTGAGCCAAGTTCGGAATCTCCCCGGGTCCCTGGGATCCTCGTACAAGACGTCCCACGGGATCAGCGGCACACCGCCCAATTTGGCCACTCCATCGGCCGGCCTCCTTTGGGCTCTCGACTCGGTGAGCAGCGTTATCTGCTTGTCCCAGAGTCCACCCTCGTGCAGGTAGCCGAAGGCCCAAAACGAGACGTACCATTCCCAGGGATTGCGCACTGAACCGATGATGAGCTTGTCCTGGCGGTCGAAACAGCGCGGCATTCGCTGGTGCTTGACGTATTGGATGCCACCGAGCTCGCTGCACAGCAGCTCTGCGATATGGGTCGACGCGCACTTCTGCAGCTGGAGGTAGACGATGTGATCCGTGACGATCATCCCTGCTCCCGCAGCGTCTTCCAGCCGCGATTACGCCAGAAGCGGACGATCCGCTTGCGCTCCTCGATGTATCCTGGCTGCCGGAAGGAAGCGGTGGCGTCGTAGTTCAGAGCAGGGTGAAGGTTGGCCCAATCGCTGCGGTCCTGTGCGTCTTGTCGTGGCACGTGGGCGGGGAGTCCGCCGTGGATACCGCAGGCTGCGCAGAAGGCGATGTCCTCGGCGTTGTGGAGTGTGGGCTGTGGTTCCGTCCACAGGTGGCGAATCCACGCGGTGCGGAAGAACCAACAGTGCCCGACGAAGTCTGCCTGGGTGTCGGATGAGAAGGGTGCGTTCTCGATGGTCCTGAAGCTACCATCGGCCTTGACGATACGGCCGTTGGCGCCGACGATGCCCCCATGTTCCCGGTGGCAACGGATGCAGTTCTCCAGCCAGCGCGGGCCGGGGATGGCGTCGTCGTCGAAGATGGCCGTGAACTCGGTGTCGAAGAGCAGGGGCAGGGTGAAGCGCCCGTGGTATTTGTAGTTCTTGTCTTTGGCCTGGACTACGCGCAGCCCGAAGCGCTCGCGCAGCGGATCGAGATCCAGGTGCGCCTCGTTCTGGTAGACGATGATCTCGGCGGGCCGGACGCTCTGCGCCAGGATCGCGGGGACCTGGAGGAAGAAGTAGTTACGTCGCCAAGCCGTGAGGATGACGGTCACGGAGGCGGCACGAGCGCCGTCGTCGAGTGCAGTCTTATCTACCAAGATCACCCTCCTCGGCAGGAATGACGGAGAAGGTCTGCCAGGGTCCTCCGACGCCTAGATCCACGGTCGACAGCTCTCCGCTGTCATGGAGCAGAGCCAGTTGAGGCGAATGCACTTGGGCGCACGCAACCGGATCGAGAAAGGGGTTGATCCCGACCAGCACGCCATGGCGCGTCTCGAGAAGGCCCCTGCACCACCCGCCCAGGCTCTTCTGCCAGCCATCCTCGCGGATCACGCGGCCGCGTGCCGACTCGCAGACCATGATCCCATGCTCCGTCCGGACGGGATCGTGCAGCATGCGGAGCGGGTCTCCGTCAAAGCTCTCCAGCACGATCTTGGCTGGTCCAGGAGCGATCTGCCAGACGGACCCGAAGCCCTTGCCGCCGTGGCACGACAGCAGCAGGCGGTCGTCGTCCGTCACGAAGAGGGAGTTGGGATGCCGGAATACGCCGTCGTCGAACGAGAACATGGGCTCGACTGAGCCGCTGTCCAGGTCCAGGCTCAAGACCTCGCGCCGCCAGGTGGACACCACCAGGGGCTGGCCACGATACCAGGCCATGCCGTGCAGGTCTTCGAACCTCCAGCTCGTATAGGTCCTGCGGATCTCGAAGCTGGCAGGGTCTATGTGCAAGATGCGGTGGCAACCGCTCGCCAGCAGGCCTCCCTCGGGCAGGCGCAGCAGCCCGCGGGCGTAGCCGCCCAGCCACTGCGGGCCCGGGCCGTGCATCATGCGCATGGCCAGCAGCGCGGGCGGATCCAGCTGCACCAGGGCCAGCGCCCCGGGCTGGTTGGTGTTCCCGGCGCACTCCAGCGAGACCAGCACGCGGGCCGTCACCTGCCCTCCAGAGCCCGCTCCACGCGGATGACGGCTTCTCTGGCCCCGCCCCCGGGGGCTGGCTCTCGGCGTCCCTCCTTCAACAGGGCGCGCATGCGGCGCGCGATCACGGCCGGGGGAACCGGTCCGTAGCAGGCGTCGACCAGCCCCGCCCGCACCAGGGCGTGCACCTCCTGGTCCGCGGACCAGGGGGGGCGCCCCTCTGCCTGGAACACGTCGCCGTTGGCCAGGGAGAGCACGGGGGTGCCGGCGGTCAGGGCTTTCTGGATGGTGCCCATGCCGTGGTGGGCCACCAGCAGGGCGGCGCTGGAGATGTGCTGTCGGAACTCGTCGGCCGATACCCACGGCCGGTGTTCTACGAATCCGGGCAGGTCCAGCTCCAGGGTGCCCAGCTGCAGCCACTGGAGATCCGGCATGGCCGCGGCCACCTGCTCGATGGCCGGGCCCACCGACTCCACCCAGACGGGTTGCCGCTGGTTTCGCTCGGGATCGGAGCGCTGCCCCAGGTACAGCAGCGCCAGGTCCTGGGGTGCAGCGTTGGGATCCCCCTCCACGCCCCAACCCAGCTGCGCCGTCCGCACGCGCACGCGCTCGGGCGGATCGAAGGGCCCGCCGTTCTCCGCCAGCCCCGCCTCCCAGGCCGCAGTGGGCATCAGCAGCAGGATCTGGTCCAGGCGCGTGACGATCCCCCTGTGATCCCGGATCCACGGCATCCAGCAGGTCTCGATGGAGGCGACCCAGCCCGGAAAGCTCCTCAGGGCGTGCAGCATGGGGGCGCAGGTGAGCGAGGTGGCCAGCAGGACCGCCTCGGCCCGGTCCAGGACGGCGGCCGCCACCACCTGCTCGGCGTCGGGCACGCGCCGCACGTCGGAGATGGACTCGGCCAGGATCCTGTGGTTGCGGTCGTTGTCCGCCCAGCCCACCACGCGATGTCCGCGAGCTACGGCCTGCCGCGCCACGGCTTCGGCCAGCGCGGTCTCTCCCGGCCCATTCCCGGCCGCCACGATGTACCAGCAGCGCTCACTCATCGCATCCTCCAGCAGAAACAGGACCTTGAGACGCCCCCTTCACAGGTTCTCCACCCACGACACCGCTCTCCCGGCACCTCCGCCCAGGGGCTCGGGGCGCGGTGAATCCAGCAGCGCAGCGATGGCCCGGGCGTAGATCCCGGCGGGCACCAGGCCGGGCACGAAATCCGCCACGCCGGCCAGGTGATGGGCCTGGCACCAGCGAAGGGAGGGTGAATCCGGCCTTGCTCCGAACACCTCGCCGTTGGAGATGATGAGCGCCGGGGTCCCTGCGGCCAACGCTTCTCCGAGAGTGCCTGCGACGTCGGGGCAGATCACCAGGTCGGCACGAGCGATCCCGTCTTGAAACTCGTCGAACGCCAGATCCAGCCTTCGCTCCACCCAGCTGGGAACCGCGAAGCTGTCCGTGCCGCACACATAGCAGACGTCGAGGTTCCGCTTTTTTTGCAGGGCATCGAGGGCCTCAAAGAGCGCCACGCTCGCCTTGGGGGTCCAGCTTCGTCCCGTGCCCAGGTGGATGAAGACCGACTGACGGCTGTCTCGGGTTGGCTCTCTGCGCAGCGCAGAACCCAGCGGGCCCACGCAGCGGCTGCGCGTCAGCTCCTGAGCGCCCAGGTGGAAGAAGCCCTGCTCCAGGCCCTTGGCGAAGACCTGCGGCGGCAGCGTGTTGAGCACCAGCCGGATGACCTGGCTGCCCGGCAGGGGGCCGAGCCCCTCCGGCCAGGTGTGTTCCAGCGCTGCCGTGGGCACCTGCGGCGCCATGCGCTCGATGATCTGCAGCGCGCGGTGGCAGCCGATGGAGGAGCTCAGCAGGATGCGGGCCGGGCCGGCGGCGATGCGGCGGGTCATGGCCACGCCGTCGCCGATCATGCGCAAGGCCCAGGGGCCCTCGAGGATGCTGGCGTTTTGGGGCGTGTCGGTGAAGACCGTCACCTGGTGGCCGCGCCCATGGGCCGCCTGCACCACGTGCCGCGCCAGGGCCGCCTCGCCGCGGGCCTCGCGCCCCTCGGCCACCACCAACCAGGCCTGCCTGGAGCTACCCGCTGCCACGGGGCGCCTGCTGCGCGCCACCTCTTCCAGGAGCTCGCACCAGCCATCGGCGAAGCTCTCCCAGCTACGGCGCGCGGCCCAGGCGCGCACGCGTTCCGGGGCCTCGGCATCGCTGAGCACCTCGTCGATGGCTTCGATCCAGGCCCGCTCGGAGTAGTCGGGCGCGTCGCGCGCCACGAAGCGGGCCACGGCGCCGTACTCGCTGGGGAAGCAGTCCACGGGGGCCAGGATGGGGGGCACGCCCGCGGCGCAGGCTTCCAGCACCGACAGCGAAAGCAGCTCGCTGTGGGGCAGGAAGGGATCCAGGGGGTAGAGCATGGCCAGCGAGCGGGCCCGCAGGTCGTGCAGCTCGTCGGGCGTCAGGGCGCCCTGGGGCAGCACGCCGGGCTGGTCCAGCAGGGGGCCGATGGCGCGCAGGCGATCCCCCAGCGGCCCGGGCTGGTCGCCCCTGCGCGCCAGCACGGCCCGCAGGTCGTAGGCGATGGCCAGGGGGATCCGGAAGCGGGACCAGAGGGCGGGCCAGACGGCCAGCAGCCGGTGCAGCCCCCGATCGGGGCTGGAGGCGTACAGGAAGCGGTCGCGCGGGCGCTGTTGGAGCGGGGGCAGGTCAGTGCCCGGGCGGATGGCCTCCACGCGCGTGTTCAGCAGGCGCTGCCGCAGCTGGCCTGCGTGGTAGGGCGAGACCCCCACCACCGCGTCCCAGGCGCCGCCGACCGGCCACTGCGCCCCGTGGGACCAGGCCACGCGGCGCCGGGCCTGCACGTCGCTGGGCGGATCGCGCATCACGGCGATCAGCAGGTCCACGGCGTCCGCCGGTGGCTCGCTGCCGGTGAACGCCACCCCGTCGTGCCAGCCCAGGGCCTCGCCGCCCCGGAAGCTGACGCCATGCCCTCGCGCGGCCAGCATCCTGGCCAGACGCAGGGCCAACAGCTCGGTGCCGCCCATCATGCGGGAGCTGTCGGAGGGATCCAGGGGCCACCAGTCCCGGGCCACGCCCACGTCCAGGTGTATGCGCATCAGGCCACCAGCGTCCTGGGAGTCCAGGTCCTTGACTGGGAAGGGGCCTGCATGGCTTCCAGCGCCAATACGGCCCGCTGGGCGCCCGCTTCGGCGATGACGCCGCTTGCCTCCTCCAGCAAAGCGGCGACGGTCCGCGCGTAGAGCGCAGGGGGCAGCAGACCGGGCAGGTGCTCTGCCAAGCCCGCCAGGTGCAGCGCCTGGGCCCAGCGCTCCACCTCGCCCGCCGCGCTCGGGGGGCCGTGGCGGAAGAGCGAGCCCTCGCTGAGCAGCAGGACCGGCCAGCCCGTGAAGATGGCGCTGCAGGCCGTGGGCTCGTAGCCCGCCCAGATTACCAGGCCGGGGCCGGCTTCCACGTTCAGGCCCGGCGGTCGCTCCCCATCCGCGCGGGTCACCCAGGCGGGCAGCCAGCTGGCGTCTTCGCGCAGGTAGCTGGTGACCTGCAGCCGCCGCTCCTGCCGCAGCAGGGCCAGCCCCCCCACTGCGCGCCGCAGCGCGCGCGAGCTGGTGCCCAGGATCCGGATCTGCGCGCTGCCCGCAGCGCTGCGGGCGGGTCGGGTAAGCCTGAACCTACCAGTACATCGCGTGCCGCCCCTGGCTGGACCGGCCAGCAGGGAGCCGCGCTCCCCGCCGGCGTCCGCCACCGCAGGAGGCAGCGTGGAGAGGACCAGGTCCGCCGCGTCAGCGCCCTTGGCGCTCCGCAGCCAGCCGGGCCAGCTGACGTCGAGCAGGGCGGTGGGGATGCCCTTGGCCCGTTGCGCCAGCCTGGGCAGCAATGCCTGCAGCTCCCGGCCGCAGAGCAGCAGCCGGCTGGGCTGGCCCTGGCAGGCCGCCAGCAGGCCGTGGCCTTGGGGGTCCAGCACTGTGCTCCCCACGTCCGCCAGCGCGTGCGCCTCGTCCTCGTGCTGCGCGTAGCAGACTATCGTGTGTCCGCCCGCGGCGGCAGCCGCCAGCAGGGCGCGCAGGTCAGCGCGCTCGCCGGGCGCCGTGCCGCGCGCCGCTACCACCAGGGAGAGCAGCGGCTGTGGAGGACGGGGCTGCGGGCTGCGGATCCGGAGGTCTCGCAGCAGCGCCTCCCAGGCGTCGAGGGCGGCATCCAGGCTGTGTTCGGCGGCGAAGGCCCGTGCCTCAGCCTCGCTGCGGGCGGGATCCTCAAGCGCTTCCTCGATGGCTTCGAGCCAGGGCCAGGGCCGCTGCGCTTGATCAGGCTCGATGGTCCAGCCCGCGCCCGCGAAGGCTTCGCCCAGGCCGTTCTGCGCGGCCACCACCGGGGCGCAGCCCGCGGCGCAGCACTCCAGCAGGGGGAAGCAGCCCTGGCCAGCCTCGGGCAGGGCGGGATCCACGGGCTGCAGGACGGCCAGCGAGCGGGCCCGCACGCGGGCCCACTCCTGGGCGTCCAGGGAGCCCATGGGGATTACACCAGGCTGCTGGACGAGCTGCTCCAGGGCACGCAGTCGATCGCCGATGGGGCCCTCGCGCTGCACGCCCTTGGCGAGGGCCGTCCGCAGGTCTCCGGCCACCAGCAAGGGCATGTGCAGGGCGTCCCAGATGGCGGGCCACATGGAGAGCAGGATGTGCAGGCCGTGCTCGGGCCTGGCGGCGTAGAGCAGGTGGTGGCGCGGCGGGGCGGAGCCATCGTGCATGGGAACAGCGGCGGGAATGCCGACCACGCGGCTGCGCGGGAGGTGCTCGGCCAGCTGGCGGGCGAGGTGGGGCTGCTGGGCTGCGATGGCGTCCCAGCCCAGGCCGCCCAGCTGCCGGGGGCCGCCCCAGGACCAGGCCACGCGCCGGTCGGCTTGGATGTCGCCGACGGCTGCGCCGTTCACCGCGATCAGCGCGTCGCATACAGGCGGGAACCCGTGGGACGGGACGGCATAGACTCCCGCAGGGGTCCCGTCGGGATCGGGCGCGCAGCGCCAGGACACGGCGTGCCCGCGCCGGGCCAGCCCCCTGGCCAGGGCGCGCGCCTGCTCCAGGGCACCGCGCCCGCGCAGGTCGGGCCAGGTCGTAGGCGCAGGCCCCCCCACCTCGAAGTGCAGCTTCACCTGGCGCTACCAGTACATGCTGCTGGTGTTGCTGAAGATGTCGGCTATCTCGTTCATGTTCTTCCACTCGGCAAATGGGGTCGTGCCGTAGACCGTCATCAGCTCGTTCACCGAGTCCACCCAGCAGGCCAGCGTCTTGGTGTAGTCCGTGTTGTCCGCGTAGTCGGGCTTGTAGTGGGCGTACCACACGTTGGAGATGCTGCTCTGGTTCATGGTCATCAGCATGAACGTCGTCCAGATGGCGGTCAGCACGCCGTCCAGGTCCGCCACGGTCATGTCCTTGCTGCCCTCGTAGGCGCTGCGCTTCTCCACCTGGTCGTCGAAGCTCCAGCGGCTGGCCTGCGGGATCACCATCAGGGAGCTGACGAAGTCCAGGTGGGGGAAGGTGCAGTCGATCTGCGAGTACCAGCTGGAAGAGGCCTGCGCCCAGAAGGGCCGCGTGCGCATGGTGGCCACGTCCGAGGTGAGCGGACCGGGCGCGGCGTCGTGCTGGTACAGCTTCTCCAGGTCGTCGTCCGAGAAGCAGTAGGGCCGCAGGCAGCGGGGCACCATGCCGTTGAGGAACATGGTGCTGGAGTTGGCCCGGCGGATGCCCTGCGCCACCGTGATGCTCACCCAGTCCACGCCCACGCCCCCACCGCCGCTGCGGCCCGAGACGTGCACCGAGGCCTGATCGGAGTAGGGGTTGTTGACGCTGTTCTCCCACTCGTAGGCGGTCATGACGCAGGCGTGCGTGCTGCGCAGGTGCTCGGGCGTGGTGCTGTGGGTCTGGACCCAGAAGTTGCCGCCGTTGTCGAGGATGTTGTGGAGAGAGGTTGGGGGGTTGTAGTTGTCCTCTCCGGCTGTCGAAAAGGACGTGTCCAGAGGATCCCGACCGAACTGGACCGACCACTTGGCGCCACGCGCCTGGTTGTGCGCCCCCGTGGCATTGCCGATCATAGTGGCCAGGTAACCCCAATTCTCCCAAGTACCGACTTCATATTCGTTAGGCTCAAAGCCATCTTCCACATGCGTCATCAGGC
>CAYVQL010000279.1:4065-14667 GCA_964454135.1 uncultured Enterobacterales bacterium | reverse complement strand
TCAGGATGGTGTTCGTCTCGTCGGGCGTGTTGATCCAGATGTGTTCATCGCCGCCAGTCTCGTGGATCTCGATGCGGTGCCCTGCGCGCGAAACGATGGACTTGATGTCGTTCTCGGAATGACGCGACTCAGGGTCGGTCTGTTCTTTGCCGTTCCAGAGGGCGCCTATGACGACAGGACGTTCGAGATCGCCGTTTTCGAAGGCCAACACGACCTCCTCGTCGATCTCGGGCGTGAAGAAAACGCCCTTGTCCGAGCCCGAGTAGAGCGTGGCGCGACGCACCCAGGTCGTGCGCTCCTCGCCCTGCCAGTTCAAGGACACGCGCAGACGCCCGAGCCCCTCGTCGTCGTGGTTCTCCCTCACGATGCCGGTGACGATGCCCGGCTCCAACGACCTGGGCGCGTCGGACGCCACGTAGTGGACTCGGCTATAGGTGGTCTCGAACTCCGTGCGGTAGCCGGCATCCCGGGGCTCCGAGCGCGAGGAGTAGACATGCCTGACCGAGGTCAGCGCGCAAACCCCGTCGAGATGGGTGGTACCCTCGATGCTGACGGTCATGCCTGGCAGGAGTCGCGGCTGAAGCGCCACGCCCCGGCCCACCACCATGCTGCTCTGCGCACGCGCCATCTCCCCGTCCAGTGCTCGCTCCAGGTCCGACTTGGACTCATGGTGCACCTGCTGCAAGTAGGGCCGCGCGCAGACCAGCCCGCGACGGTCCGACTCGTCGGCCCCAAGGTCGGCCGTGCCATCGGGCGAGTCGATGGCGTCGGGATGGGCGGGGCTGGTACTGACGAGTTCCCGCGAGTTCTCCGCCACATCGTGGTACATGGCCTCGGCACCCGAGGTGGCCAGGCGCGACTCCACCGCGTAGTCCAGCAGCTCGGTCTCGATCCTGAGGTTGAGCTCGGGGTTCCCCGAAAACTCGGCCCGCACCTCGACCATCCCGCTATGCGTCGTGAGATGCCACCCTTCGCGATCCAACATGCGCAGGATGAACTCGAAGTCGGTCTCGCCGTGCTGCAGGATCTGGGTATACGTGCGTGGGGTCACGCCCAGACCGTAGGAGAGTTGGGGGCAGACGTCCTGCAGCATGCCACGAACGTCGGCCTCCTCGAAGGTCCTCCACTTGCGCAGCACGTCCAGCTCGTGGGACTCCGTGAGCGCGACGATATGTCCGTCCCGCGAGTCGGCCCCTCGCGACCAGCTCATGCGGCAGGACACGACCTGGCCCTCGAAGATCGTAACCGTTTCCCCTGCGTTGTCGCTCCAGATCGCCTCGACGCGGCACCCCAGCAGCGCGTCGTGGCGCACCTCTCCAAGCCCTGCCCCGAAGAAGCTGGCCTCCAATCGGCCATGCACCGACAAGCTGTGCGAGACGATCACGCGCTCGACCTTGAGCAGGCTGTCGTCTCCCTCGACGGAGAGCACTATCTGCGCTGCCATGGGCTAGCTGACTTCCACCTCGGTGGTGGGGCTGACGTTGAATAGCGCCCTGAACCTCACCTGAACCTGGATGTCCGGCTGCCCAGGCGCTCGGAACTCCCTGAACAGCGTGACCCAGGCTCGCTGGAAGGTGTAGGTGCAGAGCGGTTCCGCCTCGTCGTCCGTCCCAGGTTCGCGCACCTCGACCGTGAGCAGGTCGGGCTCCTGGTTCTGCGGCCGAAAGGAGTATTCAAAGAGCTTCTCACGCTCGGAGTGGGGCAGATCCACGTCGTTGGAGTTGATCCACAGATCCACGTTGATGGAGGTGGTATCGCGAGCTGCGCGCTCGCCCGCCGCGACCTGGGTATACGCGGAGACCTTGACGCTGCTGGCAACGAATGTGGCCTCTCCGAAGTTGGTCCTGTACTGCATGATGCCTCCTTACAGCTCCTCGATGGCGGAACCCTTGCCGTCTTCAACGAATCCCCTGAAGAGCAGCTCCATCCTCAGCTCGGCCGAAGTCTCTCCCTTGCGGACCTCGGCGCGGATGCGCTCGGTGGTGTTGGGCTCGAGGCGCTTGAGGGTGACCTCGGTGAAATCGGGCGCGTAGGTCGTCTCCTGGAACTCCTCGTAGCTCTCGAGCCAGGCATTATCGATGGTGTACATGTGCTTGCCCTCTCCCAGGTTCAGCTCCACCTCGAGGGTCAGCAGCTGCGGCTGGTTCATCTCGTCGCCGCGGTAGAAGTTGGCGTGCTCGAACAGCGCCGTCCGCACTTCCGTTTCCATGTTGTAGTCGTCGCCCGAGATCACCCAGAGCCGCAATGTGATCTGGGTGTCACCCCGACCGGGCATGCCAGCCACGTCCGATGGATGCATCTGCTTGAACTCGAAAAACGAAGCCCTGAACTTCAGGTCGCCGAATTCTACGTTGTAGGCCATGGGGTCACTCCTCCGCGGTGTTGACGCTCATCCCCCCATTGGGAGGATCATTTTATCAGCTCTCATCGTCCTTGGTCTTGATGACTTCGAACTGGAACGCCGTGTCCAGCGTAGACGGGTCCACCAGGAAGCGCACGCTCCAGGCGCCCTCCCCGATCTTCTTCACCTCGACCTGGTTCTTGCCATCGTCCTTCAGCGCGTTCATGCGCCTCTGCTCCTTGAGGATCTGCAGGGCCGCCTTTTCCAGATCCCTCTTGCGCTTGGGATCCGAGACGTTGGCCTGGCCCAGGTTCTCGGTCAACAGCTTGGTGGCCAGCACTGACAGCTTGTCGATGATGCGCTGCGATCCGAGCGTCTCGACCTGACCGCCCGCCACGTGCGCGCCAAAGACGAAGGCCTGCTGATATTCCGGGTGGTAGTAGACCACGTTGAGCGGCTGGGGATCGGCATTGTGGGCTTCGGTCCACTGGCGATCGGTGAACTCGTTGAGGACTCGGGTCACCTGGATTTCGCCCCCCGCGCCAAGCATCACCGACGCTGGCGGCTCGTGCACGCCCTTGTCGTAGTCATTGCGGGCAATGGCGCCGGCCACTGCGTAGATGGGCGGGATCACGATCTCCTCGTCCAAGGGCTCGCCGTCTGGCGCGCTGAAGCCCTCCCGGGCCACAACATCGCCGATATAGTGACTCACGCGGGGGTTTTGCCCGTTGGCCAGCACCCCTTGCATGCGATCGTTGCGCACGGATTCCACAACGTTCTGGACCAGATCGCCCTTGCGTTTCTTGGTGCGGGGCGTGGCCAACAGGACGACTTTGTGGCGTTCGCTGAACGCCGCCAGCGCCTTGCGCAGGTGGTCGTAGCCGCGGATCCCGAAATCCGGGACTGTGGCCAGCCCCACCCAACCCGCCGGCGACAGGTTGCGGTTGCGCTGCTCGAGCACCTGCCGCATGGCCGCCACCTTGGGAGGCACGTCGCCCTCGAGGTAGTCGCTGCCCCACTCGTCGAACATGCGATTGCCCACCTCTTTCGGCAGAACGGGCAGCACGATAACCTCGGCCTGCCCCTGGCCGTTGGCGAGCACCTGCTCGACCTGGCGGTAGGCGACCTCGACCGGGCGCGTCTGCTCCAGCAGCAGCCGTGACACCTCGTCTCTTGCGGCGCTCACCGCTTCGCGACGCGCGTTGAGCGCCTCGCGAAAAGCACGAGGCCCAGCCGCATCGCTCAAGCTGGCACGCAGATCCTTCAAGCACTCCACCATGCAATCCACGTGCGCGCTGTCGAACTCGATCCCATCGTCGTAGATCAACCCCATACGAGCTCGAACCCAATCAGCCAGATCGGCCTCGACCGCCTCGAGTAGTGGTTCGACGTTGTCGAGCGCCTCGCGGACAGATCTCTTCTGGTGGGCGCTGCGTACCTTTTCCGTCCTCTTTCGCGTCGTCGTGCGTTTCATGCTCATCTTGCTGTGCTCCTGCCCTAGGCGTCACTCTCGGAGAGTACTTCGATTAGCAGGTCAAGTGCCTCGACCAGCTCCTCTTGTTCGTCGAACTCGATCTCGCTGGCCTCGGCAGCCAAGCGGGCGAGCATCTTGTCGAGGCGGCCCAGGTACTGCAGGATGTTCTCATCCCAGTTCTCGCCCCCCGCAGCGATCTGCGCGGGAGAGAAATCGGCCAGCTTGCGGACCGTACCCCGCACCTTCCAGGCTCCCTGCAGCGCCTTGCCCTCAGCAGCCGAGACGCCCGCCTCCTTCATCTCCTCCAGCAGCTCGTCGCGCAGCTCGGCATCCAAGCTGAACTGGACCTCGGGCTCGAAACGCTCGAAGAGCTGGGTCATGTTGCGAAAAGGAGAGCTACGCAGCTCTGTGATGTCGTCAGGGCTGAGCTTGCCCGTCCAACGCTTCTGGTGAGGGAAGACCACCGGCGCTGGTAGCAACGTGGTGTGCATGTCGAAGTCGAGCCGGCTCTTGGCCCGCTTGTCTCCCCGTTGCGTGACGCCTCTTCGCAACTTGGCCATCGGAACCTCCATATAGAGAGAGCGGTAATGCTATCATGCCTAGACAATAAAGCCCACACGCGGGGATCTTCGACGCAGCACCCCTCTTGTCAAGGGGATCATCGGGCTGCCCAACCAGCCTGCGATCAGCGCCCAGTGACCTGACACCGCGGCGCAAAAAGGGGCGCAAGACGGTTCTCTGCGTGCTGCTCCCTGGTCTTGTCGCGACGCGCGCTACTCGACCACGTGACAGGCCAATTCCTGGTCATCGCAGGACACGACGACCGTCTGCCCAGCAGCCACGGTCAACAGTCCCGGTAGCCTGGCCGTCTCGCCTTGGGCGAACGCCACAGCCACGCGGTAATCGCCAGGCGGGACCGCGCCTTGAGGCCAGTTTCTCCCGTTCCCTGCCAACCTCACGCTCAAAATGGCACCCTGCACGACGACAACCCCCAGCGCGGACTCCGGGTTGGCCTGCTCGTCGGGGGCCTGCTCACCCTCCTCCGTCGTTGCATCCTCGTCTTGGTCGGCCTGATCCTGGGCCTCCGGTTCCTCGGGACGAACTGCTGCGCCTTCCGCGGGAGAAGCAGAAGCACCTTCCTCGGCTTTCGCGGCCTTCTTGGAGCTTGGCGTGGACCGCTTGCGGGCACTGGAGCCCTTCTTGGGCTTGGCGATGGCCGGTGCTTCGGTGACTGACTCCTCCTCTGTCGATGGGGCGCCCGCCTCCGCAGGAGCGACCTCCTCCTCGAGTTGGGCCTGCTCCGCCTCCGCTCCGCCCCCGAACAAGTCCAGCTCGCGGTTGAGGTAGAACATACCCCACGCCAGGAGCGCCAGAAAAGCGACCGCGATCAGCAAGGGCAAGCCCGACGAGGACTTCGGCATAGGCTCGCGAGCGCTCTTCTCCTCCTTGCCGGACGGCGCTTGCCGGGCCTTGGACGTATCCCTCGCAGCAGCGGGCTTCTGGCCCCTGGAAGGGGGCGGCGCGGCCTCGGGGGGCGGCCGAAGCTGCTCAAGGTAGTCGGCGGGCAAGGCCACGGGCTCGGGATGCCCCTTGTGCCTGGCGCGGATCATCCGCGTCTGGACCTCTCTACGGGCAGGTCTCCTGCCCCCGCCCTTCACCGCCTTTCGAGAGATTATCCGCGTGACGGATTCGCCCCGCGCGCCAATGCGCGGTGGAGGCGGGGGCAAGGGCAGGGCCCGGCGTACTTGCGCCTGGCTGCCTGCATCATCGAGACCAGCATCGGGGGACGCGGGGCGCCCATCTGCAGCAGGCGGCTTCACCATTTGTTCACGAAGACGGCGCTGAGGACCAGGCCCCCGCCCACGCCCCCGAAAATATGCCCGCCAAGCGTGACCGGAAAGGCGCGCTTGTAGATCTTGTCGGCCTCGGTGAGGCTGTTGGCGCCCTCCAGGTCGTCACGCTTGCTGTGACCATAGATCACCCCTCCCGCGCCGACGGCGACGCAGGCCAGCCCCCCGACGAGCAAGCCCACCGAGGTGCGGCGCTCAGGCTCGGGAGTTGGCGGAGAGGCCGGAGGGATCCAAGGCGTGAGGTCGGGCTCTTCGCTGTAGATGAAGGGCGCCAGCTCGACGGGGACCTGCCCACCCCCCATCATGTAGAAAGTCCGGATGCCCGACAGGTCGTCGAGCAACTGGACCACGGCTGTGCGGTCGATGGGAACCTCGCTGGCCCCAGGCGTGCCGTCGATGAACCACTTTCCGTCCACCAGCCGTTTCGTCGATGAATCCGAGCTCGCCGCAGCAGTGTCGAAGGCATCGCGCAGGAAGCTGCCCGTCGCTGCGATCGAGGACTCGGGCTCGAAGCCGGAATCGAGCGAGAGCACGCCGCGCCAGGCAGCTTTCGCGAGAACCACATGTTCGTCGGGCACGGCGGAAAGAGCGTACAGCACGTGGACATCGAGTGCCACATCGCTGTCGATCAGCTCCTCGAGGCATTCCAGGTCATTACCCACCTCGTTGAGCATATACGTGAAATCCTCCCACTCGAACTCGCGGAAGGCGGCGACTCCTTTTTCGACGTCGCTGCCCAGAATGGCCACCGTCGCCGGACAGTGCGCTTCAACCGACTGCAATCCTGCCAGAATAACGAACAGCAACGACATCCCATCACCAGTCTCGAAGGAACGACCCGATACTATCACGCCCAGCACCGCAACTGGAAGTCAGGGATGCGGGCAAGCGGAACGAGCGAACCCAGGCACAAAGCTTGGCGCGGCTATTTCCGATTGCAGGCCTGCGCCATCTCGCTGCAACGGAACTCGACGTGGACGCCCGCCGTCACGTCGAACGCGGAAGTGGATATCTTCCTCCCGCTGTTCATGGCGAAGTGCAAGACGTAGGAGCCGGCAGGGACCATGCCTTCACCGTGTTGCGTGCCGCTAGCGTCAGTGAGGTAGATCGAGCCGATTCCATCCGAGATCTCGACCGAAACTCGACCGGTAGTGGGCAGCTTCTTCTTCTTGACAGGTTTTTTCTCGACCGGCGGCATGGAGGGCGGGGGCCTAGGCTCAGGCGCGGGCTTCTCCTCGATCGGCGGCGGTGGCTCGGGCCAGAAGATCGCGGCGAGCCCACCGACCAATCCAAGACCGAAAAAAGCCGCCAGCGCAATGATGAGCGTCTTTCTCTTGTCCGGTCCCTGCGGCTTGACGGGCTCAACATCCGGGCGACGGATCACGGCGGTGGCCTTGCTCGCACGCTTCTCTGCCGCCCCTGCCCCGGGCTTGCCCCCGGGGTAGCGGACCATCTTGGGCGGGAGCCTGGCTGCCTGCCTCTTGGGCTTCCCTGCCCCCTCAGGCCGCGGTGTGGCTGCGGGCTTCACCTTCGGCGCTCCATCGCGAGCCGGAACGGCCGGCGCGGCTTGCTTTTGGCGTGGGCCCGCGGGGGCGGCGGGCCGCCTGGACGCCTGCGCCAGCACCGGCTCGCGGATCACCCTCGGAGACGGGGCCTCTGTCGCCGGACCGGAGGGTGCTGCGGCGGCCTCCTGCCGCTCCTGAGCCTCGTGCTGGGCGGAAACCCTCTTCGTCGCTGACACCGCTGCCAAATCCGACCAGAACTGCCCCGTAGACTCGGCGGCGACGCGCCGGCCTGCCACGACGTCCCCCCTCTTGGCACCGTCAGACGCCTTCTCCGGAGCGGCGCTCGGCGGGTGCTCTGCGGGACGAGTAGGGTCGTCGAGTCCATCCCCCGTGCGCGATTCCCCTGACGGCTCATCCCTATCCCCGAGAGGAGCCTCTCGGCTCTTCACTCGCCCCAGGGCTTCGGGAGCCCAGCGCTTGAGCCACTGACCTGGAGCGCGTAGCATCAGCTCCTGAAAGCGGTCCGCCACCTCGGCGGTCTCCGGACGGTCACGGTGGTCGTATGACATCATCCTGTTGACGAAACCTGTGATCTCCGCGCCGAATGGCCCCTGGAGCCGCTCTGCCAGCTTGTCCAGCTTTCGCTTGAGCTTCACCTTGTGCTGAACGAAGTTGACCGAGAGCTGTCCGAGCTCGTCTCCCGAGAGGCACTCGAAGGTGACGGCTCCCAGCGCGTAGACGTCGCCAGCAGCTGTGTCTAGCCGGTCGTAGCGCTCCGGTGCGAGGTAGCCGTCAGAGCCGAACGCGATGGACCTTGTACGCGCCTCGCGTGTAGTCAGCGTGGCTCGCGCCACACCGAAATCCAACACCTTGACCTCTCCAGATGGCGTAATCCTGATGTTGGCCGGCTTCACGTCGCGGTGGACCATGGACAGGGGGGATCCGCTCGTCGGGTCTTTCGCCTCGTGCGCGACCAGCAACGCCGATGCCACCTCGGCCACGATCTCGCAGGTGCTCCGCGGAGGCACGGGCCCAAGGGCTATCAGGTTCTCAACATCAGTCCCCTCGATAAACTCCATCACTACCGCCCAGCGCCCCTCGATGCGAACCAGATCCTCGACGTAAACGATGGCTCGATGCTTCAGCATCGAGAGCATGCGCGCCTCATCGCGCAAACGGCGCTGGAAGTCCGCAACGCCGGCCCGGTCTTCATTGAGCACCTTGATCGCCACGGTCTTCGAAAAGCCCCGGGTGCCCTCCAGTTGGGCTCGATAGACTGTCCCGAAGCCCCCCTGACCGAGGCTCGATATCAGCCTGTAGCTGCGCTTGACGTTCTCGCTCGACTTCCCCATGTCCGGGGCCGTGTCGTGCTTGTCTTCCTCTTCGGTCATCGTGCTTCCGCTTCGATAATTGCTGCTGGTCACCAGCCCCGACTGGGCTCAATCCCATATCCAGAAAGGGGCGTACACGGCTAGCCTTGCATCGTTCTCGCCAGCCAGGCCCTCGAAGAGCTCCAGGAACGCGCAGCCATAAGGGGCTATGTCGGTGGCGTCGAGCTTGCCCAGATAGTCCTGCGCATCGGGCCCGGGGCGCAGAACGCTGGGCTCGGCACAGTCCACCGCCAGAGGAAGCTCATCGAAATCCTGGGATTCGAACTCGGGTTCAGGCTCCACCGAGATACGCGCGAACTCGGTCCGCAGCTCGACGAGCGACTGTTCGGTGACGCAGCCGGGCTCGCCCTCCTCAATCATACTCTCGAACTCCAGGGACATATTGAACCGCAGCTCGAAGTGCCCCTCCTCCAAGAAGATGCAGAGGTCCCACGGCTCCGCCATCTCCCATCCGGGATCGCAGACCTGGCCAGTGGCCTCGGGGACCACGTCCTCCAGGATCAGAAAGTCTGAAGGACGCGCCGATCCGCAGCCGAATGACCCCAGGACCAGCGTGAGGGGACCCAAGGCGCAGAGAGAAGGCAGGAAGCGAGAACCGCTCATTTCTCGACCCCCACCGCGAGCGCGACCAGCAGCACGCTGTGGGGGCGCAGGCCGGATTGCCTACCAGTGTACGTCGGCATCCTGTAGGCTGGCGTGCCGTAATAGCTCGAGACCAGCTCGATGGGCAGGTGCCAGCCCTTGCCCAGGTGGGGCGAGAAGCCCACCAGCAGCTCCAGAGCGATGCTCAACCCGCCCAGCAGCGGCGCGTTGATGTCCTGCTTGTCGTTGAGCAATCCGCAGCCCAACCCGGCGCCAACCCCCAGATACAAGGGTGAGAGGCTGGCGGATCGCCCCAGGTCCCGGGTGACCATGGCTATCTCGTGCAGTGACCACATGCCGTAGTCATAGCCCGCCGCCGGAGCATCGTCCGAGTACCAGGGCTCCAACACGTCGGCCCACTCCTCGCGCGTACGCATGAACCGTGTGTTGAGGCGCAGGGCCAGGCGCTCGCTGATGTGGTGCGCCACTACCGCTTCTCCCCCAAAGGGAAGGTAGAAGCGCTCCGCGGATTGATCGAGACCGACGCTGCCCCGCAGACCGATGGTGAGGGCGTGTCGGTCGCGAAAGAGAGCCGCCAGCTCTGCAGCGGCGTCGTAGGGAACATGGGGATCGGAGTCGTCCGGATCGTCTCCCCCCGACCGCCTGGATGCGAAGCCGTCACCATCGGCATCGATGCCATCGCACCCATCGCAGTTCTGATCGATGCCGTCGCCAAAGGCGTCCACCGTACCAGGCCGCAACTCTGGGTCGTTGTCGTCGCAGTCCACGCCGCCGAGGCTGGCGGAGGCGTAGCCATCTCCGTCCGCATCGACCCCATCGGCTCCATCGCAGTTCTGGTCCACGCCATCACCCAGATAGTCCCTGGCCTCGGGGTGGACGGCGCTGTCCTCGTCGTCGCAATCGGGGCCCCCGGATGATGCCGCCACGTGCCAGTCCCCGTCGGCATCGGTGCCGTCGATGCCGTCGCAGTCCTGGTCCACATCGTCGCCCAGCTTGTCCTTGGCGCCTGGATGCACGCTGGCGTCAGCGTCGTTGCAGTCCTTGCCGCCATAGTGATCCCAGGCAGCGCCGTCTCCATCGCCGTCGATCCCATCGACGCCATCGCAATTCTGATCGATGCCGTCATCCACATAGTCGTTGGCACCTGGGAAGATCTGCTTGTCGGCGTCATCGCAGTCCTTGTAGGCTGGGAAGCTGTCGCCGTCCTTGTCGGATTCGTCGAGCTTGACCACCTCCTCTTCTTGTTCTGTTTCCAGCTCCGGGAAGACCTGCGGTATCGTCTTCGCCAGACGCTTCTCGACAAGGGCACGTTTCTGGTCGGTGGTCTGGGCCAAGTGCGTCCGGTAGCAGTCGACCATGCCCGGCGCAGCGCCATGGGGGGGGGGGGGGGCGGCGGGGGGGGCGGGGGGGGCGGGGGGGTGCGGGGGGGGGGGGGGGG
>CAYVQL010000279.1:0-4055 GCA_964454135.1 uncultured Enterobacterales bacterium | reverse complement strand
CGAAGTCTCCCTTGCGCCCCTTGGACGAGATCGCGTCATCGTGCGCCTGCAGCCAGCGCACAGCCGGTTGCGTCTGGGAATCCCCCCCCTGCCTCTGGTAGTGCTCGAACAAGCTAAGTGCGTCCGCGCACTGGCCCTCGCCGAGCAGGCCGGCCGCGATGCGACCGGTGTACTCGAGCTCCAGGGCAGTATCGAGGTTCACACGCGCCATGGTCTTCCGACACCAGTCATAGAGCTGCATAGGTGTGTGTCCCACCACATCGTCGCAGTCCGCCGCGGCATCACCTTCAGCGCAGGACAGGTAGCGTTCGAGGGTGGCAGCGACCCCCGTCCCGCTGGATTTTGCCTGCAGAGCCCCGCTCCAGCCCAGCACGCCGACGAACAGCGCGCCGCCAAGCGCCAGAGGCGGAGCATGGCGAACAACAGGCCAGTGGAAGCCCACTCCAATCCTGTTCGCTATTGGCATCGGCCAAAAGTCCCGTCGCACGTCAACTCCAAAGTCGATCCGGCCGTTGCCTCGATCCGGGCAGCAGTCACGGGCGGATCCTGCTCGAACACAGCCCTGATCTCGTAGGCGCCCGCAGGGACCTCTCCTGGCGGGTACTCCTTGCCCGTGCTGGACAGCAGCACAACCCTCGTAGCATCGCCGCTCACGCGCACGATGGCGGACTCTTGGGTGGACTCAACGGCAACGGCCTCCCCAACGACCGCCGCCCCCTCCTCGGTCTCCATTTTTGTGCTCCTGGGCCTGTCGCCCCGCAGGGTCTTCCGCTTCTCGACGACGACGGGATCCTCTGCGCCGTTTTCTCCCTGAAGATCCGTAGCGTTCTCTTCTGGCGCGTCATCGTCCGCAGTGGGAAACTCGCCCTGGCTGACTGGCTCCGGGGTTGGCTCTGGCTCATCGCTTGGCCAGAAGAACCAGGCGATCCCCGCTGCCGCCACAAGGAGAACCACGGCAATGAAGAAGCCCAGGACTGCCAGCCGAAGAAGCCCCGGCGCCTGCTGCCCGGCCGATCCGGTGGGGGCTTGGGGTGGGGGGGGAGGCGCCCCCAGAGGCAGCGCAGGAGATCCTGCCGGCAGCCTGGCGGAAAGGTGCTGCTCGGCCGGGGCAGCAGCCTGTTCCCGAGCCGAGCCAGGTTCCTTCTCGGCCCGTTCTCGCCCAAGCGGCCGGGTCGCCGGCGCGGGCCGGGAGGCAGAGGAATCGTGCAGAATGCTCCCAGAGAGATCGTCATCTTCCATTGCGATCTGCGTGACCAACAAGGGCGGCACCGCGTGCTCGGCCCAGTCCTTCAACCGCTCGCCCGCGAGGCTCTCCCGTAGCGCCCAGCAGCGCCTCTCGAGGTCTCGCGCGCTGGGCCTCGCTGTCGGCTCATAGGAGAGCGCTTGAGCCAACAGCTCGCCAAGCCCCTCAGGTATTCCCCCCTGGCTCTCGATTGCTTCCACGGCGCTCCGCACCTGTTCCGCATGCTGCGCCTCCCGCGGCGAGGCCCGCTCCGGCGTCTGCGCGGCCAGGATCCGGTAGAGCACCGCCCCCAACGAATAGACATCCCCGGCAGGGCCTTCCTCGAAGTCGTTCCGCTCGGGCGCCATATACTCGCTCAAGCCCATCAAGTGCGCATCGGTCTCCGTCTCGCGAGCCTGGAACCGGGCACGGGCGATGCCGAACTCGACCAGCTTAACCTCGCCGCAGGGCGTGACCATGATGTTGTCGGGCTTGATGCTCCTGTGTAGCAGCTGCAGGGGGCGGCCGTCCGGACCTGGCGTGCGATAGGCCGCGTCCAAGGCGCCGCATAGCTCACCAATGACCTCCAGGGTCGGCCCGGTGGGTATGGTATGGGCCTCGAGGATACGGCCCAGATCCACGCCACGCACGAACTCCATCACTACCGCCCAACGTCCACCGAGCTGTACGAGCCCGTCCACCTGCGTCAGGGCGCGGTGGTTCACCAGGCCCAGCATGCGCGCGCCGTCCCGAAAACGCCCAGCCATCTCATCTTCTGGCTGGAAGCATGGATCGAGCACCTTGAGCGCGACGATCTTGGAGAAGCCGTGCGGAGCCGTCATCTCGGCGCGATAGACGGTGCCGAACTCACCGCGTCCAACCGGGGCCAGCACCCGATACCGCTTCTCGGCGGGCTTCACCATCGCACGATCACCCCGACGGTGCCCAGGCCTAAGGCTGCGCCGCCGAGGCCAGCCGAGATGAACACCGAGGTGTTGATCCGGCTCCGTTCTGCCTCCAGTTCCCCCGCCTTTTGGATGTCGGTGTTGTTCAGATCGTCGAAATCCCGACGCCACTTGTAGGCCAGTCCATACAGAACGCCGGCTGCCACGGCGGACGCGCCGGCCGTGACCAGCAAGGCGCCTCCCCTGCGCTTCGTGCCATTCCCAGGACCCGTCGGCTCGGAAGGCGGCGCAGCGCCTATGACCACTTGTTCCACGGTCAAGCCAAGCTGCGCCAGGTCATCCGGACCGGCATCGGCCCGCACGTAGGTCGACCACTCCACGGCGCCTTCGGCGCCCACCAGCTGAAAAATGCTCGGTCGCCCGACCGGCCTCTGGTTGGAGCGGCGGCCATCGATATGGAGCGTCTTGCCCACTGGAACGGGAACCTGCTCATAGCCCGCGCCGTAGGTGTTGCGCGCCTGTTCCTGGAGGGTGTGTAGCTTATTTCCCTTGGGCGCCACCTTGTCGGGCAAGCTGAAAGTCGGCTGGAGCGCGAGCGCCGCACGCAGAGACTGAAGAGCCTCCTGGTGGTCCTTGAGCAGGTAGGCGTCGAAAGCCATAAGGCGATGGTAGGTGGCAACAACGTCCGGCTTGAGGATCTCGTTGAGGCAGGTCAACGAAGTGGCAGCCGCCTCCCGCGCCTGGCGAAAGCTGGGCTTCTGCATGGAATAGTAGGCATTCTCGGCCTCGCTCATCTTCGCGTTGAGGGCGTCCGAGGTGACGGGAACAGGGCATGCGGCGTGAAGAGCGGTTGCCAGCAACAGGGAAACAAGCATGACAGCATTCCTTGATACATGCGAGGCCGCTACGCGACCGTCCGGACGAGGGACGAGAAATCCTACCAGATTCGGGCGGCGCTTTCAGCATCGCCAGAGATCGGCCTGCGACCGACAACGCTTAGAACCCGAGTCGATGCCCGGTCCGACGGCCAGGTCCTCGCTCTCCGCCCCACAAAGCAGCATCCGGACCCGCAGGTTCGCAAACCAGCGGACGCGAACCACGAGGGAGGCGTGGGGCCCACGCCATGGTCACCCGCTCCCCGCGGCTATGCCGTCGCGCCGCGAGTTCTCAGGGCGTGGCCAGCAGAATCGCCTGATCGAAGGCCTCGGTGTAGTTCATGCGGTTGTAGTTCACCACCTGCATGTCCTCGTCCAGCAGCAGCACCGAGGGGTAGCCGTAGACGTTGATGTGGCTGGGCATGACCTGCAGCTCGTCGGCCAGCACGGGGATGCGTTCATGGGGATAGGCCGCGTCCCAGGCGGTCACCGTGACCTGCGACGCCGGCGCGCCGAAATTGTTTTCCGTCAGGATGGTCACCCACTGCAGGCTGCCATCCTCGATCATGTCCACCATGGCTTCCCAGCCATAGCCCTCGAAGATGGAGGGCTGGCGGGTCAGGAACTTGGACAGCTCCTGGCAGTAGCTGCACCACTCGGTAGACACATCCACCAGGGTGTACTTGCCCTGGCCGGCGAAGTCGTAGAGCTCCACCTCGTCGCCATGCTGGTCCACGCCTGTGAAGCGGCCGATGGTGTCGCCCTCGGTGACCATCTGGGCGAAAGAGCTGCCGGTGATATCGTCTTTGTTGGCATTGTAGGGCCAGTAGCCCGTGTAGATGCGGTCATCGGCGTCCGTAGGGCTCGTGCCCTCTTGCACCTCGTCGAAGTCGGAGTAGGTGTCGCCATCGCTGTCCACGGCGTTGCCGTCGGTGCCCAGGGCGTACTCCTCGCCATCGTTCAGGCCGTCACCGTCGGTGTCAGCCACCAGGGGATCCGTGCCGAAGGCCACCTCATCCCCGTCGTCCAGGCCATCGCCGTCGGTGTCGGCCA
>CAYVQL010000278.1:8571-14690 GCA_964454135.1 uncultured Enterobacterales bacterium | reverse complement strand
CCGGGAACGCGTACGGATCGCCCATGTCGCCCAGCGCGGCTGCGGCGCCGGCCGTAGGGCACCTCGGCACGCACGCTCTCGTAGCCCGCCAGGGCTTCGACACGCCCCGCCTCGATGGCCTCGCGCACCAGGTGGTTGGAGCGGAAGGTGTTGACCATGCAGGCCACATCGCCGCCTTCTCCGGCGAAGGTCACCTCCAGGGTCCAGGCCAGCTTGCGGCGAGGGTTGTGGGCCGGCGAGAGCCAGACGCGGCCGCCCTCCACCAGGCAGGTCTTCATGCTGCCCGAGTTGGGCACATGGGCCGTGACTTGGCGCCCGCCGTCCAGGCACACATCGGCCAGGAAGCGCTTGTGGCGCCGCAGCAGGCGACCGGGGACCAGGGGGTCGGCGAAGTCCACGTCGCTAGAAGAAAGACCCGATCGAGAAGTCGAAGACCGCCTTGCGCTCACCCTCCTGCGCGCGCGTCGGGAAGCCCCACTCGAAGCGCAGCGGGCCCAGCGGGCTGAACCAGCGCACGCCGAAGCCGTAGGAGGTGCGCAATCCGCTCAGGCTGATGTGGCCCTCGCCCCAGGGATCGCAGAAGGCGTTGCCGGCGTCGAAGAAGATCACGGTGCTGATGCCCGCCGCTTTCACGATGGGCATCTCCAGCTCGATGTTGTTGATCCAGGTCTCGGTGCCGCCCACCACCAGTCGATCGTCGGGCATGGTGGGGTCGTCGCTGCCGATGAAGTTGCTGCCCATATAGCCGCTGTTGCCGGAGCGATAGCCCGTGGCGCGGATGGACGGGCCGAGGCTGTACCAGTCGAAGCCGCGCACCGAGTTGATGCCGCCGGCCCGGAAGCGGTGGATGTAGGGCACCACGCTGCCGTCGGTGGAACGGATGTAGCCCAGGGTGAGGTTGTAGCGGAAGATCACCCATTCCTTGCTGGGAATGACGGGCTTGAAGTAGCGGAAGTTGAAGCGGCTCTCCCACATGTTGAAGTCGCCGCCCAGCAGGGAGAGCACCTCCTCGTCGCTGGTGCGGAAGCCCCCGGACAGCTCAGTGGCCAGGCTGGTGTAGTAGCCCCGGGTGGCCATGATGCGGTTGTTGCGCTTGTCCACGTTGAGGTTGAGACCCAGGGTGGACGTGAGGCCGCTGCGGTAGAGCTGGCCGCCCAGGATGTGCTTCTTGTAGGAATCGATGATGTTGAGGCCGGCGTCCTCGATGGTGTAGTCGGCGGTGAGGCGCACATCGTCGCGCGGGTCCAGGTAGCGGCCGATGGCGAAGGAGCCGCCGCGCTGGTACTCGTCCTCGATCCATTGCCGGCTCAGGGCGTAGCCGTTGAGCTGCAGGGTCCAGCGGCTGTCGAGGAAGTAGGGGTCGAAGAAGGAGAGGTTGCCCTGCTGCCGCCGGCTGGAGATGTTGATGGCGGCGGACATCACGTAGCCCAGGCCCAAAAAGTTGTTCTTGCTGACGTTCAGGCCCAGCACGAAGTTCTCCAGGTTGGAGAAGCCGGCCTGCACGCTGAACGAGCCCGTGGGCTGCTCGGTGACCTCCAGGTTCATGTCCAGCACGTCCTCGCCCTCGCCGCGAGGTGTGGACACGCGCACCTCCTCGAAGAAGCCCAGGCGCTCCAGACGAGCGCGGGCCTCCTTGATGGCGCGCCCGCTGTACCAGTCGCCCTCGTTGATGGGGATCTCGCGCCGGATGACCTTGTCGAAGGTGGGGTCGTTGCCGGAGATGTCGATGCGCCCGATGGTCACCTTCTCGCCGTGCTGGATGTCGAAGCTGATGTCCACGATCTGGCGCTCGGGATCGGTCTCGGTCAGGGGTACGACGTTGACGAAGGCGTAGCCCTGGTCGGCGTAGAGGTCGCTTATTTCCTGCATGACGGCCTGCAGGTGGGTCAGCTTGAACCACTGGCCGGTCTCCAGCGCGTCGCGGCTGGCGTTGGCGCCCTGGGAGCCGTAGCCCTTGGCGCCCCGGTAGTAGGCCACGCTCTCGCCCAGCTCGCGCCGGTTGTCGCGCTCCACGTCGTCCAGGCTGTCCCCCTCGATCAGCCGCCAGATGGCGGCCTCGGTCAGACCCTCTTCGGGAATGTACTCGCCATCCACCTCGATCTTGCCGATGCGGTAGCGTGTGCCCTCTTCGACGTGGATGTCGATGTAGATGTTGCGCTTGTCCGGCGACAGGTAGACCCGCGGCGGGTCCACGGCCACGTCCACGTAGCCTTCCTCGAGGTAGACGGAGCGCACGACGTAGACGTCGTTTTCCAGGTTCTCTTCCAGGAAGGTGCCCGAGTTGGTCAGCCAGGGCACGATGCCGGCCTGCTTGGTCTGCAGAAAGCGCCGGATCTTGCGGTCGGGCAGGTTGTCGTTGCCCGAGATGTCGATGCGCGAGACCAGCACCTTGCGATGCTCGGTGATGTCGAAGGTCAGCTCCACCTGGTGGTCGGCCACATCGCGCACCTCGGGCTTGACCTCGGCCAGGAAGTAGCCCTTCTCGAGGTAGAGATCGCGAATGCGCTGCGCGTTGAGCTTGATGTCGGATTCGTTGAGCACCGCGAAGGTGGGGATGTCGATCACCTCGCGGATGTCCTCTTCCTTGATCTTCTTGTTGCCCTTGACCTTGACGGCCCGGATGGCGGGCTTCTCCACCACCACGAAGCTGACCACTACGCCCTGGCCATCGGGGGCGGGGCTCACATCCACCTGCACGTCGTCCACCAGGCCGCTGCGATAGACGGCGCGCAGATCGCGGCGTACCTTCCAGACGCTGAGCTCCTCGCCGGCGCGCAGCTCGATGCGGGCGCGGATGGCCTCTTCCTCGATACGCCGCACACCAGTGATCACGATGGAAGACACCGTGCCTTCGGCGGCGGCGGGGCCCCCCGCCGGGGGGGGGGGGGGGGGGGGGGGCGGCGGGGGGGGGGGCGCCCCCCCCGGCCCGGCGGGACCTGCGCGGCGCCAGCACCCTCGCTGGCCTGCGGAGCCTGCGTGGCTTGGCCTTCGGCGCCCTCGGGGGCCTCGGCGCCCTCGGCATCCACAGGGGTCTCGACGCCCTCGGGGGTCTCGGCGCCCTCGGCGCCTGCCGGTTCTTCGGTGGCCGGGGGACTGTCCTGGGCGGCAGACGCCTGGTCGGCGGGTTCCTGGGCGGCGGTGGGGCTCTGTGGCGGCGCAGGATCCTGGGCAGCTGGCTGCTCGGCCGGCTGGGGATCGGCGTCCTGCGCCACTGCGCTGCCCGACAGCGAGAGCAAGCTCGCCGCCAGCAGGGCCGGTAAGAACTGTAGCGAAGTGCGGAGAAGCTCCTTCACGCCGCCTCCTCGAAGAGCCCGTCGTTGAGGCGCAGGCGCCGGGGGAAGTTGGCCGCCAGGCGGTGCGAGTGGGTGACCACCAACAGGGTGCATCCCACCTCCTCGTGCAGCGCCAACAGCTCGTCGAAGACGGCGCCGGCGGTGCGGGGGTCCAGGTTGCCGGTGGGCTCATCGGCCAGAAGCAGGCCGGGGCGCATCACCATGGCGCGGGCGATGGCCACGCGCTGTTGTTCGCCCCCCGACAGCTCACCGGGCCGGTGGTTCAGGCGGTCGGAGAGCATCAGGCGCCCCAGCAGGTTCTCCGCCCGCTCGTTGGCCGCTGCGGCGGACAGGCCGGCGATGATGGCCGGCATGGTCACGTTCTGCAGCGCCGTGAGGTGGGAGAGCAGGTGGTGGAACTGGAAGATGAAGCCGATTTCGCGGTTACGACGGGCATCCACCGCTCGCGAGCCCCCCGAGAAGGCGTCTACGTCGTTCAACAACACCTGGCCCTCGCTGGGCTTGTCCAGGGTGCCCAGCACGTGCAGGAAGGTGGACTTGCCCGAACCCGAGGGCCCCAGCACGGCGGTGCGCTCCCCAGGGCGCAGCTCGAGATCGATGCCGCGCAGAACCTCGATCACGTGCCCTGCCTTGACGAAGCGCTTGTGCAGGCCACGCGTGACGACCCGAGTGCCGCCCTCGCTCTTCCCCTCTACGCGGACAGCCCCTCGCGAGGCGCCGGAGTCGGGATTCTCTTGCTGGGGCGGGACAGGCATGGCTACTCGTATCGGAGCCCCTCTACCGGATCCAGGACCGCCGCCTTGGATGCCGGGTAGAGGGTGGCGTAGAAACAGATGGTCACCGCGGCGTACATCACGAACAGCACGGTCAGCGGCTCGACCACCACGGGCAGCGAGTCCAGGTAGTAGACATCGCTGTCCAGGGGGAAGCGGTAGCGATCCAGGCCCGCGCAGCCCGCCAGACCCAGCGCGGTGCCCATGGCCGTGCCCAGCGTACCTATGACCAGGCCTTCGATCATGAAGACGCAGCGCACCGCGGTGGCGCTGGCGCCCATGGCGCGCAAGATGGCGATTTCGCGGCCGCGGGTGATCACCACCAGGATCAAGGTGCCGGCGATGGAGAAGCTGGCCACCAGCACGATCAGCGACAGGATCATGCCCATCACGATCTTCTCGAGCTTGAGCGCCGAGAAGAGCTTCATGTTCAGGTTCTTCCAGTGCCGGGTGTAGTAGGGATAGCCCAGCGCGCCCTCGATCTCCCTGCAGATGGCGCCCACCCCGTAGATGTCGTCGACCCGGATCTCGACGCCGGTCACCGCGTCGCCCATCTCCAGGAATTCCTGGGCGTCGTGGTTGTGGATGTAGACCCACTTGGTGTCGTACTCGTACATGCCCGAGTAGAAGATCCCCGCCACCCGCAGCGACTTGACCTTGGGCACCGGCGTGCCGAAGGGACCCGAGGTTCCCTCGCTGACCGGGTTGATCAGGTGCACCTTGTCGCCCACGTAGACGTTGAGCTGGTCCGCCAGCTCCTGCCCCACGATGACGCCGGGCAGCACCTCGGTGTCGTCCACGTCCTGGGTGACGATGGCCGGCGGGGTGGAGAGGGTCTCGAGCAGGGCGCTCTTGGCCTCTTCGTCCTCGAAGATCCCCATGGGGCCCACCTGCAGGTTCTTCTGCAGCTCGGTGACCCGCGGCGTGCGCTGCGGATCGATGCCCTTCAGGATGACGCCGGCCACGCCATAGGGAGAGCGCAGCATCATCTCGGTGTAGATGAAGGGCGCGGCGGCCACCACGCCATCTACGCGCTCCGAGGCCTGGGAGACTACCTCGGGCAGCTCCACGGGGCCGCCGTAGCGCAGCACGACCACATGGGCGTTGGAGCCCAGGATCTTGTCGCGCATGTCGATCTCGAAGCCCGCCATGACCGACAGCACGATGATCAAGGCCATCACGCCCACGGTGACCCCGGCGATGGAGATCACGGTGATCACGCTGATTCCGTATTCCCTGCGGTGGGATCGCAGGTGGGACAGCGCCATGCGCCAGGCGAAGCGCAGCTCGTGCGCCACCGGACGCCAGACGGCCAGCAGGATTGCGGCCACCAAGAGCGTGATCAAGACGAAGGCCCACTCGGGCCAGCTGTTGGTCAGCCCACGTATGACGCTGCGCGTCCAGTCTGCGGTGGTAGCTTGGTTCATGACGGGGCTTTGTCGGGGGCTTCCTCTTCCGGATCCCCGGCGCGGAGGCCCTTGGGGCGCATGGTGGGGAAGAGGATCACCTCGCGGATGCTCTGCTGATCCGTCAGCAGCATGACCAGCCGATCGATGCCGATCCCCTCCCCGGCCGCGGGGGGCATGCCGTAGCAGAGGGCCTCGACGTAGTCGGCGTCGTAGTACATGGCCTCGTCTTCGCCCGCCTGACGCTTGGCGGCCTGCGCCTGAAAGCGGGCCGCCTGGTCCGCCGGGTCGTTCAGCTCGTTGAAGCCGTTGGCGATCTCCTGGCCCGCGATGATCAGCTCGAAGCGGTCCACGAAGCGCGGATCGTCGTCGCAGCGGCGCGAGAGAGGCGAGATTTCCACCGGGAAACGTGTGACGAACACCGGATCCCGCAGCTTGTCTTCCACATAGGCGTCAAAGAACCACTCCCACCAGCTGCCCATGGTCTCGGGAAGCGTCTTCTCCACAGAGCCATCCTGGTTGCCGAAATCCGCGATCCACCGTGCGCGCAGCGCCTGCGGATCCTCGCGATCCGTCTCGGACAGGCCGGTGTGTTCGCTGATCAGCTCTCCCATGGTGGCGCGGGGCCAACGGCCCGCCCCACCGCA
>CAYVQL010000278.1:0-8561 GCA_964454135.1 uncultured Enterobacterales bacterium | reverse complement strand
CCCGGCGCGCACCGGCCGTTGTGTGGGCTGAACCCCGCCCCTATGGGGGCCGGGCCCCCGGGCGCCGCGAAGCGGATGCGCTCATCGCCCCAGGGCAGCACCATGCCTTGGTCCACGCCTCGTACCAGCTCGCAGACCAGCTCCTCGGTGAGCTGCATCAGGTCCTCGTAGGTGGCGTGGGCCTGGTAGAACTCCAGCATGGTGAACTCGGGGTTGTGCTTCTGGCTCAGCCCCTCGTTGCGGAAGTTGCGGTTGACCTCGAACACCCTCTCGAAGCCGCCCACCACCAGCCGCTTCAGGAAGAGCTCGGGCGCTACGCGCAGGTAGAGATCGATGTCCAGCGCGTTGTGATGGGTGACGAAGGGGCGGGCGGCCGCTCCGCCCGGGATGACGTGCATCATGGGCGTCTCGACCTCGAGGAAGTCGCGCGCCTCGAAGAAGCGACGCAGCCGCCGCAGCACGGCCGCTCGGGTGCGGAAGATGCGCTGCACGTCCGGGTCCATCAAGAGGTCCACGTAGCGATGCCGGTAGCGGAACTCCACGTCGCTGACCCCACGCCACTTGTCGGGCAGGGAGCGCATGCACTTGGAGAGCAGGTCCAGCTGCGAGACCTTCAGGGTGAGATCGCCGCGCCGCGTCAGCATCAGCTCGCCGCTGGCCCGTACCCAGTCACCCAGGTCGAGCTTCTTCCACAGCGCAAAGGCCTCGGGACCCACCAGGTTCTTTCGCAGGTAGATCTGCAGCTGCCCGGAACGATCCTGCAGCTTGGCGAAGCCAGCGCGGCCCATCTCGTTCTTGGCGCGCACACGCCCGGCGATGGTGAAACGCAGCCCGCGCGAATCGAGCTCTTCCGCCGAGAGATCCCGGCCTGCGGCGAGGCAATCCGCGGCGCAGTGGGGGACCGGGCGGCTGGAGGGGTAGGGCGTGATGCCCGCCTCGTGCAGCAGCTGCAGCTTTTCGCGCCGCCGCACGTCGTACAGACCCTCTTCGATGGTGCCGGTCTTGGGCATCTTGGCGCAGCTCCCACGCTGGTTGGCAGGCTGCGCCCCCTAACCCAGCACCCCCCAGGGTGCCCCTGCGTTCCTCGTGTCCGGCTCGTTGCCGCGCAGTCAGTACTGGAAGATGGTGGTGGAGGCTATTCCCGCGCACCAGCTCACGTGCACATCGCCCGCCACCTGTCCGGTGGCCGCATAGTTGACGAAGGCGCCCTCGTCCTGGAAGTAGCCATTGGAGAAGCCATCCATGCTCAGTTCCGCCAGGAAGTCATCACCCTCGCCGCCGGTCAGGCCCACGGACCAGGTGTCCGGCGAGCCGATCCAGCGCTCCTCCGACCAGTAGTAGCCGCTGTAGCCCCCCTGCGTGCCCCACTCGAAGGCGCCGTCGCCCAGAGTGCAGTCCAGGCTGGTGGGCTCCACCAGGCCGCCGTCGGCCGACGACAGGCTGGCGCTCACGCCGTCGTAGTCGATCTTGACGGTGACGTTGCAGTGTCCCGCCAGGAAGTTGGCGGAGGGATCGACGTTCTCGGTGCCCAGGTCGGCCACCACGTCGTCACAGGTGGCGCTCGCGGACGACGACAGGTACAGCACGGCCACGCCGTCGGCGTTGAAGCCGAAGGCCTGCTGGATGTCTATGGCTCCCGTGAGATCTTCGCCTGTGATCTCGATGCTGCCCGAGATGCCGCTCACTCCATCGGCGGGCCCGCTGTCCTTCTCGTCGTCGCAAGCCAGCACCAGGGGGATGGCCAGAAGAAGATGCCGCACGCGCATGTTCGCTCCCTGCCGGGTCGCCCGGCTGCCGAGGTGAGACTGTACCCCTATCATGAAAACAGATGGGGGAGGGGGAACCTCCTCCCCCATATCGCGCTTCGCGCTCCCCCTCCCCCGCGTTGTTCCCCACCGTGAAAGCGCCAGGCCGCCCCTGGTTTCATAATCCAGGGACGACCAGGCTGGCCGGTGGGGAACTAACCCGTATTTTGCTGCTCGTTGGCCTGGTGTACGAGCCAGGCTTCCATGAACGAGATGATATCTCCGTCCAGGAAGCGGTCCACGTTGCCCATCTCCATGCCCGTGCGCACGTCCTTGACCAGCCGGTAGGGCTGCAGCACGTAGCTGCGGATCTGGCTGCCCCACTCGATGCGCTTCTTTTCCTGGTGCATGCTCTCCGCTTCGGCGCGGCGCCGCTGCTCCTCGGCCTCGTGCAGCTTGGCGCGCAGCAGCTTGAGGGCCTGGGACTTGTTCTTGTGCTGGGAGCGCTCGCTGCGACAGACCACCACCGTGTTGGTGGGCAGGTGCGTGATACGCACGGCCGAGTCGGTGGTGTTGACGTGCTGGCCCCCCGCCCCGCTGGAGCGGAAGGTGTCGATGCGCAGATCGCTCTCCGCGACGTCCACCTCGATGTCATCGTCGATGGCGGGGATGGCCCCCACCGAGGCGAAGGCCGTGTGCCGGCGCGCGTCCTTGTCGAAGGGCGAGATGCGCACCAGTCGATGCACCCCTATTTCGGACTGCAGGTAGCCATAGGCGTACTCACCCTCCACCTGCATGGTGCAGTGGCTGATGCCCCCCTCTTCCTGCTGCTGCTCGTCCATCACGCGCACCTTGAAGCCCATGCGATCCGCCCAGCGCAGGTACATGCGCTTGAGCATGTCCGCCCAGTCGGCCGCATCTTTGCCACCGGCGCCCGAGTTGATCTCCATGATCGCCGAAGAGCGGTCCGAGCTGCCCGAGAGGATGCGCCGCATCTCCAGCCCGCGCAGGGACTCCTCGAGCCCGGGCAGGGCCTGCTCGACCTCCTTCAGGGTGTCTTCGTCGTCCTCGTCCACCGCCAGCTCGAGCAAGACCTCGCTGTCGCTCACGGCCTCGTCCTGCTCCTGCCAGGCCTGGACCACGCGCTCCAGATCCGCCTTCTCTTTCATCAGGCGCTGGGCGGCCGTCGGATCGCGCCAGAAGGACTCCTCTCCGGCGATGGTCTCAAGCTCCTGGATGCGCACCAGGCGCCCTTCCACGTCAAAGATGCCCCCGGAGCGCATCCACGCGTTCACGAAGGGTTTTCAGCTGGCTGCTCGCTTCGAAGGGGATCATGGGCCCGCCCTTGCAGGATTGGGGAGCGGGGAGAATAGCATCCCCGGCACAGGAGAGGTAGGGGCTCAGCGTCGCGGCAGCAACGCCAGCAGGCGGGCCTGCTCGGCAAGCATGCGCTGCCGTTGGTCCTCATCGCCATGGTGCTGACCCAACAGGTGCAGCAGGCCGTGCGTCAGCAGGATGCGGACCTCGCGGTCCACGCTATGCCCCTGCTGCTCGGCCTGGCGCCGGGCGGTCTGCAGGCTGATCACCACGTCGCCCAACAAGGGATCCTGCGGGTCGGCCAGCTCCCCCTCGCGCATGGCGAACGAGAGCACGTCCGTGGGCCGATCCTGGCTGCGATAGTCCCTGTTCAAGGGCTGGATGAAAGCGTCGTCGCAGATCAGCACCGAGAGCTCGGCCTGCGCCAGGTCCAGGCTGTCCAGCAGAACCTGGCCGTCCGCCGCCACGGCCTGGGCGTCCCAGGTCACATCCTGCAGGCTGACCTCGACGGGCATCATTCCTCCGCGGCCGGCTCTTCCTTGCGCAGCACCACCGAGGATTCCTCGTCCCACTCGTCACCGGGCAGCACGTCGTCATCCGGATCGGGCGCGCGGGCCTCGAGCAGCTCGTCGGCCCTGGGTCCGAGAGGGTTCTGGATCTCCAGCGTGATGACGCTGCCTGTCGCGGAAGAGCCAGCCCTGGAGCCGACCGCGCCATCCGTGCTCTCCTGGGTGGGGGGCGAGTCCGGGTACTCGATGCGGTGGTGGTAGATGCTCATCAACACATCCGAGAAGGACTTGCCGATGGTGTAGAGATCCTTGAGCGTCAGGGCGCAGTCCTCCAGCTGCCCGTCGTTCATGGCGGCGCTCATCAGCTTCTGGATCATGTCGCGGAACTTCTCGGGCGTGGGGTTCTTGATGGCGCGGCAGGCGGCCTCCACCTTGTCCGCCAGGTGCAGGATGCCGGCCTCGCGCGTATTGGGCAGGGGGCCGGGGTAGCGGTAGTCGTTCTCGTCCACCCGCTCATCGGGACCCGCCAGCTGCTGCGCCTTGTCGAAGAAGTACTTCACCAGCCCGGTGCCGTGGTGCATGCGGATATTGTCGATGACCGGCTGCGGCAGGCGGTTATGGGCTGCGATACGCGCCCCGCTGCGCACGTGCCGAATGATCAGGGAGGCGGACTTGCGCGGGGGCATGCGGTCGTGGGGATTGGCGATGTCGCGCTGGTTCTCGACGAAGAACTGCGGCTTGCTGACCTTTCCGATGTCGTGGAAGTAGCTGGCCACGCGCACGGAGAGCTTGTCGGCGCCGATGGCCTCGGCGGCGGCCTCCGAGAGCAGGCCCACGCTGACCGAGTGGTGGTAGGTTCCGGGCGCACGCAGCATCAGCTGCCGCAGCAGGGGGTGGTTGAGGTTGGCCAGCTCCAGCAGCTTGTAGTCGGTGACGAAGCCGAACATCTCGAAGAGGGGCACCAGCCCCAGCACCATCACCGCCGAGATCAGCCCGCCCAGGGCGGCGAAGACCATGTCCCAGGCCAGCACGCGCAGCGAGATGCTGCCGGCATCGGTCAGGTGCAGGCGCAGCAGCTCGATCAGCAGCACCACCGCGGCGTTCACCACCGCGGTCTGCAGGCCGGCCCGCAGCACCTGCGCTCGCTCCTGGGTCTGGGAGATGCCGCCGGCGGCCGCGGCGGAGGAGAGCAGGAAGAAGAGGGCGTAGAAGACCTGCTGGTCCATCATGACGCCCACCAGCAGCGAGACCACCACCGCGAAGACCAGGGCCGTGTCCCCGTTGGCCAGGATGCGGACCAACATGGCGCCGCCCGCCAGGGGAACGATGTACCAGAAGCTGGAGGGCATGGGCCCCATGCCCGTGTTGGCGAAGACCACGGCGCCGAACTCCATGGCGATGCGCGCGGCTCCCAGCAGCAACAGGAGCAAGAAGGCCATGGCGTAGAGCGAGCGCATGCGGACCGCGAACTTCGACATGTAGTTGGCGCCGAAGACGTAGAAGGTGGAGAGCACGATGGTGCAGAAGGCCAGCAGCGAGAGCACCACAGCCGCGGTGTTGGCGCTGCTCTGGCTCTGGCGCAGCTCCTCGTACATGCGGATCTGGCGCTGGGTGAGCACGTCCCCGTCGCGGAAGAGGATGGTGCCCTCCTTGACCACCATCTCCACCGGTGGCACCTCGCCGGACGCCTTCTGCCGGCGCTTCTCGGTCAACAGAGCGTTGGGATCGAAGTTGGTGCGCAGCGTCTTGCTGGCGATGGCCGCCGCGGCTCGATCCGCGGCCGCTCCTCCCGCGGACTCGTCGTGGGAATAGGCGTAGGCGGCCAGGTCGTGACGCGCCTGCTCCAGCGTGACCACGTCGCGCATGTCCTCCAACAGCACCTCCTGCCGGGAGTCGGAGGAGAGGCGCATGACGGCGATGGGTCGGCCGCCGCTGGGCACCATGCTGCGATCGGCCACGATGTTGCGGCGCATGGCCACGCCGATGAACTCGTTGGTCAGCGCTTCCACGGGCGTCGAGAAGCCCACCTCGGTCAGGGCCAACAGGTGGTCCTGCTCCAGGTCCGCCTCCAGGCTGGCCAGGAACTCGTTGGCGATGATGGCCAGGGTCTCCACGTCCGGGGGCAACGTCTCCTCGCCCTCCACCACCTGGCTGGCTCCCTGCAGCTTTCGTCGGGCTGCGTCGAAGGCCAGGCTGACGCGGTTCTGCAGCTTGGCGCCCATGGTCACGTCCAGATCGTAGACCTGGAGGACGGCGTCGCTGGCCTCCTGCTTGCGCTTGGCGGTGGTCTCATCGTCCTCGAAGGTGAAGGTGGTGGGCGCCCAGAAGTCGTAGGGGGCCACGTCGCCGACACCGAAATCCTGCTCCGGCATGCGCACGTAGTCGGTCATCAGCATGGCCGCGACGGTGCAGACGGTCAGCAGCAGCAGAGGCCGCGCCAGGGGCAGCGCACGCAGGCGAGCCTTGACCTCCGTCCAGCTGATGCGGGCTGCCTTCTTCTTTTTCGCCAAGGCTCTACTCCCGGCTCCGAGCGCCCTTGGCAGGGATCTCGGTCGAACGGCGCTCGTACGCAGCGATGATAGCAGCAACGAGCCGATGCCGGACCACGTCGGCCTTGGTGAACTCCACCAGGCCGATCCCCGGAATGCCCCGCAGCAGCCTGGAGGCGTCGATCAGGCCCGAGACCCTGCCTTCGGGCAGATCGATCTGGGTGACGTCTCCCGTGACGACAGCTTGAGTGTCGTTGCCCAGACGCGTCAGGAACATCTTCATCTGTTCGGGCGAGGTGTTCTGGGCTTCATCCAGGATGGCGAAGGCCTGGTTCAGGGTCCGCCCTCGCATGAAGGCCAGCGGCGCCACCTCGATGATGCCGCGCTGCACGAGGCGGGCGGCCTTCTCGTAGGACACCATGTCGTGCAGCGCGTCGTAGAGCGGGCGCAGGTAGGGATTGACCTTCTCGGCCATGTCTCCTGGCAAGAAGCCCAGCTTCTCACCCGCCTCCACGGCCGGCCTGCACAGGACGATGCGCGCCACCTCGTTGCGCTTGAGCGCGGCCACGGCCATGGCCATGGCCAGGTAGGTCTTGCCGGTGCCGGCCGGCCCCACCGCGAATACCAGGTCGTAGTCCCGGATGGCCTGGACGTAGCGACGCTGACCCGGCGTGCGCGGAAAGACCGTGCGCCGTCGTCCCGGCACGAAGATGGTGTCGGTGAACAGGCCCACGATGTCCGCCTGCGGATCGCGCCGCACCAGCCGGCAGCTCTGCTCCACATCCGTGCTGTGAAGCGGAAAACGCTGCAGGCAGAGCTGGTGGAGCTGCTGCAGGGCGTGGGCCGCCAGGTGCACCGACCCGTCGTCGCCCTGCACGAGCAGCCGCGCATCCCGGCGGCTGACGCGCACCCCCAGCCCGCGCCCGATCTGCCGCAGGTGGCCGTCCAGCTCGCCACAGAGCGAACGCAAGGCCTCCGGCGGACCTTCGAGATCCAGCGTAAGCTCGTGCAATGGGGCTTTCTCAGGGTCGATCGCACACCTCCGGTGCAGCGCGGATGCAGCGCGGTCCGCATCGTGGCCGCTGGCGGGGCGCCCGGTAACCCCTTCGTCCCAGGGGCGCATTCGGGGATGGGGGACGGGGGACCGCCAGGGAGGCCTATCCTCGCCTGCCCTTCTGCTGGCCCTCGGACCTGTACTTCTGCTTGAACAGGCGCTTGGCCGCCGTGGCCACCACGCTGGGGATGTTGTGGTTGCGCGACAGGTCCATCAGGTCTTTCTTCTGCATGGAAGAGACCAGGCCGACGGCCACGCTGGGTGGCGTCTTGGGGTTGTTCACCAGGGCCACCTTGACCGGGTACTTGCGCAGCCACTCCCTGTTGTAGGCCACCTCACGCATGACGTCGTCGTTCAGGTTGCGGTTGGAGGCGATGGAGATCACCTCGCCATCGGTCAGGCGCCCGCTCTTGATCACGGCCACCGCCACCAGCTTGTTGCGGTCCCGCACCAGGATGGTGCGTACCTGCTTGTTGCCCAGGTGAGCCAGCTTGACCTTCGTGGCGATGGTCATCTCGGAGATCTTCTTCTCGATGCTCTTGCGCTCTTCTTCTTCCTGCTCGTCCTCTCGCTCTTCGGTCAGGTCCCAGCTGAAGTTGGACAGGTCGTCGGTGAAGTCGAAGTCGAAGCCGCCGAAGAGATCGTCGTCTTCGCCCTCGACGTCCAGATCGAAGAGCTCCATGGCGCGCTGGGTGCGCTCCTGCAGCGCGGGGGACTGCCCACCCATCAAGGCCGCCTCGATCTCGGCCTCCAGGTCCATGGCCGCGGCCGCTGGCTCCGCAGGCGCCGGCTCCGCAAAGCGCTCCTCGGGCAGCTCGGGCAGCATATTGTGCATGCGCAGGAACGAAGCGGCCCTGTCCAGCCATTGATCGGTGCAGTTCGCGTTGCCGTGCAGCGCCAGGATGACCTGGGGCGTGATCATCATACGCTCGCGCTCGTAGGCGATGCGCTCACAGAGATCGGGCTCGGCCTGCTCGGCGATCATGATGGCCGTGCGGTCGTTGGCGTTGCGGATGCTGTAGACCTTGGTGGCAATGTCCTGCTCCGCGCCCCTGAGCACCGCCACGTACTCCAGCACCTTGGTGTGGCTGCGCTGGGTGATGGCGTCCACCAGGTCCGCCGAGGGCATCCGGCGTACGGTCTCGGCCGCGGCCTCCTTGATCTCCGCGTCGTCGTCCATGGCCAGCAGGTAGCAGATGCCCAGCTGGGCGATGTCGTCAGCTCCAATCTCGCCACTGGCCGCTTTCAGGCGCTGGTCGCGGGGCGCTTCGGGCACCACCATCGGGCGCAGCTCGTCGTAGATGCCCAGACGCATGAAGGGGATGCTCTGCTCGCGCTGCATGGCTCGCTCCTCGGCTAGTGCCCCCGCCCGGAGGTTCCTGACCACCCCCGACGGCGGCCCCCCCACACCCCCCGCGCCCGACCCCCCCCCCCCCAGCGCCGCCGC
>CAYVQL010000277.1:0-14731 GCA_964454135.1 uncultured Enterobacterales bacterium | reverse complement strand
AGCCTCCCTTCATGGACCGGCGTGATAATGAAATAGGTAGAATCACCGCCCCAGGGCGCTCTGCAACACAAGGAGACCGGTATGGCCTTTGATTTCAACCTGGATGAAGTGCTCGCCATGGCCGAGCAGGTGGAGCGCAACGGCGCCCGCTTCTACACCCGAGCCGCCCATCAGGCCAACGATCCCCAGACAAAGCAGCTTTTCATGGAGCTTGCGCGCTGGGAGAACAGCCACGAGGCTCTCTTCAGCTCCCTGCGCAAGGAGTTCGCCGGCTTGGAACAGCACAGCCCGACCTTCGATCCGGACGGTGAGCAGGAGCTCTACCTCGAGGCCATGGCCGATCAGCACGTCTTCAACACAAATACCTCACCAGAAGACCTGATCTCGGAGGATATTACCCCTATGTTTGCCCTAAGGACGGCCCTGCAGTTCGAAGCGGACAGCATCCTCTTCTTTATGGGCATGAAACGCATGGTCCCCGAGCGCCTCGGTCGCGCCAAGATAGACCACCTGATCGACGAAGAGTTCGGCCACGTCGCGATCCTCAAGCGGCAGCTGAAGAAGCTGGAGGGCTAGTCTCCGAAAGAACGTGCCCCGATCATCGTCTCGGTCGCTGCGGCTAGAGGGTGGCCGACCCTGCCCGGAAGGCCTTGATCTTTGTTCGCGGGGTGAGGCTGTCTCCCCCCGCATCGCTAGCGCTCAGCAGGGCTGCGCCTGCCCTGCGGGCACCGCGGCGGCAGCCGCTGGCTTGCCCCTCAAAGGTCCGCAGGACCTTTGAGCCCCGCGCCTTATGGCGCGCCGGGGCATCCGAGATGCCACTGCGTACGCCCGGCCATCGAAAGGGCCTGCAACTTTGCTTTTCCGTCGGTTGGCCGCGGCGTTGACCGAGGCCGCCCGGAATACCCGCCCGTCCGCTCTCACCACCTCCCCAACAAGCTCTGGAACGCCCCCTCCAAATCATCGAAGAAGAACCGGTATCCCCTCCCCCTCACTTCATCCGCCAACACCCTCGGTCCCCCCGAGGCGTACTCTGCCGCCTCGCCAATCCCAAACTTCAATGCCCAAACCGGCGCTCGCAGCAAGCACGGACGCCCCAGGACCTGCCCCAGCGTGCGCGCGAACACCGCGTTGCTCACCGGATGAGGCGCCACCACGTTCAGCGGCCCCTGCAAGCCCTCATCCAGCAGAGCCATGGTGCATACGCGCACCACGTCTTCCAGGTGCACCCAGTTGATCCACGGCTCCGGCCGCCCCAGCACCGCGCCCAGGCCCAGCCTGAACAGGGGCAGCATCTCCTTGAGCGCCCCGGAAGCCTCGCTCAGCACGATGCCGATGCGCAGCTGCACGCAGCGCACACCCAGCCGTTCCGCTGCCCGTGCCTCGTCTTCCCAGCCCAGGCAGATCCTGGCCAGCAGGTCCTGACCCGGCGGCGCTCGCTCGTCGCACAGCCCCCCGGCATCCTGGCCGTAGAACCCGATGGCCGAGGCCGAGACGAAGACCCGGGGCCTGCGCTGCGCCGCGGCCATGGCCTGCACCAGCTGCCGCGTGCCCTCTACGCGGCTGCGCTCCATCCGGAGCTTGAATTCCGGCGTCCAGCGTTGGGCGAAGAGCGGCGTGCCCGCCAGGTGGACCAAGGCGTCCGCCCGCTCCAGGGCCGCGCGCCAGTCTCCCTGTCCGGGATCGTCGAAGTCCCAACGCACCTGCTCGATCCCCTCCTCCAGCTGCGCGCGCTGCGGCTCGCGTACCAAGGCGATCACGTGGCAGCCCTGCTCCTGCAAGAGCTCGCAGAGCCGCCGACCGATCAGGCCCGTCGCCCCCGTGACCGCCACCCGCAGGCCGGCCATGGGGCCGGCGGCCATCTCGGCGGCCAGGGTCTGGGCGGTGATGCGATGCCGGTACGCGAAGAGCTCTCTGAGCTGCCGCCGGATGAGGGGCAGAGGCAGGAAGAGCAAGGGGTGCGAGATGCGGATCCAGTCTCGCAGCATGACCGCCGGATCTCCCTTCCAGCCCCCAGCGCGCAGCTGGTGGTCGTGGCGCCAGGTGGAGAAGGGACCCTGCAGCTGCTCGTCCACGAACAGATGCGGGGGCTCGTAGCGTGTGTGCACCATGGCCATGCGCTGGGGAAGACCCAGCGGTCGGGTGACGAACCGCACCACGTCTTCGGATGGCCGCAGCGTGCTGGCCGTGCTCAGGACCTCGATCTCAAAGCTCTCCGGCGTCAGCAGCCGAAAGGCGTCGGGCCGCTCGTGGAAGGCGAAGAGGGCCTCGGCAGGCAGCGAAAAGAAGGACTCCTTGACGAAGCTGCGCCTCATGGGACTGGCACCTGTCGCCGCCCCCCCAGGAAGAAGACGGCCAGCACGGTCAACGCAAAGGCCGGCAAGGCCACCAGGGCCACGCCAGGCAGGAACTTGCCCAGCGGGACCAGCAGGAAGACGGTTGCCCAGTGCAGGGCGATGAACTGCCGCGAGCTCAGGGCGATGGGAAAATCGTGCCAGCGCGCGATGATGAACAGCCCGCTCAGGTTCCAGCCGTAGAGCGAGACCGTGGCGTGCAGCGTCAAGAAGTACTCGCGATAGCCCTCCAGCGCCGGCCACAGGTACTGCAGGATGTAGAAGACGCCGGTGATGGCGGTGCAGAGCAGAAAAGCCATGCCCGACACCAGGATGTTCCACTGCTGGACCCGCCGGCCATGGCGCCACAAGAGCCAGTAGGCCAGGCAGACCGCGACCGACAAGACCAGGGAGATGGTCAGCTTTGCCGTCTCGAGCTCGAAGAGGATGAAGCCGAAGAAGACCACCACGCCGCCGGTGATGGTCCAGAAGCACAGCTCTCGCAGCGCTCTGTCCGCAGGCCCGGCGGACGGCGCCATGAAGGAGAACAATATCGACAGCGTGACCAGGGAGATGGGAAAGGAGTAGCCCAGGAAGAAAACGTCCAGGGTCAGCATCTCCATGTGCAGCCAGTGCAGGTATTGCTCGTTGAGGATCACCGCCGCGGCGATGGCGATGCCTGTGGAGAGGCATAGCAGCGAGGCCTGGTGGAACTTGCGGTGCACGGGTGCGGGCCGCAGGAACTCAAGCGGCAGGAGGGAGAAGCGCTCGATGCGGGCCGCCTCCACCACCGCCAGCAGCGGCAGGGAGAGCAGCAGCGTCAGCAGGTAGCGCTCGAAGTAGGCCGAGAGCGCGTAGGCCAACGCCAGGACCAGGTAGAGGGGCACGCTGGCGTGCAGCCTGCCCGGCCCCCGTGTGAAGTGCAGCAGCAGGCCGCCCCCAGCGCAGAGATTGAAGAGGAAGACGTGCAGGCGGTCGAAGTCCTGAGGGTGCTCGGGCAGCAGGTGGTGCAGCAGGCCGAAGGCCAGAGCCAGGGTCATGGCGGTTGCGAAGACGATGCGCGCGGGGGTGCTCATGATCTCGCTTCCCTGTGTTGTGCTCGCGCTCAGGCCGCCGACGCGCCTGCCCGCGCCATGGGATCGTCGCTCCAGAGCGTGCGGCGCACCCAGTAGACGGACAGCGCAACGGAACAGACGCCCCCCAGGATCATGGAGATCCACACCGCATCGATAGGGGCGTGCGCCAGGTAGACCAGGGCGTAGGCCAGGGGAATGCCCACCACCAGCACGCGCACCGTGGTGATGAGCAGCGCGGGAAGACCTTGCCCCAGGCCCTGGAGGATGCGTCCGGAGGTGATCCCCACGGCCATCAAGGGGTAGGCGAAGACCATATACCCGAGGTAGAGGCGCCCAATGGCGATGGCCTCGGCATCGCCGGTGAAGACCTGCATCACCAGATCGGCGCCAGCCCAAGCCCCCAAGCCCAGGACCAGGGCGAAGCTCAGGGCCCAGCGGTAGGTGTAGAGCGCCGTGGAGCGCAGCAGGTCGGTGCGGCCGGCACCGGCGAACATGCCGATGATGGCCACGGACGCGCCCGCCAGGCCCATCACGGGCAGCGCCACGATCATGTCCACCCGCGAGGCCGCACCGAAGCCCGCCACGGCCACCTGGCCGAAGTGCGCCAACAGCCGGTTGCCCAGCATCATGCCCAGCGACATCACCAGCTGCGCGGCGGCCGCGGGCAGCCCGATGGCCAGCACGCGCCAGATCAGTGTCGGGTAGGGCTGCCACAGCAGGCCGCGGCGCACGCGCACGAAGCCGCGCCGGCGGATGAGCACGACCCAGGCGAAGATGGAAAAAGCCAGCAGCTGGGAGACCAGCGTGGCCAGCGCAGCCCCGCGTATGCCCATGTCGAGCGCGAAGATGAAGAGCGGATCCAGGCCGATGTTGAGCAGGGTGGAGGCTCCCATCACGATCATGGGCGTGCGCGCGTCACCCTCGCCGTTCAGCACGGCCCGCAGGGCCGCAGAGACGAAGAAGAGCGGCATGCCCAGGCAGAGCAGCTGGAAGTACTGCTTGGCGTGCAGCGTGGTGTCACCGGCCGTGCCGAGCAGCGACAACATGCGGTAGCCGAGCAAGACGCCCACCACGAGCAGCACGCAGCCCAACAGCAGCGCCAGGCTCAAGGCGTTGGATGCCGTGCGGTCGGCGCCCCGATGGTCATTGCGGCCGATGGCCTGCGCGATGACGGCTGTGATGCCCGTGGCCAGGCCTCCGGCCAGGGCCAATCCCAGGAAGAAGAGCGGGCCCACGAAGGTCAGGGCTGCCAGGGCCTCAGGCCCCAGGTGGCCCACGAAGGCGGTGTCCACGATGATGAAGAGCACGTGAAAGAGCATGCCCCCCATCATGGGCAGGGCCAGGGTCCAGACGGCTCGACGAGGGCGTTGGATGAACTCCTGCAGGCGGCTATTGCGTTCCTCGGGCATGCGTACGCGCTCACGGTGCCGCTGACAGCGGACAAGACGACGGGGGGTCTCTGACAGCTAATCCGCTACAAGGCCGAACACAGCCTGCACCCGCTGGGCCATCTCCTCTGTTGGGTCGCGTGGGCTGTCGCGCTAGCCTGCAATAGCCTTCTTGATCTTGGGGATGTCTTCGACGGCGTAGTAGGAGCAACCGCAGCGCACCCTGGCGGGCTCCAAGCCGAGCTGGGCGATGGCCTTCTTGACCTTGGGTCCGGAAAAACCGATCTGCTTTCCGATCTTGGTGGCGGACAAGCTCTCTTCGGTCTTCTGGTTCGACATGATGATACCTCCCTTGCAAATACGATGAATGTCCGTAGCGGACGCCGGCTTGCTATCTGGACGCTGTCCGGCTCGCAAGCGCGGCCCCCATCTCCCAGGGTGTTGCGTAGCTCGCACTACAAGCCCTGTTGGCACCGATTTCTTGACGCCCCGGCCGGGCCGTGACAGGACCTTTGTTCCGCAGCACGGCATTCACCTGGAGGCCACCATGTCAGAACCGAGAGATGCCCTGTCCGTATTCGTCTCCAAGACCCCCCTGGGCCAGGGCCTGAGCCGCGAAGAGCTCAGCGCCCTGCTGCACTACCTCGACATCCGCACCTACCAGGAGGGAGACTGCGTCGTCGAAGAGGGCGACGGGGGCGACGCCTGGTATCTGGTGCTGCAAGGTGCGCTGAGCGTCACCAAGCGCATGGAGAACGCGCCGCCCCATACGCTGGCGGAGCTCGACCCGGGCGAGTGCTTCGGCGAGATGGCTCTGCTCGACGGCGCTCCGCGGCTGGCCTCGGTGCACGCGCTGGAGGAATGCAAGCTCGCGCGCCTGGACGCCGGCGACTTCCGCCGCCTGTTGCGCGAGAACCACCCCGCAGCCGTCAAGGTGCTGTGGGCCACCGCCGCCGTGCTCTGCCGGCGCCAGCGGGAGCTGACCTACATCCTCACCGACCTGGTGGAGGTGGACCAGCCCCACGAGAGCGCCACCCGCCAGGTGCTGGTGCGGCTGCTGCAGGACGGCTAGCCGCTGGACTCGGTGCCCTGGTCCCAGAGAAACGGGCCATCCGAACAGCAAGCCTCCAAGGGAGAATCCCGGAAGCTCTCGGGGCTGATCACCTCCTCGCACTCGCAGTCGTCGCTCTCGGGTGCCGCCAGCACCTCCTCGTCGTCCCAGGTCGTCAAGCTGCATGGGCTGCGCGTACGAGGCGCTCCTATCAGCATGATGTCCTTGACCTGGCTGGGGAGGATGGAGTCGAAGGCCAGCTCGCAGCCACCTGGCACCGTGTTTTCCTCGTCGGGCTCCTCCGCCTCCGGCAGGGACTCGCCCCGGTCGGATCCCGCCAGCACGAGGCGCTGCCGATCGGGAAGCGCCTGGGGCACACAGGCGAACCACCTCATCGCAGGCATGACGCTCAGGAAGGCCCGATCTCCGCTCCAGACCCGGTAGCAGGTCCAGCGACCACCCAGGCGATGGACCAGCTGCGCCCGTAGCACGGCGCCCGCGCTCAGATCGCGCTCCTCACCGTGGCGACCCAGCAGGAAGGTGCGCGTGCTGCCCGGCACCAGCAACACGCCTTGGCCCTGCCGCACCTCTAGGCGCAGCCTGTGCGACGCTCCATCGTGGGCTCTGCGGAGCCAGATGCGGAACTGATGCACGGCGAGATCCGCGTTCGGGACGTTCGAAGACGCCTATAGTCTATTTCATTGCCCCATCCCGCTTTGCGGGGGCCTGGAAGCCACAGGCGCCTGTGGCGCGGTATTGCCTTTTTGCAGGAGAGAATGGTCGTTGTAAACAAGTGTAATCAATGACCACGCCCCGACCTTGAGCAGCCGCGGCGCTACATGAAGCGCGTCAGCGCCCACTGCAAGAACATCGCCTCAGCGGTGATCAATCCCTTCCACCGCATCGGGTATCGCGTCTAGGTCCTGCTGCTGGGAAGCGCCGAACAGCGCCTGGCAGTCCTCCAGCACGTCCTGTGGATGAGTGCCCACCTCCACGCCGCTCTTGTACTCCAACACCAGCTGACCCGCTGCGTCCAACACGACGGTGGCGCGTGCCGGGAAGGGTAGCAGCCTGCGAGCCGCCCCGTAGTGGCTGGCCAGCACGCGCTGGCTGTCGCTCCACAGCTCGAAGGGGAAGGCCTGGCTCTCGGCCCAGGTCTTGTTCTTCTCGGGATCGTTGTAGCTGACGCCGACGATGTTCACGCCCAGCGCCTCGAAATCCTGCCAGCGGTCGCGGTACCCGCAACCCTCCTTGGTTCAACCAGGAGTGCCGGCCATGGGGAAGAACCAGAGCACCGTGGGACGACCCTGCAGATCAGCGGCGCTGCGCGGCTGTCCCAGGTGGTTGAGCAGCTCGAAGCTGGGAGCGCTCAGGGCCTGATCGGGGCGGGTCCCGTGCAGCGTTCCGGCCGCTGCGGCGCCGGTCGCGCCGGCCAAACCCGCCAGCAGGCCCAGGCGACCGAACAGGGTGTGAGATGGCATGACTCATCCTCCGGGCTTCGCGCGTGAAACAGGCTGTCCGGAAGATAGACCCGCGGCCGGCCGTGTCCGGACCTGTACCCTCTATGGTGACCTTCCATCACGTGGCACCAGTGGCAAGTCGAGTAGCCCACGGACGCTTCTCCTGAAGAGGCGAGCGAAGGCGAGCACCCGGGTGCGAAAAGGAGGAGAAGGAAGGAAGCCGATACCCGCATGGGTGCTCCCCAAGCGCCCTTGGAGGCCTTGGGCACGGACTGGCCGTCCGCGGCTTCGCTCGCCGGTTTCGTTGCCCAGAGGGACGATCTCAGTCTGCGCACCAGCCGCCGGGCGGCCAGGCAGCGAGGTCCCTCTCCGGGATCGCTGTACGGTGGCTCACCAGCCTCCTCTCTCCCACCGGCGCGCTGCAACACTCGAGCCAGTTGGGGACTCTTGCATGCAGGACTGCCCGAGCGACGCCGCAGTCGCCCTGAAAGGATGAGAAGATGTCCAAGAAGCATGTTGCCAAAGAGGGTTTTTTCGGTGATCCGGCCTGGGGCCTCACCAAGCGCCTGGCGCATAGCGGGTACGAAGAGACCATCGCCCGCGTACGGACAGCGCTGGCCGCCGAGGGCTTCGGCGTGCTGACCGAGATCGACGTCAGCGCCACCCTGCGCAAGAAGCTGGACGTGGACTTCCCACGCTACGTCATCCTGGGGGCCTGCCATCCTCCCAGCGCCCATCGCGCCCTCAGCACGGAGCCGGGCGTGGGCCTGCTGCTGCCCTGCAACGTGGTGGTGGCCGAGGAGGAGGGCGGTGGCGCGGTGGTCTCGGCCCTGGATCCCCGCGCGGTCTTCTCCCTGCTGCGGCAGCCCGCCCTGGAAGACCTGGCCGAGAACATCGGCGCCAGCATGGACAGGATGCTGGCGTCGCTCGATTGACGCGAGCGGCTCGAGGCACGCCGGATCGGCGCTTAGCGCCCGTGGCCAGGATGCGTTAGAGCGGCGCTCCCAAGGGGGCTACGCCCCTCCCATCCCCCGCATCCGAGGACGATCCGATGCTCAGCGACAAGATGCAAACCGCGTTGAACAAGCAGATCAACGCCGAGCTGTACTCCGCCTACCTGTACTACGCGATGTCCGCCCACCTGGAAGCCGAAGGGCTGGCGGGCATGGCCGCCTGGATGCGCATGCAGGCCATCGAAGAGATGACCCACACGCACAAGTTCTTCGGCTTCATCAACGAGCGCGGCGGACGCGTGGTGCTCGACCCCATCGATGCGCCCCCTACCCATTGGGAGTCGCCCCTGGCCATCTTCGAGGCCACCTGCGCCCACGAAGCCCACGTCACAGCCCTGATCAACGGCCTGGTGGACATCGCCATCGAAGACCGCGACCACGCCACGAACAACTTCCTGCAGTGGTTCGTGGGTGAGCAGGTCGAAGAAGAAGCCACGGCGGGCGACATCCTGAACAAGCTCAAGCTCGTGGAGTCCTCGGGCGGCGGCCTGTTCATGATCGACCGCGAGCTGGGGCTTCGCCCCCTCGTGCTGCCGCCGGACATCAACACCTCGAACGCCTGATCCCAGCGGGCCCCTCCCCTGGGGCGTCAGGCGGCCTGGACTTCGGCTTCGCGGCGCAAGGACTTGATGGCGCGACGGGTCTTGCCCGAGTGGCAGTGCGGTGCGACGCGGCCGCAGAAGCCGCGCCCCTGTGCCGGCTGGCAGAGCCTATAGCACCAGGCAGAGTGGTTCTTGGTCAGCGGGCAGCCGAGGTAGGTGCTCTCAGGCAGGGTTCTCTTGCTGGGATTGCGGGTCTTCATCGACCACCTCCGGGTACTCGGGGTTCCTTCTCTCTGGCACAAGGATAGCCACCGCGAGGAGAGCCTCACGCAGTGCCCTGCGCACTTGTGGCCTCGGCTACAAACTTGCAGCCGACAGAAGGCGCTCCGGCGCTCTGACGCCCCTCTACGGTATCGACCAGGGCTGTGACGTGGCCGAGTCCGCCTTGCCCTGCTACTTCTCCCCATCACCTTTGCATGGAGTCAAGATGACCGGTTCCAGCACAGAGGGCGGCAATCCGCTGCGCGCCTATATCGGGCTTGCCGCGGGCATCGAAGATGCCGTGGCGGCCATCTACGACCAGTTCGCCGAGCGCTTCTCCAAGCAAGAAGAGTTCGCCCTGTTCTGGCGCCTCTCGGCTGAAGCCGAGCGCTACCACTCGGCCACGATTCGCTTGCACGGCGCGCTGCTCAACCTGGACCAGCCCGTGGACGAGGCGATGATGCAGGTGGATCTGGAGGCCATGAGCAGCTTCCTGGCGCGCCTCGAGGGCATCAGCGAGCGCTGCGCGGCCCAGCCCTGCGATGCCTCCCAAGCCCTGGATCTGGCCATCGAGATCGAGAGCAACGGTTGCGAAGTGCATGGTCGCACCCAGTTCGCACCGCTCTACCCCGGCCTGGCGGGTCTCTTCGAGAAGCTCGCCGAAGAGGATCGCGCGCACCGCCGTAGCTTCGCAGCTGCCCGGCAGCGCTTCCACGGCACCATGGAAGGGGGGTAGGCCATGCCGCGCGACAAGAAGTGGTTCTTCGGCCAGAATCCCTACACCAAGGGCTTGGCGCCATCCAGCCTGACGCGCCTGGTGCGCGACAGCGAGACGCTCGAGCTGCGCAAGCGCAAGTCCCTGTGGGTGCCCGGAAGCCCCGCCAATCGCATCTACTTCGTGCGTACAGGCATCCTGAAGATCAGCAAGCTCTCCCAGAGCGGTCGCGATCTGACCCTGCACCTGATCGGCCGCAACGAGCTCTGCGGCGAGTTCGGGCTGGTGAGCCAGGAAAAACACAGCACCATCGCGGAGGTCTTCGAAGAGGCCATCCTCTACGCCACCCCCGCCGCCTCAGTGATGGAGGTGATGCGCAATGACCGCAACCTGGGGCAGCAGATCACCGAGCTGATGGCCGAGCGCCGACGCTCGCTGGAAGACCGCATCCAGGATCTGCTCTTCAAGACCGCGCACGCCCGCCTGGCCGCGCTCTTCCTGGACCTCCGCAAGCGCTTCGGCGTGCGCGACGCACGGGGCATCATCATCAACCTCAAGATCACCCACCGCGAGATGGCGAGCTTGATCGGCTCTTCTCGTGAGACGGTCAGCTTCGCGCTGCTGGACATGCGCAAGGAAGAGCTGATCCTGGCCGAAGACAAGCGGGTGATCCTGATCGACGAGCCGGGCCTGCACAAGCTGGCCGGCGACTGATCCCCTGGGGCGGAGGCTCTCGCCGCCCTGGCTCAGTCGAAGCGGTAGTCCAGCGGCGCCGCGATCTCGTTCAGCAGCTCGGGCCCGAAGTCGATCTCCAGCAGCTCCAGCGCCTCCTCGCGGGTCATCATGCCGTCGCGGATGTGCTTGCTCATCTCCACGTGGTAATGCGTGTAGCCGTAGTGCTTCATGGAGTTGTGCACGGCGATGAAGTTCAACGCGCAGTTGGTGGACTGCTTGGGATAGGACAGCACCGGGTAGTCCCAGTCCACCTCGCGCTGGATGGTCTCTACGTAGGTCTCGGTGTCGAAGGGCAGGAACCAATGCGGAGAGAGCACGATGCTCTTGTGGCGCCTCTTGGCGCGCTTGAGCACCTCTTCCATGGAACGCGGGAAATCACCGTACTTGGGATCGCCCTTGAGCGTCGCCAGGAACTCCACCGTGGCGCGCCCCATGCGCGCGAACTCGGGCGAGGTGATGTTGCAGGCGCACTTGGACATCACCTCCTGGTTGGTGGACTGCCCCTTGGTCCAGCCAGCGATGATGATGGGGATCTTGAAGCGCGCCGCCAGCTGGAAGGTCAGGTCCATGTACCAGATGGAGCACAGGTGGCAGATGACGGCCTTGGTGCCGGATTTCAGGATGCGCTCGAACATGTCGTGCATATAGGTGGAGCGGAAGGTCATGAAGTCCACGCCCAGCTTCTCCACGGCGCGCCGCACGTTGGCCATGGCCTCTTCGGTCTCGAAGCCGTGGTCGAAGGTGAAGGCCAGCGGGCGCAGCTTGTAGCGCTTCTTCATGTAGTACAGGGCCGAGGTGCTGTCCTTGCCCCCGCTGCACATCACCAGGCAGTCGTATTCTCCCTTGCCGCGGTGCTTTTTCAAGAGCCTAGTGAAGTCGGTCTCCAAGGGCCGGCGCACGCTGGCCGCGGTCTGCTGCAGCTGGTCGTGCTGGTGGCACACGTTGCAGATGCCGTCTTCGTCCAGCATGATCTCCGGCAGCGACTCAGGCAGCACGCAACGCTTGCAGATCAAGATCTCGCTCATTCGTCTTCTCCGCGGCTGACGAGCAGGCGCCAGCAATCTCCAAAGGGTTCCAGCTCCAGGACGCGGTGCCCCTCGAACTGTAGCGTGACGGGAACCCGATCGCAGGGTTCTCCGTCGTCGATGATCAGCTCCAGGAGCTCACCCGGTTCCATCCACTCCATGGCCAGGACGGCGCGGCTGGAGTTCTCAGGACAGGGGATGCCGCGCAGATCGAGGCGTTCAAGCTCCTCGGGGGCACTCGAATCGGCGACCGCGGACATGTTCTTCCTCCTCGGGTCCTAAGCAATACTACCAATATCCTTGCATTGCTTGCTGTGGCGAGGAATACGAACCCGGAAAACCACGCCACCTTGCGGGACAGGTTTGGCCTCGATGGCGCCCTGGTGCTCGGCGACGATCTTGTGCGCCACCAGCAGGCCAAGTCCGGTGCCCTTGCTTCCCTTGGTGCTCGTCATACCGGAGAAGAGCTGCTCCTGCACCTCGTCGGCCAAGCCCGGTCCATTGTCCGTCACCCGCAGCTCGAGCTCGTCCCCCGCGACAGGCGAAGCGGCCAGGATCACCTTGCCGCCCTCACTTCCGCCAACAGCGTCGATGGCGTTTGTGACCAGGTTGGTGAGGCATTGGTGCATACCGTGGCTGTCGTAGCGCGCGGGGGCAGCCTGTGGATCGGCCTCGAGCACCAGCTCCACTCCCAGTGCCGCGGCCTTGCCGCTCAAGAGCTGCGCCACGTCGCGCAGAAGGTCGTTGGGATCCTCTCTGCGAAGATCCGGCTTGCGCTCCCGCGCGTAGTTCAGCAGGTCGGCCACAAGGGCGGAGATCAGGTCGATGTTGCGCTCGACCATGGACCAGCCCTCCTCGCTCACCGCCGGCTCGCAGAGGCGCAGGCCCCGGTTGTAGATGTACGCTCCACCCCGCAGGCCATCCAGGATGTTCTTGATGGCATGGCTGATGGAGGCCACGGTCTCGCCGATGGCGGCCAGGCGCTCGGAGCGCACCAGGTCTCGGCGCAGCTGCTTGATCTCACGCAGGTCGCGGAAGAAGAAGACCTTGCCAACAGCGCTTCCGTCCTCGCGCAGGGTGATGGCGGAGGCCAGCACCTCGGCTGATCCGCCGGCCTTCGTCACGATGCGCGTCTCACGGCGGTAGAAGCCGAATATGGACTGCCCATCCCTTTCTGGGGCGCCTCGTCTGTGCGAGGTGTCCAGCTCGCCGGGGAAGAGGGCGTCCCAGCGCAGCCTGCCCACCACCTCCCCTTCCGAGAAGCCGGTCAGGCGCTGGGCCACGCCGTTGAAGACCCGCACCACGTCTCGCTCATCCGTGGCGATGATGCCGCCCAGGGAGTCCCGGATCAGGCTGTGCTGGAAGCGGTTGGAGCGTTCCAGCTCGCGGCGCGAGGATTTGAGAACCTGGGTCATGTGGCGGAAAGAGTCCGCCAGCTGGACGATCTCGTCCCCCTTGTGCGCGCGATACACCTCGCAGCTGCGGCAACCCACGAGCTTCTCGGGGAAGCGCGGCTCGTAGCCCTCGCAGGGCGTGCCGTCCACGTACCAGCACTGCACGCTCGTGTTCTGATACGCCGCGCAGGCGGTCTGACCGCAGTCCTTGATCTCCCAACAGCGCACGCCCACGCCGAAGTCGAAGTCCACGTCCAGGTTGCCCACGCTGACTTCGTCAGCCAGGAAGATCAGCTCATTCACTGGGCGCGCCACGTGTCCGGCAAAGTGGCGCGCGGCCAACAGGCCGATGGCGGTCAGGCTCAGCAGCACCGTCAGAAAGATGAGGTTCAGCTGGCGCACCGTCAGGTCCGCCCGCTCGGCATGGATGCCCAGCTGCAGCTCGCCCGCTCCCTGCGCGCCCAGCAAGAGGGGCTCGGTCAGCGCCAGGTAATCCTGTCCGGAAAAGCTGATGCGCTCGTATCCCCGCTGTTCGAGCGGTTCGGGATCTTCAAAGGCGTTGAGCACGACAGCGGGGGGATCCCACGAGAAGCTGTGGGCCAACAGCTCGCCCTGCCGGTCTCTGACCACGGCGTAGGCCAGGCCGTCATCCAGGTGACAGAGCTCTGTGAGCGTACGAGACAAGCCGGACTCGTCATTGCCGCTCAGGCGCTCTACGACCCGCTGCGCGCCCAGGGAGATCAGGGCGCGATGGTCGGCGACCACGGCCTCCTCGAGCCTGCCCTGCAAGGCACTGCGAAAGACCAGCGCGCCCGCCAGGCTCAGGCCCAGCAGCAACGCCGCTGCGATGAGCAGGATCTTGTCGGTGAAGCGTAGCTTGTAGAAGAGGGAGGCAGCGGTCCTGCCCCGGCCGTTGGCGGGGATTCGCATCAGCCGAGCCGAACCCCCTCCCCTTCACCGGAGAGGACGCGCTCCACCAGGCCCATCAGGCGGGATGGATCGATAGGTTTCTCCACGAAGCCGTCCGGGCGCCTCCGCTTCAAGCCCAGCGCTATCTCTTCCCAGTCGATGTTCAGCTCCTCCCGGATACCCGTGATCATGATGATCGGGATGTCCCGCGTGGCCTGGTTGCGCTTCAGGCGCGAGAAGAGCTGCACACCGCTGCGGCCCGGCATCATCAGGTCGAGGCACACCAGCACCGGTCGCAGCTCGAGGACCAGGTCCTCGCCGGTGCGGGCGTCGTTGGCCGTGCTCGTCTCGAAGCCGTGGTCCTGCAGGATCGACTCGACGAACCGACAGAGATCGGGCTCATCGTCGATGATAACCACGTGTCTCCTTCCAGACATTCTACCTCCCGTTGGATGCCGTGCTCCTCCAGGCTCAATACTCGATGCGATCCGCCGCCTTGCCGTCGATCATGATGGCCCGGGAGAGCATGTCGTGGACGCCGCCCACCTCGATGTCCTCCTCGTGGGTCTCCATCAGCTGCGTCAGCTGCCGCTTGCAGTTGGAGCAGGCCGTGGCCAGGTAGGTGGCACCGGTGGCTCGCACCTGCTCCATCTTCTTGCGCCCGGAGACGTTCATGCGGAAGTCGCGGATGTCGTCCATGGCGGACAGGCCGCCGCCGCCCCCGCAGCACCAGTTCATGGGGCCTTTGGGCGTCATCTCGCGCCAGTCGGCGCAGGAGGCCTCCAGGATCACCCGCGGGGCTTCGTGGATATCGCAGGACTTCGCGAAGTTG
>CAYVQL010000276.1:7768-14783 GCA_964454135.1 uncultured Enterobacterales bacterium | reverse complement strand
GGATTTCGAGGCGGCCCTGGGCCATGCTCTCTCCTGGAGGGGGCTCAATGTAGCATGGGGTGGTCTAGGGCAGCTGTAGCAGCCTTTCCCAGCTATCGCCGCAAGGCGCCCACCTCTGGGCGCTGGCCTTCTGCATCGAGGCCCGCCTGGCCGACCTGCCGCGGGAGGGCTGGCTCAGCCTCGATGAGGCCTTCAGCAGCTGGCAAGAGCTCTGCCCTACTCCAGCTCCGACCCCGAACGCGTGGGGCAGGACCGCAGCCGCATCTACCGCGCGCTGCACGCCCGAGGCGTGGCGGACCCTCATGCCCTCTTCGCGCGCGCCTTTGCCGTTTCTCGTGCTGCGCGGCGCAAGAAGAAGAAGAACCTGACACCCTCGGCGACCTCAGGCCTGGACCACCTCCACGGCGCCTTCGAGCCACTTGCGCCAGGCGGGGCCGAGCTTCTCCCAGCGTCCCTCGCTCACTGGGTTCAGCCCATGGGCCAGGAAGGACCCATTGCGAAGCTCGATGGCCCCCTGCAGGACTCCGATCCGGGCTGCGTAGTACGCACCCAGCGGATCGTCGATCTCTGCCAGGAGCTTGTAGGCGGCGAAGAGCCCGATGCGGATCTCGCCATCGCTGGCGCATTCGGCGAGCCAGGCCTTCGACCGCTCGGGGATCGCCTTCGACGTCAGGTCTATGCTCGAAGTGAGGATGCCGTGTCGCCGCCGCAGCTGCAGCTGCGCCAGCAGCTCGGTGACGCGGTACATGCGGGCGGCAGCGTCGTCATGGCGCCCCCTAGCCAAGCAGCGATCCACATTCTCCAGAATGTCCCCAACCATTTCCAGCCCGCTGACGTCCTGCTCGTGCCAATTCGTCTCGGAAGGTCCACCCAGCAACTCGATGGCCCGCAGGATGGCCTTGAGCAGCTTCTTCTCCCGCTTCACCTCGGCGGCGTCCATGGGGACGGAGTCAAGCAACTCCAGGGCCTCTGCGTACTCGAAGCGATCACGCGCCGCCAGGGCGCTGTACAGCTCGCGTAGGTCCAACAGCTCTCCTCTCACATCGCCGGGCAGCGAGCGTCGGGAGAGCACCGACTCCAGCGCGCGGATCGCACCTTCGTAGTCATACCGGGCGCGGAGCCTCTCGGCCTCGACGCGCACGCCAGCGGCGATGGTTCGAGCGACGTTCTGAGGCATGGGCAGGTCGCCGCCACGCACCTGTATGAGGTCGTCCCGCCACCCGATGTTGACCTGGAGCTCCCATTCGGGAGCGTGCTGGAGCGCGTAGAAGCTCAGCCCGGCGGACATGGTCTTCGTGCCGCCCGTGTAGTTCGCCACCACATGCACGGACTCGTCCGGGAAGCGCCGCTCGATGTCGCGGCGGATCTGGTCGCATTGCGCGAAGACATCGTCGAAGTCGTCAAGGTTCTCCAGGCGCACGATCTCGTAGCGTTCTGGCTCGAGGCCGGCCTCTGACACGATCGCGCGCTGCGAGCGAGTGGGTGTATGCCTGTGCTTGCACTTGGGACAGGTCAGGGGCGCTGACTTGTGCACCAGATCGCTCTCCACCGTGACGTCCGAAGCTTTGCGCATCCCCGCAGAGCAGAGGAAATACACGAAGTCCGGGCGCTCGCGGCGGATGGCATTGACCACGGGCTGGGGGGAACCGCCTACGGTGGCGATCAGGACGCGTTTCATGGTGGCTGTCTCCGGAATCGGTGCGAGAGCGACCGCGGCGTGTTTCACCACCGCGCCAGGCAGGCGTCGGCGCTAGAGGCCATACGCGCGGCGAAGCTTGGATACCTGCGCATCAGGGGCTCCGGTCTCTTCAAGGAAGGCCAACAATTCCTCGATGGAGGCTCGATCGTAGCCACCCTTTGCGGCCCTGGCGACGAGCTTGGCGCGCTGCTTCGCCTTCTTCTTCTGTCTCTTCGTCTCGGCGTACCTCTTGCGCTCCTTGTCCATGCGCAGGCTGGCCGAGCCGAATCCGGCAGGCTCCTCGGAAGATGAGCCGATGCGCTTGAAGAGATCCGAGAAGATGCGTAGGCTCGCGTCCCTCCGTCCGCCCTTGGGCAGCTCCTTCAGCTGTCGCTCCAGCCCGCCGGTCTTCTTCCCAGCGTGCAGCTGCTGCAGCACCTGGCGGAGCACCTGCTCGTCGTCCCAGTCGAGCAGCGCCATCCAGGCCTCCAGCTGGCAGGGCTTCCCGCAGAGATGCCGGCGCAGGCTATCCTCCAGGCTGCCATCCCCGGGCAGGTGGGCGACGAGCTTGGCCAGGCGCTCAGCGGCAGGCATGCCGGCGATGTCGGCGCGCGCCTTCTCCTCCTCCCATGCTCTGCGCAGCCTGTCCCAGGCCGTCTTTTCCACGTCGTCCCGCGGCAGCGCCGCGCTGGGCTGCAGCCTGCCGTAGCCCACCCTGGTCTTGGCCCCCACGCCATCTTCGGCCAGGGCGCGCAGCAAGATCCGCATGGCCAGATCGGCCCAGCGCCCAGGGCCCTCGATCGCCAGCCGGAAACGGCCCTCGGCCGCCAGGAAATGAACCGGTCTGGGGGAGGCCGTGCCATCCGGATTCGATCCATCCTTGTAGTACGGAGCTTGGTGGGGAGTGAGGATCTCGGCCGCCCAGGGCCCCCTGCTCCCAGGGACCCACAGCGCGTCCAGGAAGTCCACGCCGCCTGACTCGCCCTCGTCGCCTCCGCTGCCGAAGAGGGCCAGCATGTATTCGCCGCCCTCGGCCCAGCCCTCTTCCTGCTGGAGGCTGCGCGCGCACCAGGCACGGGCCACGCCCTTCAGCGAAGAGCCCGGAATGATGGGGGTTCCGTAAACGGAGTGCAGGCTGAGCCCGTTCTCGCTGGGGGCCCTCTCCCCCAGGCCGACCAGCACGCGACCCTGGCTCTCGACGATGGCCACTCGCCGGTGGGGCTCAGTGGGAGAGGTGCGGGAGCGCCAGCGCTCGAAGCCCGCGTCGTAGGCGGTGGGTGCCGGACGCTGAGCGATGGCGCGGATCATGATGGCGAGACCGTCTCGCTCTTGATCGCTGTTCAGGGGGGCCAGCTTCTGGTATGCCAGCCCGATGTTGTCGACCCGATCCCAGGGGCCCTGCCCCTGATCGAACAGGCTTGTGGGGGGGCTGCGGCGAGTCATCGGCTCTCCTCCCGCTTCGCCTGTGCCAGCAGGTGCAGGGCCTCGGCCAAGCCGAAGGCGCGGCGATGGAGGTGCAAGCTGCGGCGCCGGTCCAGGGTGGTGATCCGCTGGCCGTGAGGCAGGCCGGCGGCCCGCAACCAGGCATCCATCAGCGCCCCTTCCCCTTTCTTGCGATACCACTGCTCGGTTCGCACCAGCCCCATGGCCCGCAGGTTCGCGCTCAGGTCTCGGGCGGGGGGCACGGCACTGGCCCTGCGGAGCAGCGCCGCAGCCGTGTTCAGGTCCTTGTTGTTCATGCGGACTCCATGGCGTACCAGGCCACGCGACCGGCGCCAGTGCTCTGGTGGCCGCCCACGACCCAGGCCCGCCCCTGGCGAGGGAGCAGGCTGTCGGCCTGCAGATGGTCCCTGGCCGGCAACGGCGCCTCCAGCGTGGTCCACAGCAGGGTCTCGGGGGGCAGGCTCTCCTGGGTGAAGAGCTGGCCGTCTCTCACGATGCCGTCGGGGCCGATGGCGGCGCGGGTGCGCACTGGGACCCAGGCCGCGCAGGCGTGGTCGAACAGGGCGTCGTTCACCAGCGCCAAGTGCTCCAGCGGGAGGTCCGCGGCCCAGCGGCCCAGCAGCGCCGTCCAGGGCTCCACGCGAAGATCCTCGGTGAGCAGCCAGTCCAGATCCTCGAGCATGACGATGCCCGTGCTGCGCTCGTCGAGGGCCAGGTTCTGCACCGGGAAGCCGAAGCGCTGACTCTTCCCCGGGGCGATCAGCACGCGATCCTCGTCCACGGCGGGGATCTCAAGGTCGACGCCCAGCTCGCGAGCCAGCCGCGCCAGGGCCAGGGGGCAGCTGACCAGGAGGAAGCCGCCCGCCAGGCTGCGCAGGGGCAGGGCCAACAGGGTGGCTTGGTTGAACACCAGGCTGCCGGGGCTCTCCGGGGCCTCCTCGCCGGGCTGAGGAGGGGGGGCCCCGAAGATCTCGACCACGAGCTGCGGATCGCAGCCCAGGCGCTCGGCGCGCGCGCGCAGGGCGCCCTTCAGCGAGCTGCCGGGGATGAAGGGCCAGCGGCAGTGGCGCTCACGGGCGATCACCAGCTTGGTACTGCCCACGGCCGTGCCCTCGCCCACCAACAAGGGGGTGACCGCCTGTAGCAGGATGACGGACATCAGCGGGCCTCCTTGTTGAGAGGCGCGACCTCGTAGCTGCCCCATCTCCCGGAGCGCAGGGCGGCGAGAAAGGGCTCGAGGGCGTCAGCGGGGAGGGGACCGATGTCGTTGCGCCCGGCCTTCACGCGCGGGCGCACCCACAGCTGCAGGACGAGGAAGCAGGCCCTCCAGCGGCCGGCGATCTTCAGGGGCTTGACCAGCACGGGGCTGGGCAGGCGGTCCCTGCCCTGGCCGTCGGGCTCCAGCTTCACCGTTCTCCCCTGCAGGTGCCCGTTGACGGATCGGTACGCCAGGGGCATGCCCAGCGCCGCGGTGTAGCCCCTGGGGCTCCGGGCCCGGCCGGCAACCATATCCCGCACGGCCAGCCATTCCTGCTGGTAGATCGTGGCTCGCTTGTCGCCGCTGAACCGTCTATGACCCACGACGCGCATGCCCCGAATGGCCTGGAAGCTGTCGTGGGCCTCGCGCAACGCGGTGAGCGCATCCCCGTGGGAACGCGTTCCGATGGCCAGCTGCGCGCCGCCCAGTGAGGGCCAGGGGCGCGCTTGATCGCTTGGTGCGAGGTAGGCGGCGTAGTCGCGCAGCTCCCTTGGCGTGCCGAAAGCAGGCAGCAGCGCCGTGTCGTCGGTCCAGAGGGCGCCGAGCCCGCGGCGAGAACGGGAGCCCACACCGCCGAACAGCAGCAGCGCGCGCAGGGCCCGCTCCACCTGTTCGGCCTCGCGGCTGGCGCGCACCCGCAGCCGCGCCGAGGCGCCCGCCGCGTGGAAGGGCTCGTCATCGTCGTTCATGGTGACCCAGGTGATCCAGCCCAGCTTGTCAGGCGTGGAGGCGGGCTTGCTCCTCAAGCGCGTCACGCCCAGGCTGACCTGGCTGGCTTTCTGCCCTTCCCCGGACACTTCGCCGAACAACCCGCCTTCTCGGCGCCGCAGCTCGGCCACATCGCAAGTCCGCCGCGTAGCGCGCCACCAGCCGCGCAGCAGCCCTTTCAGGCTGGGGCCCCGGAAGGGGATCCCCTCGTCTATGCCCTTGGGATTGCTGCCGCCCTTGTAGATGGGGGTCACAGCTTGGATGTCCAGCTCCCAGGTGCCCTGCGGCGCCTTGAGCTCGGGCAGCTCGGGGACCTTGTCAGGCAGGCTTCTCATGTGAACGCTCCCTGGTCTTCGCGGATCAGGGACTGGCAGAAGCGCTTGTACCAGGCCAGCGTGCGCTGGATCTCGCGCGTTCGGGCCCGCGCCTTGGCGAAGTCGGCACAGCGCAGGTCCGCCAGCAGGTCCTGGGCGGAGCTCAACCCGAGCTGCTCGGCCAGGTGGTCCAGGATCAGGCGCTGCCCGGCCTCGCCGCGAGCAGCCACGAAGTGCATCGCCGGCGCCAGCCCCGCCATCTGGATGGTGGCGGGCAGCTTCATCACCATGGAACGATACTTGGCGCGCTGGTCCTGGGGCAGGCCGCTGACGTGCTCGAATGCGCGCTGAGCGCGTTCATGGTCTTGCATGCGAAACATCATCGCCCCCCATGCAGGTGCAGCTGCACGCGCCCATGCCCCACGGTGGCGTTGCCGCCCAGGGACAGGGGCGCCACCAGCAGGCTGCTCAGGCGTTCCAGGGCCTGTGACGGGCCGATGCGCCCGTTGCTCACAGCCTGCACCTGGCAACAGAGCACAGCCTCGGCGGGCAAGGATTCTTCGTACCACAGGCCGCCCTTGGCCACGGTGCCGGTCCCCGGATCCACCCGGATGCGGGCACGCACCTCGGTGTGGCTCTCTACCGCCCAGCTCATCACCTCGTCGCTGGCCACCACCAGGCGCTCGCGCAACAGCCGCCCCCAATGCGGATTGTCGGGGAACACCAGGCCGGCCAGCACGCGGGCCCAGTCCTCGACCGCGCCCAGGCCCTTTCGAGCGCCCATGGCCACGCCGCCCAGGTGGACCTCGCCGCCGGCGTCCGCCAGCCGGTTTTCCAGGGTGACCAGCACACGGTCGTCTTCGACCTCGGGCAGCTCGCTGGGGAGCTTCTCCCCCAGGGACTGCGCGCTGTCGCGCAGCAGCCGCGCCAGGATGAGCGGCGAAGTGACCCAGGCGAAGCTGCCCTGGTCCGAAGCCATGGGGAAGAGCAGTAGGCGCGCGTCGGAGAAGCGCAGGGCGCTGTGGTAGTCGGAGGCCCTGTCGGGGCCCGGGCCGAACAGGGACCACGTGTCACCATCCCGAGCCTCGCCCCCCTCCTCGAAACGCCGCCGCGCGGCCTGTCGCAGCATGCCTTTCAGGCCGGAGCCGGGCAAAATGGGGTGACGGGTGGCGCGCTCCCGAGCGATGGGGAGGTCGATCAGGTCGTGCCCCTGGCCGACCCCGACGTGCAGGGGGCTCGAGGCGTGGATGAAGAGCGTGCGGTTGTGCATCTGCGCTCCAGGACTCAAAGGGAAAAGGGCTCGCCCGACCAGGCGCCCAGCAAGGCGAGGCCGTAGCCGTCCTGACGGGTGGTGGGCGTATCGGAGATGGGTCTCAGCCAGCGGTCGCTGGCCCACTGGCTGCGCTGGACCGCGGTGCCGCCCAACGAGATGAAGAAGGTGGCGCCCGCCGGGACCAGGCGGCGGGTGGGCTTGGGAGCGGACCTGGCGTAGTCCCAGCCGCTCTCGGTGCGGGGTCGACCTGAGATCTGGCCAAGAAGCTCGCTGCCCTTGGGCAGGGACCGCAACAACCAACCGGGCCGCGGCGGCCCCCGCCGCCCACGCGCCCGGGGGCG
>CAYVQL010000276.1:0-7758 GCA_964454135.1 uncultured Enterobacterales bacterium | reverse complement strand
AAGGCCGGCGTGGCCAGGATGATGCGCAGGAAACCAGCCTCGGCGGATAGGATCACGCGCTCCGGCGCCGCAGGCCAGGGCTCTTCGCAGGGCCGCCAGCTCGCCAGGCGGGCTTCGCCGCCCAGCGGGCCAGGGCCCCCACCGGGCTGGCCGTCAGTGCGCACGCCGAGCGCCAGTCGATCTCCATCGGCACGCACCCAGGCACGCCCCTCGGTGGAGTAGAGCGCGCCCTCTTCGGCTGTGCCCGACTGCCGGTCCAGGCCCACATGGGTGCGGGCCTCGGGCTGGGGACCGGCCTCCTCGTGGTCGCGACCTGCGAGGTCCTGATCGCTCTCCAACCAAGGCTTCAAGCCCCTGGCCCAGGACCACAGCAGCGCGCAGTCGCGCAGGGGCTTGCGGGGGCTGGCCCGCTGCGGACCCACCGGCGCGCCCCCACCGTCATGACCCACGTCCGGAGGAAGCTCCAGGGGGCGCAGCCGAAGCCAGCTGACCGGGGCCGCTGGCCCCTCTTCCTTTTCCGCGGGCATGGCCAGCGCGTCGGCGGGCGCGGGGAAGAGCCAGTCCTGCAGTTGCCCGGTGGCCGAAAGGCGCGCGAAGATGGGGCCGTGGGAGCGCAGCGCCTCCACCTCTGGCAGCAGCGCCGGATCGAAGCGGCCCTGGCGGTCACTGCCATGACGCGTGCGCAGCGCGCCGGCCAGGGGCGCTGGAGTGGGCAAGGGCAGCGATCGCGCGCGGCTGCCGGGGATGGCGGAGAAGGGCTTGCCGTCTCCGAACAGCAGCGGATCCAACGGGTCGATGAGCCAGGTGTTCACAATCCGCCTCCCAGGCTGCGGGCGACGATCAGACGCCGGGCCGTCTCGGCCAGGCCGACGTGCTTCACGCTCAGCTCAATGGGCGAGTCGCCGTCGCTTTGCTTGTCGATGAGCTTCTTCTGCAGCAGGATGCGCCGCGTCTCAGCCAGGTGCAGGGGCTGCAACGACTGGCGTGCGAAGCCCGGCGCCACCGGCAGCCGACGCTCGGCCTGCTGCAGATCGTAGGGTAGGCCGCGCGGGATGTCCTGGTCGGCATAGAGCGCTATCAGGCGCGCCATATCCGCCGCCCTGTCCGGGCCGGCTGCGCCCCCCTCCCACTTGCCGCCCACCATCAGGGGGCTGCCGCTGCGCTTATCCAGCTTGATGGCCCAAGCGTCACGCCCCTGGTCCTGCTTGGCGTGGCGCTCCGCCTCACGCGCCCCCTCGAGCACGTCCTGCAGCGGACTGGTGTGGTGGCCGATGCAGATGCCCACGGACAGCGTGGGGCCGCCCAGCTCCTGCCGAAACTTCAGCCGCAGCTGGTCCGCGGCCTCGAAGGCCTGGCATACGGGGAGCAGGGCCAGCAGGTCGTCGCCGCCCGCGTACACGACCTGCCCCCAACGCTGCTCCACGATCTCCCGCGCCTGGGCCGCAAAGCGGGTCAGCGTCCGGCCCAGGGAGCGTTGCTCCTCGACAGTCCCGAGTTGGCTGATATGGGCGCCCAACCTGTCGCCGTCGGCCAGCAGAACGGCGTAATAGGGCGAGGGTACGCTGCGCCCCGTTGCCTCTCTCCAACTGCCGAGCAGGTGCTTCAGGGCGCCCAGGATGCGCTGGCGTTGCTCGGCGGACAGCAGCTCATCTTCGTCGATCCGGTTGGGGTACAGCAGCCCGCCGTCTTGCCTGCCGAGCCCGGGCCCCATGGAGGTATGAGAGCCAGAGGCCTCCCGAAGGTGCGCCGGGAGCAAGTCCAGGTAGTCCAGCAGCTCCTGGGCCGCCTGGGGGCGATCCGCCAACCGTAGGGTATAGGAGCGGGCGGCGACATGGGTGGTGCTGTCGATGCGGCCGCCCTTGGCGTTGCGGGCAGCCGGCAGCCTGCCGCCGACACGCTTGAGCAGATCCACGCCCGACAGGCTCTCCCTGGGTTTGAGGCTCAAGGCCAGACGCCGCCGCGGGCCCAGCTTCCTGGGATTGAGCACCGCCTCACGGGCGCCATCCAGGCTGCTCTTAGGGAGGTGACCGGCCCAGCTGGGCTGCTGGAATTCGCGGCAGCTCTTGCGGGCCGCCAACAGGCGCTCGGCCTGGGCTCGCCGCTGGGAGTATTGATCGCCAGGCCCCAGGGGTACATGGGCCCAGGCCACCTCGAGCAGATCGTCCACCTGGGCCAGGGCCATGTCTCGCCGGAACCCACGGGGGGCGTGCCGCTGCACCTCGTCCATGACCTGCTCCGCCAGGGCCCGCAGCCGCGCGCGTGCGGCGTCGGTCATGCACCGGGCAGCAGCCTCGGGATCGCGCAGCTGGGCCATGATGCGATTGGGCACATCGTAGTCGCTGCGCCGCAGCTTCTCGACGGATCGGGGGGCTGGGAAGATCAGCGCGTCAAGGCTCTCATGCTCCACGCAGGCCAGAGCCGCGGTGCGCGAGAGCTCGGCCAGCAGCCAGGATCCGAACCAGAGATCGCGCGCCTTGCGGGCCGTCTTGATGAAATCCTGGACCGGACCCAGGGTCCAGATCAGCAGGTGGGGCATGGCGGCCTCCTTCGCCTGTGGGCGGCCGGTGCATGGGGATGGACGGGAACGAGCACCGCATCTGACAACGGGCCCCACCTTGCCGGCTCCTGAGCCTCCACAGGCTCAGGTTCATCTCGGTGCATTGGCCGCGGAAATCGGATGCCGCAATCCCTTTGGTCAATAACTCGCAATAGCGCGACTCGAGGGGGTGTTCAAGTTTCCAGGGGCAGGATCGGCGTGTTGGATTCACGGCGGACGAGGCAGTATGCGGCCCGCACTACTCCCCCTTCTCAGCATCACCCGGACCCAGTTCGCCCGAGCGTTCCAGCAACCGCGCCAATGCCCGCCGCTTGGCCAGAGGCCAGCCACGGGTGCGGATCTCACCGCGGCGGCGCACCTGGGCCGCCTTGGACACCGACAACCCGAAGACCGAGACGATCTCGGCCACGTCGAGATCTGCGATGAGCCTGCCGTCCGGTGCGCTGCGGATCACGGCTGGCACCAGTGGTTCCACGGGATCGCGCCGGGGTGGCGGTGCGCTGCTGCGGATGCGGCCCTTGGCCACCGTCACATTGCCCGCGTTGCTCCTGGTCACGGAGAACCACCCCCGGTCGATGGCCCTGCGCGCTGTCAGGGGATCGATCCCGAAGCGCCGCGCCACCTCGCTGGGCCCCAGCTGCCGCTCGCGCTTCGTCAAGCCCACCCAGCCCAGGTGATCGCCCGCGATCCGGCGCGCGCCCTCGTGGTAGCCTGGCACGCACCACCCGCGCTTTCTGGCGCGCCAAACCGTGGTGCGCGACACCTTGCAGCCCGCCTCCTCCAAGGCTCGCTGGAGCTCTACGTTGGAAAGCTGCTGGGCGGCATCGGTGAGAAGGAGACGCCCGTCCGGACTCTGTTGGAAGTAGCGGGGCATGGGCATTCTCTCGCGGGGACCGGTGGGGGCAGATGCGTCTCGATCCAGTCAGTAACGGGGGAGGCAGGTGGCAGACCACTCGTCACGCCGCTCGCGCAGGGCGCCATAAGCGGCATGCCCGCCTCCCGCTCCCACCGAACCCAACAAGCCCTCCAAGGAGATCAGACGGGGATGTTCCTCGCCATCCACGACGGCGCCATGCGCTGGTCGTCCCCGATTCGGATCTGTTGGCGACCGCGAGGGACACGCCCTGCTTCAGGTGGCTCGATGGGGCCCCACAGCCCCCGCAGCAAGGGCCAGCTCCCTGGCGGGCCCTCGAACTCCGCCAGGTCGGCCTGCTCCAGCTCGCCATGCTCCCCCCAGATGCTGGCCACCACGCCCAGGGGCTCGCCGAAGCCCCGCTCCCAGCGCAGCGCGCCATCCTGGTCCCGGCTGACATGCAGCACGTCCTTGTGGACCATGGCATGGTGGGTCGAGCAGAGGGAGACGAGGCCGCCCGGATCGTGCGACCGGCTGATGGCCCACGGGACGATATGGTGCAGTTCGATGTGTTTCTTGTGGCGGCAGCCGGGGACCTGGCAGCGCCCGCCGTCGCGGATGAGCACGGCTCGCCGGATGGCGGGAGGGATGGTACGGCTCATATGGCCCGGGGTGCCCGCACTCTCGTCGCCGGCCACCACTTCTGCGTCGCATTCCGCCAGGGCCCGATCCCTCTCGTCCAGCTCGATGCGCCCGGCCCGGCCCTCGGTCCAGGCTTTGTCGCAGCTAGGACAACGGTGCTCGATGATCCTGTAGTTGGTGGCGTAGGCGTTCTCGCCGCGGGAGGGCAGGCTGCGGGCTTGCACGGTCTGTTCGCTGATCCCGCCACGAATGACCTCGGGTTCTCCTTCGTGGCACACGTGTGTCGTGGAATGGGCCTGGTCGCCACGGTCCGCCTCCTGCTGGATCTCGCGGCACACGTGTGCTGCAGCGTGGGCCTGGTCACCACGGTCCGCCTGCGGCTGGGCCTCGTCGCACACGTGTGCCGTGGCGTGGGCCTGGTCGCCACGGCCCGCCTGCGGTTGGGCTTCGTCGCACACGTGTGCCATGGCGTGGGCCTGGTCGCCACTGTCCTCCTGCGGTTGGGCCTCGTCGCACACGTGTGCCGTGGCGTGGGCCTGGTCACCACGGTCCGCCTGCGGTTGGGCCTCGCCGCACACGTGTGCCGTGGCGTGGGCCTGATCGTGGCAGGCTTCCGCCGCGGGTTCTTCGCAGCGCCCTTGCTCTTGAGGCAGGTCACCCCCGCCATGCCCCGCATCCAGTTCAGCCTGGTGGCGATCCTGAACCGCTCGGGCGGCTGCGCCGGGGACGGCCTGCTCGCCTTCGGCCTCATGCTCAACGAGACCGGCGCCTACGCCGTCGCCCAGCAGATCACCATCGAGGCAGCGCTCCGCCATGTACAGCAGCAGCTGGCTGACGGACATGTCGGGATCCCCGAGGTGGTGACGAGCCAGGGCCAAGACCTGCATCAGCCGCTCGAAGTGGAAGGGATCGAGCCGAATGCGAGCCCAGATATGACGCGGAGGCTCCCATTCCTCAGTCGGGTCGGGAGGTTCATCGCCCTCGTCGGCACAAGCTACGAGATCCTCCAGCTCGCGGGAGGTGACCTGCAGCGCCCGCTCCACCCAGGCCCGCTCGGTCTCGGACGTGGCCACCTGGGCGACGGTGCGGGCCTTGGTCCAGCCCAGCGCGCCGCTGCGCAGAGCCTCGTCCAGCACGGGGAGATCGGGCAACAAGCGACCCAGCCGCGCCAGCTGCCTGGTCTTACTGGGGCGGAAGCCGAAGGCTTGCTCGCCGTACTCCACCAGGCCGGCGTAGCCCAGCTCGCGGTAGAGCAGCTCGCGGTGCATGGCCGCCATACCCACCGCGATCTCGCGCGTGGCCTGGCGCTCGATGCGCACGAGCTGGCGGATGCGTTCGTGCAGGTTCGTGGCCTTGGCTTGGGGATCCGTGGCCTTGCCTTGCTGCTCGGAGGCTGGACGAGCCTGTTGCGCCGTAGCGGCCGAAGCCGCCTGGCTCGTCTCGCCAAGGTCGGGGGCTGCCGCATGGGTGGAGATCGGGGCAGATCCGGAGTCGCAAACATCGCACATGGTGTCTCTCCCGTAGGCTCGAAATCGGTGTAGGCAGCCGCAGGTTGGAGCTCCGGTCTGTAGGCTCCCGATCACGCTCTCTGGCGGCAGACCCTTGCTGATCCGAACAGACAACCTAACCGGTTTCTTCGCCGAATGGCAGTTTCCGTGAAGCATTTTCGCGTTTTTCCCACCCCCTGTTCTCACGCTCGGCGGCTCTCGTATCGGGCGCCGTGTCTCTGGCCGGCTCGGCCGAGCATGGCGCAGCGCGGCGTTTCAGTTTGGGCGGGGCATTGCCTGCCGGTGCTCGCACTGGCGCTCAAGGTGGCAGGCAGCTCTCATTGCAAGTTGAGCAGGGCGAAGCTGTCCACACTCCCCTGCCGATCCGCCGCTCACTCGTCGAGGCCTGCCACGGCCTCGCGAAGCCCCAGGTGGACCAGGTCGTGCCAAGGCGGAGGCCGAACGGGAGCCGCGGGCCGCCACGCGCCCTGCCACTGATATAGATTGTGGAGCAGGAATCCCGATGCGCCACTTCAACACCGCCGGCCCCTGCAGTCCCCTCAAGCACTACATGCTACCTGCAATGGAACGGCTGCCCGAGGTCGAACGGCTGGTGGAGAGGGAGAGCTACTTCGTGCTCCACGCCCCGCGCCGGACGGGCAAGACGACCGCGTTGCGGGAGCTGGCGACCCGGCTGACCACCAGCGGGCGCTACGCCGCTGTCTACGCATCTTGCGAGGGCGCTCAGGCCGCTGCGGACGACTACGCGAGCGCGGAGCGCATGCTGCTCGATGAGCTGCGGATCCGCGCAGGTTCGGACCTGAAAGGGGGACTGCTTCCTCCGCCATGGCCCTCGGCGCCAGCCGGCAGCCAGCTCCGTTCGGCTCTGACCAGCTGGGCTCGCTCCTGTCCTCGCCCCCTGGTGCTGCTGCTCGACGAGATCGACGCGATCCTGGGCGCCAGCTTGATCTCGGTGCTGCGGCAGCTGCGCGCGGGCTACCCTGATCGGCCCGACGCCTTCCCCTGCTCGGTCATCCTCAGCGGCTTGCGAGACGTGCGCGACTACAAGCTGGCCAGCGGGGGGGGAGAATCCAGCCGGCTGGGCACAGCCAGCCCTTTCAACATCAAGGTGGAATCCATCCGGCTGCGCGATTTCACTGCCGACGAGGTGAGTCGTCTCTACGCCCAGCACCGGGAAGAGACGGGGCAAGCCTTCACCGCCAAAGCCCTGGAGCGCGCCTTCGTTCTGACCGCCGGCCAGCCCTGGCTGGTGAATGCGCTGGCTCGGGAGGTGGTGGAGAAGCTCGAGGTGCCCTTGAGCCGGCCGGTCCGGCCGGAGCACGTGGACCAGGCGAGCGAAGAGCTGATCATGGCCCGCGCCACGCACCTGGACTCCCTGGTGGCCCGGCTGACCGACGAGCGCGTACGCCGCGTGGTGGAGCCCATGCTGGCCGGAAGCTTCGGCGATGCGCCTGCAGACGTGTACAACGACGATCTGCAGTGCGCGCGTGACCTGGGCCTGTTGGCCCCAGGGCCGGGGCTACGGATCGCCAATCCCATCTACAACGAGGTGATCGTGCGCGTGCTGGCGGGCACCATCGAGGATCGCCTGCCCGTGCCCGAGCCCAGGAGCTTCGTGCTGCCAGATGGGCGGCTCGACCTGCACCATGTGCTGGCGGAGTTCGCGGAGTTCTGGCGCCAGCACGGGGAGGTTCTGGCCGGCACCGCCAACTGGCGCGAAGTCGCGGCCCAGCTCGTGCTCATGGCCTGGCTGCAACGCATCGTGAACGGCGGTGGATACGTGGATCGCGAGTACGGCATCGGCCGCGGTCGCATCGACCTGCTGTTGCGCTGGCCCTGGCGTGACGACCAGGGGCGCCGCCAAGAGCAACGCGAGGCCATCGAGTTGAAGGTCTGGGCGGCTGGCCGCAAGGACCCTCTGGCCGAGGGTCTGTCCCAGCTCGATGGCTACCTGGACCGCATGGGATTGGACACGGGGGCGCTTGTCATCTTCGACCGACGGCCCGAAGCCGCGGAACCCGAGCTGCGCACGCGCTTCGAGGAGGTGGTGAGCCCAGCGGGGAGGGGGATCACGCTGCTGCGGGGGTGAGGCGTTGACGCTGGGGGGGAACATAGGACGAGCGGGCTTCGGAGCCGTCCAGCTTCGCAGGTAGGTGCCCATCCCCACCTTCACGGGGCAGGGGCCGCAGCGCGGGGAC
>CAYVQL010000275.1:9758-14841 GCA_964454135.1 uncultured Enterobacterales bacterium | reverse complement strand
CGAACAGGATCGCCGTTGGCGTCCCGTGCCCGGGGATGAACGCGCCTGAGGTGTCCACGACTTGGGTCAGGTCTACCGTGCAGAAAAACTTTTCGATCAGCTTCCGGCCGAATTCGCGTTTCATGAAGCCATTGCCCACGATGGCCCCAACCCAGCCTTCGGGCTCGGCCAAGCCGAAGAAACGCTCCACGAAGGGCACGACGAGCTGGTATTCGCGATAGGCGCTGCTGTACTTCTTGCGGTACTCGCCCCGCAGCACCTTGTCCTTCACCGTGATGTACGGCGGATTCCCCACCACAACATCGAAGCGCCTACCCCCCAGCACCCGCTGCGCCTCCGGGCTCTGGGAGAAGGAGAACGGGTTTGCCCCCCAGCGCTCCCGGGCCTCCACGGTCTGCTCCAGTCCCGCCAGGCTCTGCTGCCGCGCCCCCTCCACGGGCAGCAGGCTGTCGGCCACGGCCACGTTCAGCCGCAGGTCGCGCGCGGCCCCCAGGTCCACGCAGCCCGCCGCCTCCAGGTAGGCCATCACCAGCCGGAAGCGCGCGATGGCCACGGCGTAGGGATTGATGTCCGCCCCGTAGACCTGGTCCAGCGCCCGGAAGGCCCAGGCCTCCTGGCCGGCCGCGGGATCGGCCTCGGCCCAGGCGCTCTGTAGCCGGGCGAAGGCCCCCAGCAGGAAGTGGCCCGAGCCGCAGGTGGGATCGATCAGCGCCAGGCCCTGAACCCCGCGCTCCTCCAGCGCCGGGGCCAGGGTGCGGTCCAGGATGAACTCCTCCACGAAGTCCGGGGTCTGCAGCAGGGCAAAACGCTTCTGCACCCCCTCGTCCAGCCGCTCGTATACGTCGCCCAGAAAGCGTGTGTCGCCCGAGAAGTCGAGCCCGCCCAGCCCCGCGGGGCTGCGGCAGAAGGCCAGCAGCTCCTGGGCCGCGTCGGCCGAGGGGCCCAGGGTCCACACCGGGTTGTGGTCGGCGTCGAAAACGGAGCGCACGGCATGGAAGCGGGTGAGCTCGCGGAAGACCATCAGCAGGTAGTCGCGGTCGTTCAGGAAGGGGGCCAGGGCGCGCAGTTGGTCGCGGTGGTCGGCGTCGCGCAGGCGCAGGGGCACCAGCCCGCGGTCCTCCAGGGTGCGCACGAAGAGCAGGGAGAGCAGCCAGGCGGCGCCTATCTGGGTGACCCGGAAGTCGGTCCAGACCTCGAAGGGATCGGCCGTGCGCCTGGCGGAGACCTCACGGGCGTGCTCCTCGCGCAGCGCGGCGGCCACGCCCGGATCCTGTGCACGCTGGGCCAGGTCGGCCACCAGGCGGGCCAGCATGGGCTGCAGGCGGGAGAGCAGGATTTCGGCGTCGAGGGGCATGGCTCACCGGGGGAGGGTGCGGCGGATCCAGGCGCGCGGGGCGCGCATGCGCTGGGCGGGCTTGTAGACGGGTACGGGCAGGTCGCCCCGAGGGTGGCGCAGCAGCGGGCTGGCGCCGTCGTCCCACGCCGGTAGCAGCAGCCAGACGGCGGCGCCCTCCTGCTGCTCCACCTGCTGCACCAGGCGGTCCAGGGCAGCGGCCTGACGGTAGCGGGCCAGCAGACCGGCATGGACCAGCAGGCGCGTGTGTTGGCGCTCGGCCAGCAGGTGCTCCAACAGCTCCTCCACCACGGGCTGCACGAACAGCTCCACCAAGGCCTGCCAGTGCTGGCCCTCGGGGCCCTCGCGGTCCACCTGCAGGATGAACTGCGGATCGGCCTCGTGATCCTGGATGCGGGCCTGCAGGCGCGTCCAGATCTCGGCGTCGAGATCGGTGACCTGCAGCTGGGGCAGCCTGCGCCGCAGGGCCTGGGCTGCCTGCTCGGCGCGGCGGGCCGAGACCTGGATGGCCCGGAAGCGGCCGCTCTCGATGGCGTGCTGCAGGGCCGTGTCGAATCGCTCACAGCGGGCGGAGACGACATCGGTGGGCCTGCCCGAGGTGGTGCTGGCCAGGGAGGTGCGCCAGGCCTCGGTGGCCGTGAGGGTGGAGCCCACGGAGCCCGGGCGCAGGTAGGCCTGGCGGTCCACGGACCAGCGCAGGCCGATGGCGGCCAGCAGGGCGTCCAGCTTCGGCCGGCCGGGGAGAGCTTCGGCCTCGGGATAGCGGGTGGCCACGCGATGCTGCACCTGCTCGGGGCTGAGGCCGGGGATGATCACGGCGCCGGCCAGCTCCAGGGCGCGGCGGGCGGACATGGCGCGGGCGTAGACCTCCAGCCGCGGCGACAGGGCCGCCTGCTCGCTGGCGGCCACGGCGAGCTGTACGAGCTGCTCCGGGGCCAGGTCGGCCAGAGGCGGTAGGGCCTTCTTGCGCAGGGCGCGCTGGGCGGCCTCCAGGGGCGTGGGGTGGTCGCCAGCGAGCTGGTCGGCCACACGGCCCAGGGCCTGCAGGGCGTCCAGCTCCGCTGGGGAGCGGGCCAGCCAGGCGTGGCGGCCGATGCGGCGCCAGGAGAAGGGCGCGTCGGGCAGGCCCACCTCGGTGCCGAAGCGCACCAGGGCCATGGCCTGCAGATGGGCGCGCTTCAGGTCCACGAGGGGCGGGGCCAGGGCCTCCACCATGGAGCGGCCCACTTCGCGGATGGTGGCCACCGGGCCCGTGCGGTCCAGGGCGGCGCCGATGGCGGCCACGGCGGCGTCGCGGGCCTGGGCGTGGCGGCACCAGTGGTCGCGGGCTCTCTGGAAGGAGGAGCGGAAGACCACAGGTGTGATGCCCAGGGCGCTGGCCACCTCGGCGTTGCCGCGTCCTCCGGGAGGCGCGTCGCCGTCCGCGCCGTCGGGCATGGGGTCGAGCCCCACCAGCACGCCCAGGCGCTCCTCCCACCTCGTGCGCTTGCTGGGCTGCGGGTTGGGGCGTAGCAGGGTAGCCACCCAGTCGCCCAGCGGGCCCTCGACGGGGGTGACGGGCACGCAGCGCTGCAGGGCCGCCTTCAGCCTGGGCAAGTCCACGCCGTGGGGGTCCAGCAGGCGCGTCACGCGCTCGGCGCTGGCCTGGGCCAGGTCGCGGATGCTGCGCAGGGCCGCGTCGCGCAGGGCGTCGAGCACCTCCTGGGGCAGGCCAAGGTCGGCCTGGTCGAGGGGCAGCGGCGGCAGGTGCACACCCTCCAGGAAGGCCGGCTGCCGGGCGTCGTCGCGGCGGCCCAGGCGCGGCACCAACAGGTCGATGGCGCGACAGATCTCGTTGCGCGTCTCGCTGCCCACGCCGCGCACCAGGGAGAGCCGGTTGCGGGGCAGGCCCAGCAGGTCGCGCACGTTGGCCACGCCAGCCCGCTCCAGGGCGTTCATGGCGCGCGAGGTGAGGCCCAGGGCGCCGATGGAGGTGTCCAGGCGGGCGCGGGCCAGGCGGTCGTCCAGCGGGGCGTCGGACACCAGCAGGGGCACGCTGGTGACGTCCTTGGCGAAGACGTCGGCCCAGGCTCGGCGCATGGACTCGGCGTCGGGGTAGCGCTCGGCAACCTCGTTGGCAAAGGCCCGTAGGAAGAAGCCGGACAGAGCGCCGCGCAGATCCGGGTCGAAGCGGGCGTCCACGATGCGCACCTTCCGCTCGCGCTCCACCCAGGCCGGGCGCTCGCCGGCCAGGGCGTAGTGCAGTACGGCGGCGGCGGCGTAGAGGTCGGCGGCCGGGTCCCAGGCGCCGCGCTCCTGCAGGCCGGGATCGCGCCAGCGGGGCGTGCCGGCGCGCACGCTGGTCGCGGGCAGGGCGGCCAGGGAGAAATCGTAGAGCAGCAGCTGCCGGGCGCGGTTGGAGAGGCTGGCGAAGGCCAGATTGGAGGGCTTGATGTCGCGGTGGGTGACGCCCTCGCCGTGCAGGTGCTCAAGGACCTGCAGCAGCTCGTCCCCCAGGCGCTGGGCGTAGTCCAGGGGCAGGGTGCCCTCGCGGCGGATGCGGTCGCCCAGGGTCTCGTCGCCCGCGTGCTGCATGAGCAGGCAGCGGCGGCCCGACAGCACGGGCATGTCGCCCTCGACGCGCACCACGTTGGCGTGGGCCAGGCGCGACAGCACGGCGTGCTCGGCCTCCACCAGGCGCTGGGCGTTCAGGTCATGGGGCACCTTCAGGGCGTGCTGTTCACCCGCTGCGTTGACCTCCAGCACGCGGGCGCTGGCTCCGCTGCCCAGGATGCCCGTGACCACGATGTCGTCGCCCAGGGGGTCGCCGATGTTGGCCAGCAGCGGGTCCACGGGCGGGGCGTCTTCGTCTCCGGGCTCGCGGTACAGCGCCACCACGTCGTTGATCCACCTGCGCACGCTGCCCGGGCGGCGCTCCATGCGCGGGTGGGTGGCGTTGGCCACCAGCTCGTCCAACCTGTCGTCCAGGTCGTCTCGGTGCTCCCAGAGGCGCAGGCCCTCGCCCTCGTCCAGGCGCTGCTTGCGCTCCATCAGGGTGGGGCCCGGGTGGCGGCCCACGAAAAGATACCAGGCCAGGGCGCCCAGGGAGAAGAGGTCGGAGTGCTCGCTGGCTGCGTCCGGGTCGCGGAACAGCTCCGGCGCGCGGTAGAGATCGAGCATGCGCTCGGAGAAGCGCGATAGGTGGCGCGTGCCCAGCGCGGTGGCCTCGGCCGCGCGGGCCAGGGCCCCCTCGAAGTGGTGCAGGCGCACCTGGGGCTGGCCCTCGTGCAGGCGCACCAGCACGGCCTTGGGGGACAGGCAGCGGTGGGTGACCTCGTGGCGGTGGCAGTGGTCGAGGGCCAGGGCCACCTGCTCCAGGATGGAGAGGCGCTGCTCGAAGGGCAGGCCCTTGTGGGCGCGCATGAAGATGTCCAGCGGGACGGCGCCGCTGAAGGGCTCGAAGATCAGGCGCGAGACGCCGCCGTGGTCCACGCGGCCGAGCAGGGCCAGGATGTTGGGGTGCTGGCCCAGCATCTGCAGCACCTCGGCCTCGCGCTCGGCGGCGCGGCGCAGGGCGTCGCGGTGCTGGGGGTCGGGGGAGGAGGAGATGACCCAGGTGCGCACGCGGGCCTGGCGCTCGGGATCGTCCATGCTCTCGGCGCGGTGCTCCTGCCAGGTGTCGTGCTCGGCCAGCAGGTCGCCCAGGCGATAGCCGCCGGCAACCTGGCGGTGCAGCACCGGCTGCACGCC
>CAYVQL010000275.1:0-9658 GCA_964454135.1 uncultured Enterobacterales bacterium | reverse complement strand
GCCTTGTCGTAGGGCTCGGGGCCGTGGATGCGGGCGAGCATGGCGTCAGCGGCCCAGGCGCGCGGCGCAGGCCGGCTCGGCGTCGGGGGAGCAGATGGAGACTGCGCCTTCGGGGAAGGTGCCTTCGTCGCTGGTCAGCACGGTGCAGGGGCGCACGGCCTGCACGAAGAGGCTGGCCAGGCCGGCGAGCTGTCGGGAGGCGGGGCGGTCGGCCACCACGGTGACGCGGCGGGCCCAGTCGAGGTCGGAGCGGCCCTGGAAGGCCTGGGCCGTAGCCAGGATGGCAGCGCCGCCGGCGATGACCAGGCGCGTGGCCGGATGGATGGTGGGCAGGGTGACAGGGGCGGGCTGGATGCCCAGGGCCTGGGCGACGGTGTCGAGGGTGGGGGTTGCCTCGGTGGCCAGGTGGCGGGCGGCCGTGCGCGGCTGGGGGGTGCGCCAGGCGGGGCCGAAGGGCTCATCGGTGGCCACGCCGTCGAGGTTGAAGACTCGGGAGTAGGCGAAGGCTACGCCCCAGGTGGCGGCTGCGTCGCGCAGGAGCACCTCCAGGCGGTCGCCGTCGTGCAGGGCGCCGCGGTAGCGCTCCCAACGGGCGTCGGCTTCTGGGCCGAAGCGGCGGGCGCGGGGCTCGCAGGCATCGAGGGCGCGCAGGCCCAGGACGGCGGCGGCGTAGTAGGTGCGGGTGGCTTCGGGGGCTGGGAGGGGCATGGCGTCTCGCGGTCGTCCCAGGGATGTGGATCGTGCGCTGCGGCACGTCAAGGATCAGAGCCGTATCATGGTGGGATTCGGTTCGGGAAGGGCGCCCGGTGAAGGCACTTCATGGGTTCAGCCTTCTTGAGCTCTGCCACTGGGGAGTAGGAAATCTCGACCGACAACTTCGGCACTATGCAGGGGTACTCCAGCCTTCCGGACGCCAGATCCGCCAGGACGATGGGTCGCGCGCAGTGCGCATGTCAGAGCACGAGGCCAAGCCCGTTTTCCGAGCGGACCCATCCGAAGGGAAAACGGGCGATAATGGGCGTTTCGTAGGTGTTTTGCTGGTGAAAGCCGTTCTTCGGCAAGGTTCTTTTCGAAGTGCCGATCAAGGGGGTTCATGCAGCACTGATCGGGTCGGAGGTCACTCCTCCGGTGCCCAGCCTTCGGGCTCCTCCACGCGCGCACCCCATGCACCGGGCAGCACGTCCACTGGAATCCACACCGGCCATCCATCATCTTCCTCGGAGTCGAAGGGCCAGTCGCCCCGCGCTCCAGCCGCGACCCACATGTCGGCGTACCGATGAACGTGGACCACCTTGGGCTCGTCATCCTGGAACTCGAAGGGCTCGGGATCCATCTCTTCGATGGCCGCCCAGAGGTTGATGGCGACACCTGCGCTCGGCAGGTACTCGTAGAACCCCTCGCCCGAGGCCGCAGCTGCCGTCCTGTGGTCCCTGATGGAGACTGGCGCAGGTTCATCTCACGCACGCAGCGACGGTGACGGCTACCCCCAAAGCGATGCTCACACAACCTCGGAAAACTTGCTGATCCGGTCTGCGAACTCGTCCAGTTCGGCCACCGCGCGCTGCCGTGCGACCTCCGTGCGCCGAGCGGCGTCCGATGTCAGATACCTGGTCGCATCAGACTGCAGCAAGCCTGAATGGCCGGCTGGGACCTTCCTCTGATCGAAGGCGACGACGACCTCAATGCTCAGCGCCACGGACAGCCTGGCCGTGATGCGGGCTCGATGAACCTGCCTACCAGCAACGACTTCCATTTCGGTGCGGGTCTCGTACGCCTCGCCCTCGGTGCGCACCCGGAGAATCGTAGACGCGACAACATCAGCGAAGCGCCTACGCCGAAAGAAGGCCAGGCCGAACGAGAGCACACCGACAATCGAGCATGCTCCACAGACTCCAAGCAGGAGTACGAATGTCGTCCCGGAGTCATCTGGGGCCAAGCTCATGAAACCACAGAACAGCGCCATGAGAGCCATGATCAGCAGGACAAGACCGAGAACGATGCCAGCAACGGTGTAGGGCCGGTCAAGGAACCTCAGTGCATTCGGGAGATCCTCGTCACGATGCGCCACAATGGTGCCCGCAACATCGCCGACACCAGAGCCGATCGCTCCCGTCCTGGTGTTGATCGTGTCAACGGGGATCTGGTAGCCCGCATCGGCGACCACACGCGCAAACTTCCGATGGAACTCGCGAGGACTGCCCGACTCGATGTCGATCTCTTGGAACTTGAGCCCCGAGCTTCTCATGAGCGTTCGCGACGCGTCCAGCCCCACCTGTACCTGTCCCTCTCTGAGGGTAGCGAGTCTCAACGTCATGACGGCCTCCACGGGTGCCCGACGGGACGGGCTAACAGGACACGGTTTGCCGAACACGCACCCGCAACACCCGCCCCGACGGACGCTGGGCGCGCCTGTCGGTGCCTGCTGCGGGTATGGCTACGTGTTCGGCACGATGAGCATATCGCATCGCAGGCGCGAGAAGAAGGGGAAATGGTGTCACGCCGCTCGGTGGCGATGCAGGGCGCACTACGACTGGTTTTCGCGAGTCAGTACGACTGAGTCCGGCCTACTTGTGGACTCTGCCGGCCCATCTGCCGTCAGTGCGACCATCCGGCCCACCTACCCGTGCTGGACTGCCTCATCGTCCTCTGTACCCTTTCTGGATCACCTTGCTCATCGCGGCGCCTTCTGGACCTCCAGCACGACGAAGACGGCCTCGCGGCCGCCTGTGCCCATAGCCTCGGTGCCAACCCGATCAGCCCCGCCTCCTCCTCCAGCCCAGCTGGCCCTACTTGATCAGCTCGGCCACCTCGTCCTCGCCATGCGCCTGGAGCATGTCCACCAGGGCGGCCCTGATGAAGGCGATGCGGTTCGGGTACTGGCGCCGCTTCCAGGCCTCATCGAGCGCCTTGACCGTCGCTCTCTCCATGCGCATGGAGACGACCTTCATCTCGGCATCGCTGCCGGCGCGGCGCTCGCTCGGCCCCACCTTGATGTTGCCCTTGCGCGCCTCGCGGATTTTCCACGCCAAGTAGCCGCGATGACTTGAGCCAGTAGGCCGCTGGAGTGTGCGCTCATAGAGGTCTCGCAGCTGCTCGGTGGTCAGCTCCTGGGGGGGCAAGGCGTCCAGCTCCTCGGCGGTGAACTCGCCCCGCTCGGGCAAGCTGTCGAGATCCAGGCGCCAGCCCGTCTCGGTCCAGCCCTGGCGCTTGGTGGCGATCCGGCCGTCGTCGAGGCGGAAGCGGATGCGGGCGTCGACCACCTGGACGGTGGCGCTGGTGGGCGTGCGGAGCAGCAGCGAGCAGGTCATCTCGCTGCCGGCGTAGGCGCCGTAGCCAATCACGCGCACGCGCTGGGGCTCGATGGGCTCGGGCTCAGCGACCGGCTCGGAGGGCTGATCACCATTGGCCCGCTCCAGGGCGCTGTCCGCCTCCTGCTGGCCCCGGGCGGCCTCTCCGGCCTGCGGGGCCTGGGGGTCGGCCTCGGCCCTGTGGGGCCCCATGTCGGCGCTGTCGGCCTCATCCTGGCTCGTTTCGGCCTGGGCGGGCTGCTGGGCCTGCTCAGCGGGCTCGGGATCGTCAGCGGGCGTGGGATCACCTGCGGTCTGCTGGGCGGCCAGGATCGCGTTGATCATGGTCGTGGCCGCGCGTCGTCCCGGTCGGTGGCCGATGACCTCGTTGTAGAGCTCGCGAAGGGCTGCCAGGTCCATGGCTTCCAGGATTTCGAGGGTGTGGGTGGTCATCGTACTTTCCTCCTTGTTTCCCGACGGGTACGTCCCGACCGGGCAACACCACTCATCGCCTCGACAAGGGCGGGACGGCAAGAGGTTTCTTCGTGGAAAGTACAAGTTTCAAGGTAGATAAAGAAGAACGCCCGCACTTCTGCCGCCGGCGCGTTGACGGCAACGGCTGCAGGCGGCCGGTGGATGTGCGACACTCCCTGGTGTTCGCACCCCTCCCGCCACAACTGACTCGCTGCGAAGGAGTAGCCGAGCATGAGGCCATCCTGGAGCTGGGTAGCGGCTGTCGCGGTGGCGGCCGTGGTGAAGGTGGGCATCGCCTCTCAGTCAGTCAAGGACGGCCTCGCGCACGCCAGCGACGGTCCCCGACCAGGCCACATCTGGGCCGTCACGCCCAAGAAAGCCCATGTACGTGGTCGATTCGAGGACGACTGCGCCATAGCCAGCCTGACCATGGCGCTCCTGATGGCAGGAGCGCTTCCCCCGCCAGCCGCCGAGGCCTACGACATCGTCTTCGACAGGCTCGGTGCCTTCGATGGCCAGAACGCCTCCACTCTGGAGTATGGGCTGGCCATCTTCGACTGCGACGCCTGGCAGATGGATATGCCTGACCTCGGCACTCTCGCGCTGATGGTGGACTGCGGGCTGCCCGTAGTCCTTTCAGTCATCGACGAGCCTGCTGGGCACGCCGTCGTCCTGTCTGGCCATGCCGCGGCCCACAAGGAGCGCTGGGTGCTGAACGACCCCAGCGATGCAAGACCTCGAAGGCTCTCCTCAGGCGAGTTGACGAACGTGATGGCCGGGGCGATGCACTGCCATGCGTTGGGCGTCCAGTGCCTGGAGCTCTCTTCGACCTGTACGCAGGCACTTTGCGCAGCGGGAGTGGTGAGCCCGTCGTGCGAGCAATTCGGTCCGTAGCCGACCGCGGTCTGCCTCGTCGTCCAACTCGTGCGCGATGCGTGGAGCGATCCCGGGTTGGTGACCGTGCCGCGAACGCCATGGACACCGCTACCGTTACCGGTGCTGGCCAGCTGGGGCGCGCTCTGGTCCTCGCGTTGGTGGATGCCCGGCGATGGCTGGTGCACCGTGGGCCGGCTGGAGGCGGAGCCGGTGGTGGTGGCGTTGGAGGTGGCGTAGGCGGTGAGCCTGTCAGATCCGTCAGCTACCAAGCTGTGCCCAGCACGAATCCGGGTGCCCGCCCAGGAAGCACCGAGGGAGCCATGGAGAGCCGCAAACCTCTGCTCATAGCCCTCCTGACCTGGACGATGTTCCAGACGAGTTGGGTGGTGGAGCCGAGGGCCGCGATGGCCAGACCTGCAATCAGCGCCTGGTCATCGTTTCCTATTGAAAGGGACTCTTCGAGGAAAATGCCCCACGGGCCGATGGTGAAGCCAGAGACGGCCACCAAGAGAGGCCAGCGGTTCGTCGAAACTCCCATCCGATGCAGCCCCAACGTGGAGATGGCGGCGCCACCCGTGATGACGTATGGCGCCACGAATACAGCAGCTCCAATGAGGAGAAGCTCGCTGTAGTAGCACCCATGGCGCTCGTCGCAGTGGTCGTTGTCCGCGGTCCACAGCTGCAAGCTCACCACTGCCGGAAGCGCCCAGCCCGCAATGCCCAGCGCGGTGCCTCCAAAGTACGCCCCTCCTCCAGGACGGACGTGGGCGCTGGACCAGTCTTCTTCCCCGGAATCCAGAGTGTCCGTTTCCGGGAGTTCCTCCGCTGTGGCGGTAGGAGCCACGAACGTGAAGAGCAGGAAGGTGGCCACGCTGCGTAGAAGAGCCATCACGGCCTCGCGGAAGACAACTACCAGCATACCCGGTGCAGGATTCCCTGGGAGACGGGTTGTGCACCCTTGGCCGGCTGGAAGCTGAATCCGTGGTGGTGGCGTTGGAGGTGGCACGAAGGTCGGCCCTCTGACGATTCGCAGAATCCCGCGGAGCGCCGCTGGAGGGCAGCCTGGCGATCATGGGCGCCGGGACAGGGGTGCGTACCCCTCTCCCTTCGGCGCCTTATGCGGCAGCCCCGGCGGCCTCAGAAGCGATGCGGGAGGGGGGCCGAGGCCCAGTGGATGCACGACGATATGTGGTGCACCATGGAGAGGCTGAAGGAGGAGCCCTCGTTGGCAGTGCTGGATGCCTGATGGCCCGGCGCTACGGTCGCGACCGACCAGGTCTGGTTTCCCGAGATCACGGATCAGTGGCGAAAGGCTCGCAAAAAAACATGCGTTCATATTTGTCGCCGTCGTAGTCGATCCAGCATTCGCCGTAGTAGGTGTATGCATGATCTTCACCATCGTAGTCGTCGGGCTCATTGTCGCACCAATCCTCTATTATGGACGAACTGCCGTTCACCCAGGACCAATCACCTTCTGTCTTGCGGTCGGTGTAGCCGATCCACCATCTGCCTGTGGTGCCCGTGTCCTTATAGAACCAAGACAATTCCTCCTCGCTATCGAAGACGATCAGATGATAATCAGAGCCGCAAATTTTCTCAGCGGCGTTGAAAGTCAAGGGTTCCCAGCACTGCATGTAGGGGAGCAGGTCATCTCGCCAAGTAATGGGGCACGGACACGGATCTCCCTCATCTGCGACGCCGCTGCAGTCGTTGTCTCTGCCATCGCATTCTTCGATTTGACCAGGAAATATTTGTGCGTCTCCATCGTCGCAGTCCGTGGAGTCGCCCACGTAGCCAGAGGGCTGCTCACAGACGGATTCCGTGCTGCTGGCGTCGCCGTATGAATCGCCATCAGCGTCGAGGAACCACTTCGCAACGTCGATCTCACCGTCACAGTCATTGTCCAGATCGTCGCCACAAACCTCTTCGGCATTCGGATGAATGTCTGGATCGGTGTCTCTGCAGTCGGCGCCCCCGTGCTCGTCGCTCTCGTAGCCGTCTGCATCTTGGTCGTAGTCCGAGGCGCCATCGCAGTCCTGGTCCACACCGTCATACCAGAATTCTTCGGCGTCTGGATGGACAACCGGATCTGCGTCGTCGCAATCGGTGCCTCCGTGCTCATCGCTTCTGTAGCCATCCCCGTCCTGGTCGTAGTCGGAGGCACCGTCGCAGTCCTGGTCTACCCCGTCGTACCAGGTCTCAATAGCACCGGGGTTGATGCTGGGATCATGGTCAGCACAGTCAGCATCGTCGGATACGTACCCTTCGTATTGCTCGCAGCTGATTTCTTCGTAGGCGGCGTTACCATAGCCGTCCCCATCGGAATCTGGAAACCAGGTGCTGGAATCCACTGCGTCGTCATCCACGTCGCCGTCGCAGTCGTTGTCGAGGCCATCGCAGTACTCGATTGCGCCTGGATGGACTTCGCGCCTATCGTCGTCGCAGTCCAGGCCCACTTCGTGGCCGTCACCATCCTGGTCAATCGCAGCGCTCGATACCCAACTGCCGCAGCCTGCGAGGACCACAGGCAGGAGAGCGATGCGCAAGCGCACCAGCTTCCCGGGAGAAGAAGCCAAGGATGGTCGTCGGCATAGCATCGTTCTGCCTCCATGACGAGTGCGTCGAGTGTACCAGTAGCTGCGCTGCAGGAGGGCTTCGGCGTCTCCTCAATCGGTGCGGTGGAGACGGCGAGGATGCGCGAGGACGTGCTCGGATCCTCGCCTTGGTGGCTGCCAGGGAACGCCTGGCGCGCTGTGGGAGTGCTGGATGCGGAGCCAGTGGTGGCGGCGTTGAAGATGATGTGAGGGCTGGCCTCCGACGCCCCGTGGAATCCCGTGGAGTACCGCAGGAGGGCAGCCCGGCGATCTCGGGCGCCGAGGCAGGGGTACGCCTACCCCGGAGCGCTTCGGATCGATTCGAGCCCTCTACGGTAGCCCAGCGAGCTCAGATGCGATGCTGGAAGGGGTCCGAGCCCCGACGGATGCACGGCGATGGGTCGCGCGCCACGGGCAGGCTGGAGGCCGAGCCGATGGTGGCCGCGCTGGAGGTGGCGTGAGGGCGCCAGTTCTGGTGTGGAACTTCTCAACAAGTGGGCTGTTCCGGCCCTGGAATCGCTCGCAGCGCCTTACACGGCTTCCGACATGCACAACCAGTACGATGGATTCCAGAGCCCGAATCCGCGACCATTACCACCTTCTCCACGGCTCCCACCGCGCCCGCTGCTTCGCCCGCCTCGTCTCGTCTTCGATGTCGCGCAACGCCCTCAGCAGCGACCGAAGGCTGCGCAGATCCATGGCGAGCAGATCGATCTCGTACCGGCGCCCTGTCATGCGCGTGATGGAGGCTCGGATCTCTCGGACAGCGCGGTGGCGCATGGGATCGTCGAGTCGGATCTTGTCGCTCATTCCCGGGCACCCTCGCAGGCCAGACCCAAGCGCCGCTCCACCTCGTCGAGGATGTCCTCGGGCAAGGTCAGCTTGCCGCGCAGGTAGCGCCAGGTGGCCTCGCGGTCGCGGCCCTCGGATCCATCGAGGAGGTGGCGCAGCATCCCTTCGGCCTTGTCGATCTCGGCTTCGCGCCGATCACGGGCGTCCTCCAACGCTGAGATGGCCAGCGCCAGGGCTTTGGCCTGCAGGCCACCGGCAGCAGTGCGCATCTCGACGAGGATCTCGATGGCGGTGTCGAGCGTCATCGGCTGCGCTCCCTTCGTTCCTTGTGTGGTGGCCGCGTGGCGGGCTGCGGCTGCGCTGTGTCTGGCTGCGGTCCGCGCTGCCGGAGGTGCGCGAACGCCGCGAGGTCGATGGCGCGCGGATCGCTGGTGACGAAGCTGAACCGGCCTTGGCCCTCAAGCCAGGGCTGGACCTCGATGCGGTCTCCGCTGGTGACGCCTCCGGCGCGGGCGATGTCCTGGTCGTCGGTCAGGCGCTCGTACTCTGGGCCGCCTGTGGTCTTCAGGACGGCGACGATGCGCACCTCGTAGCCATGCAGGTAGGGATGCTCGACGCCGTGGTAGCTGGTTCTCAGACCGATGATCTTGGCATGACGGGCCATCGCGTCCTCCTGTGCTGGTGGGGACCTCATCGCCTCAGCACCCTCCGTCGCGGGCGACATCGGCCAGATCCTGCAAGAGCTCGGAGAGCAGCTGCGCGATGCGCTCGCCCTCCTCGTTCTCCAGTGTGAACGTGGTGCCGTCGAAGCCTGCGATTCGGTAGCCGGGCAGGATCTTCGTCGACGAGCTGCTGGAGGGTGATGACCGTAGGCTTGGCGCGCGCCCTGGCGGGCTTCGCGGTGCGGTTGGCGATCACATCCCCTCCTCGATCTTGATGGGCCTTTCAAACATGGCGCGCATCGCTTCGTGCCAGGCCAGCGCCACCTCGGGCGGCAACGCGCTCGGGTTCAGCTTGATGCCGCCCTGGTGGTAGACATCCCACATCTCGGCCTCGGCCCTTATGAAGGCCGCCCAGTCGCCGGCCTCCGCGGCTTCGCGCAGGGCCTGGATGATGGGGGCCGGGGCTGGGGCGAGGGCCATGGATCCTCCGGGGCGGGAGTCCACCTTTGCCTCGAACGCCGCTGGCAGCAAGTCGTTTCCGCTCGAAAGCGAGATATCAAATGGGCCTAAGGCTCGTCTTCGCCTTCAGCTCGGACTCATCGTGTCAGCTGGCGCCTCGCCTGCGGCAGTCCATCTCCTCGGTGGCTACGACCGGGCCTCCTGGAACGTGGGGGGGGGGGACGCGTGCCAGAAGGTCCCAGCCGAAGCCATCGACAGGATACCACGGAACGACCAAGGATTTCCAGGACTCGCGACTCATGCGGCTGCCCCGAGCTGCTACGTTATCGCCCCCGCCAGATACCGTATCCCCTCCACGGTCCCATCGATCCCACGGGCCTTCAGGGCCGCCACGGCCTTGGTCGCCGCCTTGCCAATATCCGCGCCCACTGCGACGTACTCGACCTCGCCCTCGGGCCCCTCGACCGTCACGGAGTAGGCCTGCTGCAGCACTGGCTTGGTGGGCGCGGGCGAC
>CAYVQL010000274.1:0-15011 GCA_964454135.1 uncultured Enterobacterales bacterium | reverse complement strand
CCCCCGGTGCCCCCCCCCGGGGCCCCCCCCCCGCCCCAGGCCAGCAGCGGGGCGCGGGCTTCGCCCACCAACAGGGGGGCGGGCGCGGGCTCCCCCCGGGCGTCCAGGGCCCAGCCCCGGCCGCTGCGCGTGGCGCCCCGGTAGCAGGACCAGGTGAACGCGGCCGGGAGCTGGATCTGCAGGCGCAGGCCGGGGCGCCATGCCAGGGCGCCTGCGGGCCGCAGACGCAGCTGCCAGCCCGGCCCCAGCTGCCAGCAGATGCGCAGGGGCGTACCTGGTGCCAGGGCGTCGTCGCTGATGCGGTCGTCCGCCGTCAGGCGGCCGCCGCGCAGGGAGAGATGGCGCTCGTGCCAGCCTGCGCCCAGCAAGCGACGGCCCGCCCAGCGGATGCGGTTCTGCTCCAGGCGCGCGCCCAGCAGCCGGGCCTGCGGGCAGCGGTGTTCCCCTGCCGGGGCGCTCAGCGTGTTGACGGCCGTAGGGGGCACGGCAGCGCCGGGACTTGTGGCAGCGAGCGCCAGGATGGGCTGGCCGTCCAGGGTCCAGCAGAGGCGCAGAGGTGAGGACGACGGGCCGCCCGGCCAACCTTGCCCGCTTCCCAGCTCCGCCAGCAGGCGCGAGCAGCCCAGGCCCAGCGGGCTGCGGGCCAGGAAGAGGCCCGTCTCGCGGTAGGAACGCAGCTCCTCGCGGACCGGCAGCGGGGTGCCGGGCTGCCCAGGGCCGGCCAGCGCCCGTGCGAAGGCGCCTCCTTCGCCCGGGGCTGCGGGACAGAGCCCCAATGCCGCCGCCGCGGACCAGACCGCCAGGTCTCGCGGCGTGGAGTCGAGGGGCAGCAAGGGCTCAGGATCCATGAGATCCGGGGAGGGGCTCGAGTAGGCGGACAGCAGGCCGAGAAGCTCGGCGGCGCGCCCGGTCAGCGCGTTCAGTGCGGGGGGCAGGGGAGCCGCGTTGGCGCGCCCCAAGGCGATGAGCGCCAGCATGTGCGAGACGATCTGGCGCAGCGCGCCCAGGCTGCAGCGCGGAGCGCCGTCGGGCGCCACCTGCGCGGGCAGAGCGCGCACCAGCTCGCTGAGCGCGTGGCCGCTGCGCCGCTGGGCTCCCTGCAGCGAGGGCCACCCCAGGCCGCCGACGGCCAGACCGACCAGCTGCAGCAGCCTGCGCGGATCGCCGGGGACGCCCGTGACGAGGCGCCGCTCGAGGTGCCGCAGGTGGAACTCGACCGAGCCGGCCAGCCGGGTCCGCAGGTCGCTGTCCAGCTGCGGCCCGAGCCAGGCCAGGGCGGACAGCCAGTGTACCAGGCGCGCGCTCAGATCGGTGGTGTGCGCCCACTCCGGGCCGCGCCCGGGTCGATCGCAGCTCAGCCAGCGCTCTAGCGCCTGCAGCGCGGCCGCGCTGGCGTCCTGGTCTCCGGCGGCGCCCTGCCAGGCCAGGCTGGCCAGCCAGCCGTGCCGGCCGATGCGGCGGTGCTGCAGCCCGATGCGCCGCGCGTCCAGCGCGTGGAAGGGAGGTGCGAGCTCGGGACGGCGCGCCTGGAGCTGTCGCGCGATCTCCAGGGCCCAGGTCTCGTCCGCCACGCCGCCGGGATCATGCCAGGGCAGCCTGCCCAGGCCGCCCTCCCTGGGCGGCGCCGCGGCGTCGAGCAGCGGCGCCCGACGCGCCAGCCGCCAGTCCAGGCGGTCCAAGGCGCGGACGACGGGAAGGGGAAGATCCACGGCTACCCGCGACGCGGCTGCACGCTGAACTCGAAGTCGATCTCGTCGCCCATTTCTTTGCGGAGGTAGACCTTGAGCTTCTTGCGGATACGCACTTCGAGCTGACGGATGCGTTCCTTGCTGACGCCGAAGCGCCCCCCCAGCGCGGACAGGGAGAGGGGATCCTGGGCCACCAGGCGTTCATGCCAGATGGCCTCCTCGCGTTCGTCGCGCAGGGTCTGGGAAAAGGCTGCCAGGTGCTGCTTGACCACGTCGTTCAGCTGGCCGCGCACCACTTCGGACTCGGGGCCCTCGGCCTGGGCGTCGGGCATGATGTCCACCAGCGTGCGCCCGTCCTCCTCGCCCAGGGGGGTGTCGATGGACATGGCGGGAGCGCGCATGTGCTGGTCCACCGCGATCACCTCGCTCTCGGCCACGGACAGGCGCTCGGCAATCAGCTTGGGCTTGGGGGTCAGGCCCTCCTTGATCATGCGCTCGCGCTCCTTGCGCAGCTGGAAGAAGAGCTGGCGCGCGGCGCGTGTGCTCCCCAGCCGCACAAGGCGGTAGTTGTCCATGAGAAAGCGCAGGATCATGGCGCGGATCCAGTACTGGGCGTAGCTGGAGAAGCGGATCCCGCGGTAGGGATCGTAGCGCGACAGGGCCTGGACCAGGCCCACGTTTCCCTCCTGGATCAGGTCGAGCACATTGGACCACTGCCGGTGGTACTGGAAGGCCAGCTTGACCACAAGACGCAGGTTGGCGGTGACCAGGCGTTCACCGGCGCTGGGGTCGCCCTCTTCGTAGTAGGCCATCGCCACTTCCCGCTCCTCTTCCGGGTCCAGGAGGGGGTAGCGGCGCAGCTGGGCGAGGTAGTAGCTGAGCAGGTCCTTGCCCGCCAGAGAGGTGGAGGTCGAGAGCGCGGGCAGGGTGGAGGGCGCCGGACGAGGGGGCTTTTTCGACGGACTGCCCATCGGATCGAGCAGCTCCGCGGCGTCCTCGCTTTGGGCGTCGATGTTTTTTTTTCGAACGGACATGCCTGCTCCTGAGTCGTTGGCGAGGTGCGGCGCTCGAACAGCCTTCCCCGCAGCGATACATATCCCTGCGGGCAGGTTCGTGGCATCTTCCAGGGGCCGAGGAGGTGGCGTGACCGGTTATTGCCACGATAACTGGCTCCCGTGCTACCCTATCTGGCGCGAGTTCGAGTCAACGACGACCTGAGAGCGGGATCCGGAGCGCAAACGTGGCAAGTTCCAAGTTGAAGCTGGTTGGCCGCTATCTCGCCTGGGGGCCGGATGTTCGCAGGGGGCTGCTCGTGCGCGGCGGCGACGAAGGCAGGAAGACCCTGGTGCGCGTGCTGCCCGAGACCAAGGCGTCGCCGGAAAACCTGGCCCGACTCCGGGGGGAGGCTTCGCAGCTGGCCCGCATCCGGCACCAGAATGTCCTGCGCGTAGAACACGTCACGGCCGTCGGCGGCAAGGCCGCGCTGGTGCTGGAACCCTTTGACGGCGCATCCCTGGCCAAGGTTCAGCTCGAGCTGGCCAAGCGCAAGCAGCGCGTTCCCATGCGCGCAGCCCTGGAGCTGGCTGCGGCGGTGGCCACGGCCGTTGATGCAGTGACCGCACGCCCCCCCAGCGACAAGGGGCGCTTCGTCCATGCCGGCTTGCAGCCCTCCGAGATCCTGGTAGACGCGCTGGGCCGGGTGAAGGTCGCCGGATTCGGTCTGTGGAAAGAGGGCGATCCGCCCCTGCGAGCGCAGAAGGGCTACAGCCCGCCCGAGGGTTCGGGCGAGCCAGCGGGCGCGGCCTACAGCGTGGGCGCGCTGCTGCTCGAGCTGATCACGGGCAGGGAACCCCCCCCCTGCTCGAAGGACAAGGAGGGTCACGAGGTCGTGCTGCGCAGCGCCGCGACGCGCATCGTGACCTGCGCAGGGGAAGGGGGTTGGGAGGAACCCGTTCGCATCGTGCGCACGGCCATGGGCTTCGAGGCGGGCCAGCGAACGCCCCTGGGGGCGTTGGCCAGAGAGCTGCGCACCTGCGCACTGCGCCAGCAGACACCGGGGCTGCGCGCCTGGGCGCCAGCCTCCGTCTCCAGCATCCTCGAGGATCTCACCGCCCACGAGAAGCCAGCCCAGGCCCCTCCGCCCGGGCAGCCCAGCAAGCCCCCCGTCGCCAGGCAGCCGGTCAAGAAGATCCAGGTTCCACGCGCCAGGTTGACGGTGGGCGCCCTGCCCGAGCGGGACGACGACTTCGAGGATCGGCCCACGACTGTGGCGCCGTTCCCCGAGGACCTGCTGGATGCCGAGGCCATGGAGAAGACCGTGGTGGACCCGCGGCCCCTGGCCGCCGATCTCGCCGCCGAAGAAGAGCCCACGGCCAAGGAGCTGGAACCGCCACCGGACGACGCGCCGCCTGCCGAGACCGAGGAGCTCGAGCCCGGGCCGACCGAATCGGCGCCGGCCTCCGATGTGGACATCGGCGCCGTGGCGCCGGAACGGCCCGATGATTTCGGGCCCTACGATGAAACCGAGAAACGCCGGCGTTCACCGCTGCGGGTGATCTTGCCCCTCGGCTTGCTGGCCACGTTGCTGCTGCTGCTGGTCCTGGCGATCTGGAAGCTGGTTCTGCCCGCCGTGCAGCTGCTGGCCTCGCAGATTGGCGTCGAGGAGCCGGGCCCCGCCGTCGCGGAGCTTCTCGAGGAAGACGGCGCTTCGGATGAAGCCCCTGTGCCTGGAGATGAGGACATCCCAGCAGGGCAGGGCGATGATGAAGCGCTCGTCGACGTAGAAGAACCGCAGGAAGGGGATCCCGAGGGCGAGCCTGACGGAGAACCCGACGGCGAGCCCGCTCACCAGGCCGACGACGAACCACAGCCGGGTGGCGACGACGAGCCACGGCAGGATGACGGCGTGGCCGCCACAGAGCCTGACGGCGAGCCTGGCGGCGAGCCTGACGACGAACCCGAGGGGGAGCCCGCGCCCGCCTCCGACGCTGCGGGGTCGGATGAACGCGCCACTGCGGTGGAAGCCATCCGCACGCAACAGAGCGGCGAAGCTGCGGACCAGCAGCCCGAAGAGCAGCCCGCGACCCAGCAGAGCGGCGCAACGACTGAAGCGGAATCGTCGTCGTCGACCCCTGCCGGTACAGATGACGCCGCGAGCGAATCCTCCCAGGCGCAGGACACGAAAGAGATCGTGGTCGTCGAGGCACAGCCGCAACCCGTCACAGGCAGTTTCCGCGTGGAATTTCGTGTAGACGACGCCGATATCTTCAAGCTCGAGGTGCGCTGCCACCAGGGTTCCGCCACGGGCAGGTCGCCTGTCATCCTGAACGATGCCGGAAAGGGACCCTGCAGGGTCACCGCGACCACCAAGGGCGGAGAGAAGTATGTCGCCTGGGTGGGGTTGACGGGTCCGGGCACCTACACCTGTTTCGTCAACGGGCAGCGACGATGTGAATGACCGCGAGTCGTGGTAGGCTCTTCTTTCTCCCCGACGTCCGGAGGGTCCGAAGTGAGACGCCCTGCTCCCATCTTCCTGTTCACAGCGGGGCTCTGCCTCTGGCCCCTCGGTTGCGGTGACGACGAAGAGGTCAAACCCGTCGAGCCTGCCGAGCCCCAGCAGGTCGTGGAAGCCCCGGAGCCCGAGCCCGAGGAACCCGAGCTGGGCAAGTTCGAGCTGGCGCTCCAGCTTGGCGATCAGGGGCGGCACGAGGAAGCCCTCGGGGCGCTCGAGCCCCTGCTGGCCGAGCGGCCTGAGGACGGGCAGCTGTGGATCGCGCTGGAGCGCAGCGCCATCGCAGCGGGCAAGGCGGGCGAGCTGCTGGATCGACTCTCGGTGACCGAGGCCATTGGCGGCCAGGAGGCCTGGCATCACGCCCTGCGCGCCACCCTGGCCCTGGCAGCCGAGCGGCCCATGGACGCCATCGACGCGGCGAACGCCCTGCGAGGCGTGGACGCGGGGGCCTCGGCAGCCTTCCGCATTCAGGCGGCGCGGCTCGGGGCCACGCTGCCCCTGAAAGAGATGGAGGCCGACAAGCCCGAGGATGCTCTGGTCCTTGCGGCCCTGGGCACCCGGGAGATACAGCGCCAGGAGGCCCTGGATACGTCCGCCGCGCTGCAGGGTTGGCGTGCGGGTTTCGAGCGTGCGCGCGTGGCGCTGGAGCTCGACGATCGCGAACGGGCTCTCAAGGAGCTCGACGCCGTCGCGGCGGCGGAGGATTCGCGGGCCAAGCTGTGCGCCGCTCGGCTGCGCCTGGAGAACACCGAAGAAGACTCGGAGGTGGCCAGCATCGCGACTCGAGCCGCGGCCGCGGCTGCCGAGGCGCAAGATGGAACCTCAGCCGCAGGATTTCTCAAGATCGCCGTAGACGCGGAGCTGCGGCAGGGCAGGATTCTCGAAGCGCTGGAGCTGGCCCGGTCCTTCCTGGCGAAGCGTGGGGAAGACGAGCAAGGCCCCGTGCTGGCCGCGTTGGCGGTGCAGGTGGCCGAGGCGGCGCTGGCGGCGGGCGAGGCCGAGGAGGCCCTGGGCTTGGCCACCCGCGCCATGGCTGGCGAAGGGCTGGATGAGCTCTTGCTGGACGGCGCCCGCTCACGGGCGCGGGCCGCGTGGCTGCTCTGCGACGTGGAAGCGCTGGACGAAGCCGCGGCGGCGCTGCCCCAGGACCAGGCCGGCGTGGTCGTCGGCTTGAAGGCGCAGTGCGAAGGGGATGCCGCCAAGGCGCGGCAGGCCCTGCTGCCCGCGGGCCTGCCCGCCGCCTTCGCCTTCGACGTGTCTCTGGCCAGAGGGCTGGCGTGGATTGAGCAGCCCCAGGCCGTGGCAGCGGCCCAGCGCGCGCTGGAGCTGGCCGAAGAGCTGGGGAGACCTGTGGCTCGCCTACAGGCCGGCCTGGCCCTGGAGCGCCATGCGCGCCTGGCGTCCGACCCCCAGCACGCCGAAGCGGCGCTGCAGCTGCTCGCAGAGGGCGCACCAAGCCCCGCATTGCAGATGGAGCTCTTCGCCCGGCGCCTGGCACAGGGCGGCACGGCCCTGCAGGCGCCGCCGGCAGCTGCCGATGAGCCCGATCTGCTGGCTTCCTGGCGGGGCTTCGGTCCCGGTGGTGCCTTGACCGGGGGTGACGCAGGCGAGGGCGACGCCAGCGGCATCGCCGCCTGGGCGCAGGCCCGTGCGGCGCTGCAGGCTGGGAACACCGCGCGTGCCAGGGTGGCCTTGCGGCGCGCCATGGGCAGCCTGCCTTCCGCGCGCCAGGGGCGCTGGGCGCCGCTGCTGGCCCTGGACGGTGGCGATGGCTTGAGCGTCGAGCCCGACATGGCCCAGGTGGCCGACATGGTGGGGCGCGGTGGCGAAGAGGTCGCCATCGCGCTGCACGAGTGGGCGCACTACCTGGACTATCGTCGCCTGCTCGCCTTCCATGGAGGCGAGTTCCTGCAGGCGCTCGAGGACGAGCCGGCGCGAGCGTTCCGGGCGGCGCACGCGGCGGAGAGCGCGCACAGCCTGCTCTGGCTGGCTGGCAGCGGTCCTTTCCCAGCGGAGCAGCGCGAGGCCCTGGCCAAGTCCTACCCCACGGACCCCTGCCACCAGGGCATGCAGGCCCCTCCCACCATCGACGACATCCGGCTGCGCTATGGCAACACGGCGATCTTCTCGATCCGGCTGGGGTACGACAAGGGCGAGGTGCTGCTGATCACGCCCACTACGGCGCGTCGTTTCCCCATCCCCGTGGCCAGCAAGCTGCGGAAGGACGCCGAGGCCTACCTGACCGCGCTCGGGCGCGGCAAGGCCTTCACGGGCAAGGCCAGCAACCCCAGGCCCGGTGACCGCTTCCGCAAAGCCGTGTTGGACCCCGGGGTCTCCGACCTGGTCGGCATCGCCCGCTACCTGGTCGTGGCCGATCCCGAGCTGCTGCGGCTGCCGTGGTACGCGCTCCCCGAGCAGGTCGAGGGCCGGCGCTACCTGGCGGATATCCGCACGGTCAGCGCCGGGTTCTACCTGGGCGGCATCACGCCGGACAAGGACGCTCCCGTCGCCGGCTTCCAGCCGGACTTCTACGGCGTGTCGCGCGAGGTGCTTCCCGACTACGACGAGATGGACGCCGAGGCCATCGCCGATGCCGACGAGGTCACGCAGACCATGATCGCGGCCGGCTTGAAGAACCCGGGCGAGCTGGCTTCCATCTCGCGCCTCTTCGGGGGCGGGTTCTCGGTGATAAGTCGCGACAGCAAGGCCACCGGCGAGGCCTTCCGAACCAACTCGGCCCATGCCCGCTACGTGCACCTGGTGGGCCTCGAGACAGCCCCTGGCGCCGGCCTGCCTTGGGTGGATGGCCACAGCCTGCAGCCGGCCATCGGCTGCACGCCCCTGGACGCGCAGCTGGTGGTGATCAGCACCTCTCCTGATCCGGAGCTGCAGATGCTGCGGGCCCAGGCCTTCATGGACGCGGGCGCCAAGAACGTGCTCGTGGCCGTCTGGAATCCGCCGCAGGCGGTACGCTCACGCTACCTGACCGCCGTCTACGATGCCCTCAACCGCGATCGCGCGCCGGGCCGCGCCCTGGCCGAGGCGCGGGAGAGCCTGTTGAACGACATGTCTCGCGGCGGAGATCAGACGGATCCCTCGTACTGGGGGGCATACCTGCTGTTCGGAGCGCCGTGAGTTCCACCTGCGGAGCCTTGGGGCTCCTGGCGCTCTGCTCGCTCGCGCTGCTCGGGTTCGGCCGTGTCGCGGCCGCTCGTCCGGTGCCGCTGCTGGGGCCCCAGGGACCACAGCACTTCGGGCCCCTGGAGCCCGGAGAGGCTGGGGTGCTGGATCGGGGCGTCGTGCTCGTGGATCCCCGGGACGGAACGCTGTGGGTGGAGGTGTGGGATCTGGTGATCGATGGGGCGCCGCAGGCCCTGAGCCTGGCGCGTTGCTGGGAGGGAGGGGCCTGGCATTGGCTGGGCAACCGCAGCCTGGCACCCGAGGGCGAATTCTGGCGGGTGGAACGCCCGGGCGAGGAGGCGCTGCAGCTGCAGCTCGATGAGACCCTGGAGGACCTCGGCTGGAGTCACCCCGACGGGCACGTGCTGCGCGGCGTCGAGACGGGCTTCGAGCTGGAGCACGCCGATGGCTCGGCGGACAGCTTCGACCAGGATGGCCAGCTGCAGGCCCGGCGGGATCCGGACGGGCGCAGCTGGCACTGGACCTGGGAGGGCTCGACGCTGGCGGAGCTCTCGCACGAGTCGCTGGGGGCCTTGAGCTTCAGCGAGACCAGCACTGGCGGTGGGGCGCTGCGCGTGGCCCGCGGCCCGGCCGCAGTGGAGGCCAGCTACGAGTACTCAGAGGGCCTGTTGCAGAAGGTGGTCGCCGCCAATGGGCTGCGGCATCGCTATCTCTACGACGAGCAGGGACGCCTGCGGGTGCTCATGTGGGGCGATGGGTCGCGCGTCGTGGTCTACCGGGACGAAGTGGGCAGGGTGACGGGGCTGGACGGTCCCGGGGCGTCGCGGTGGCGCTTCGGCTGGGGAGAGCGAGGCCTGGAGCGGGCGCAGGACGGGGGCGGCGGCTCCTGGCAGATCAAGTGGGGCGAAGAGGAGATCGTCGTCACCGATCCCAGCCAGCGCAGCGTGCGGACCCGGCTGGAGGGAGGCAAGCCGGCGGGCTGGAACGATCCGGCGGGGAACACGACGCGCCTGTTGCGCGACCAGGCCGGGCGTCTACGCGCCGTTGTGGGCGCAGCAGGAGGAGATTGGCGCCTGGAAATGGACGCTCGGGGCGACCTGGCAGGGCTGGTGGATCCCAGCGGCGGCTCCTGGAGCTACGTGCGGGACAGCCGCGGGCATCTGCTGAGGATCGTGGACCCCCTGGGCCGGACGCAGTCCTACCGGCGCGACGCCAGCGGTGCGGTGCGCGAGTACGCTCGCGGCGACGAGCGCCTGTCCTTTTCGCGCGACCAGGCCGGCCTGGTGCGCGAGATCCGGTACGCCAACGGGGCGACCACCCGCATCGAGCGCGATGCCGCCGGCCGCGTCACCGCGCTGCTGGACGACAGCGGACGCAAGACCAGCTTCCAGGACCACGTCGGCCGACTGCCGGCCAGCGTGCTCGGCGCCGGGGGCGCTCGCTGGCAGCTGCTCTTCGACCGGCTGGGGCGCGTGCGCGGCCTGGAGGCGCCAGGTGGGAGCGCCTTGAGCTGGAGCCGCGACCAGGCTGGCAACCTGACCGAGCTGCGCCGGGCTGCCGGCAGCTGCCAGCTGGGAAGGCGAGTGGATGGACGCGTCACCCAGGTTCGAGACGCCCTGGGGCGCGTGACAGGTTGGGGCTACGATGCGGCCGGCCGGCTGACCAGCTGGCGTCGCCCCGACGGATCGCGCCTCTCGCTGCTGCGCGACGCCGTCGGAGAGGTGACGGACATCTTGTTCGGCGAGGCCTCGCTGCGGCTGTTGCGCGACCTGCAGGGGAGGCCTCTGCGCGCGATGCTGCGTGCAGAGGACAGCGGACAGCTCAGTGAGCTGGTGGCCTGGGAATGGGACGCTGCGGGCCGCCTGGCGCGCAGCGCCTGGCGGCAGGGCGCCCTGGTGCTGCGGCGCGATCTGGCTGGCCGCTGCGCAGCGGTCGTGCTGGGCGAGCGGGAGTACTTGTTGCAGCGAGACGGGGCCGGTCGGTTGGCCGCTGTGGCTAGCGGAGACGAGCGTTGGACCGTGCTGCGTGACGCCGACGGGCTGGTCACGGGCCTGACCGCGTCGACGGGAGGCTGGCAGCTGCGCCGGGATGTGCGCGGCCTGCCGGAGAAGTTGGGGCTCGGGCAGCAGCAGGAGGACCAGGGGCGGGACCTGCGCTTTCAGCACGGTGTCGCTGGAGAGCTGCTGCGCGTGAAAGGGCCGGGAGACGCCAGTCTGGGCATACGGCGCGACGTGGCAGGACGTGTGTTGAGCCTGCGCCTGTCAGGCGGCCCCATGGTCTGGGTGCAGCACGACCGTCAGGGCACGCGCTTGCGCTACGAGGACAGCGGTGGCGCGGTGCTGGAGGAGGTGGCGCTGGAGCGCGATGCGCTGGAGCGCCTGGCACTGCGCCGCGATGACACGCGCGAGAGGCGCTATCGCTACGGTCCCTTCGACAATCTGCTGACTGTGGAAGAGGAGGAGGGCGCTTGGTCCCACTTGCCAGGGCGCCTGGAGGCCCCGGGTGGCGTCCCGCTGGCCAGCCTGGATCCCCAGGGCAGGCCGCTGGCCGCCTTCGCGCTTCCTGGTCAGGTGGCCTGGGGCCTGGGCCAGGCCTTGAGCTACGCCCTGGATGAGGATGGGCGAGTCATCCAGGTGGAGGGTGAGGCGGGCGTGATCCTGCTGGAACACGATGCCCTGGGGCGCCTGTGCACCGTAGACCTGTTGCGGCGCACCGACCGTGGAAGAGGAGCGGAGGACGAGGCCGCTCCGCAGGGGGACGAGCCGCCCGGGACCACCTCTTCCTTCCAGCTGGACTACGACCCGTTCGGAAACCTGGTGAGCGTGGTCGGCCCCGGGGGCAGCACGCAGCTGGTCTCGGCCCTGGGCAGCATCGTGGGCCTGGAGCAGGGCGAGCGGCGAGCGGCCGTGCTGCAGGGGCCGCTGGGCACCCGGCTGTTGGCCGCGGCTGGCGGCTGGAAGGCCTATGCCCCGGATGAGTCAGGCGGACCGGCGTGGGTCTTCGCGGCCCAGGGCCAGCCCTCGCGGGTACGCAGCAGCCCGGGGGGCCTGGCCGACGGCGACCTGCAGGGGCCCTTCGGCGCCTGGGGGAGGTTCTCGCTCTTTGCCGGGGGCCCCCTGGTCGGCCCGCAAGACGCCCTCGATCCCCTCACCGGCCTGCCGACGGCGCCTCCGGTGGTGCGCTATCCCTGGTCCGCCGAGGCCTGGCCACTGCCCGAAGGGGCTGTGGAGTGGCCACGCATCGACGGCGACAGCAGCGTGTCCTGGGATCCCGCGGGCTGGGCGCCCGAGGGCGTCTGGCACGATCCCCTGGCGCTGCTGGTGGCCCTGGGAGAGCTCAAGGCTCCCTCCCGGGACCGTTGGTGGCGCTCGGCGCCCACTGCGGCGCCCCTGCCCTGGCTGCCCGGCAGCCTGACCGCGGGGGAGCCGCCCTTTGGGCCGGGGCCGCAGGACTGGCCGCTGGAGCTCGACGCGGTGAGCGCCGCTTTCTTGCCCCTGGCCATCCGTCCCATGCGCGCGCCGGCCGACCTGGGGCAGGCGATCCTGGCGCGGGACATGGCCAGCCTCCCCAGGGCCCTGCCCGATCTCCCCCTGCCCAACGGATTGGGCTCGACAAGATGAAACGGCGCCGGAAACAACGTTTTCCGCCTATGTTCCCACGGCGCCTTGCGCGGCGCGCCGAGTCGTATATAATGCGCCGCCGCGTCAGCAATGTACGCGCTGCTTGAAATTCGTGGGCCTATAGCTCAACTAGGCAGAGCAACGGACTCTTAATCCGCAGGTTCCAGGTTCGATTCCTGGTGGGCCCATCATCCTTTGCCCAGGTTCCAGGCGAGAATGGCGGAACTGGTAGACGCGCCGGACTTAGGATCCGGTGGGATTGCCCGTGGGGGTTCGAGTCCCCCTTCTCGCATTCCCCCAGCTGCCACTTTCTCCTGGCCTCCTCATATTCTTCCCGTGAGAGCTTGCCGATGTCGTACGAAGTCGAATCCGTCGATGCCATCACCCGGCGCGTGGTCTTCAAGATTCCTTCCGCAGAGGTCGAAAAGGAGCTCGCACAGTCCTATCGCCAGCTGCGTGGGCGCATCCGCCTGCCCGGCTTCCGCCAGGGCAAGGTCCCCCGCAACGTGCTTGAGATGCGCTTCGGGCGCCAGGTCACGGCCGAGGTGGGCGCCAAGCTGATCCAGGCGGGCTGGGAGCAGGTGCAGGGCGAGCTGGAGATCCTGGGGCAGCCCAGCCTCGAACAGGACGAGCTGAAGCGTGGGACCGACTTCGGCTTCAGCTTCACGCTGGAGATCAAGCCCGATCTGACCATCGAGGACTATCGCGGCATGGAGGTGCCCTTCCCCGAGATCGAGGTGCCGCAGGAGGCCGTGGAGCACCAGATCGTGCAGCGGCTCGAGGGCGCGGCGCGCATCGTGGAGGTCACCGGCGATCACAGCATCGGCACAGGCGACATCGTCATCACCGAGCTGGTCCTGAAGGACGGCGACGAAGAGGTGGTGCGCGAGGCCGGCACCTCCATCCGCGTCGGCGAGGAGCGCTACTACCCCGGTGCGGACGAGCTGCTGATCGGGCTGGACCAGGGCGGCGAGGCCGCGGGCCAGGTCACCATCGGCGAAGACTCGCAGCTGGAAGAGCTCAGGGGGCGCGAGCTGAGCGCCTCGGTCAAGGTCATCAGCATCCAGGCCAGCCAGGCCCCGGAGCTGACCGACGAGGTGGCGGCCGAGCTGGGCTTCGAAGGGGGCATCGAGGGCATGCGCTTCGCGCTGCAGGAAGAGATCCGCGGCCCCATGGAGGAGCAGGCACGCGGCTTCGCACGGCAGGCGCTGCTGCACCAGCTGGTAGAGGCCAACGACCTCAAGGCGCCCAAGGCCCTGGTGAGCCAGCAGTTTGAGATGCTGGTCATGGAGCGGCGCGTGATGCACCAGTACTCCGGACAACCCGCCGAGAAGCTGGACATGGGCGCCGAGGTGATGGAGCAGATCAAGGACCGCGCCGTGTACGCGGTGCGCGCCAGCATGATCCTGGAGGCCATAGCCAAACAGGAAGATCTGGTGCTGTCCGACCAGGAGCTGGAAGACGCCTACCAGCGCATCGCCGACGAGCGCGGCCAGCGGGTCGAGGCCATCAAGGGCTACCTGCAGAAGGAAGAAGGCGCCGTGGAGACCCTGAGCAGCCGCCTGCTCGAAGAGAAGGTGCTGGACTGGCTGCTGGAGCAGGCCGAGCTGGTGGACATGCCCGAGCCCCCTCCTGCCGAAGACCCGTCCGCCGAAGACCCGTCCGCCGAAGACCCGTCCGCCGAAGACCCGTCTGCCGAAGAGGTGACCGAGGGCAGCCTGGCGGAAGAGTAGCCGCCCTCGCCTGGAGAGGAGCTGGGGCGCAGGGAAGAACGGGGTCCGGTCCGGGTGTTGCAAGGCAGATGTGCGCCTGTGCTGCGCCCAGGTCTATGCGAACCAGCTGTGCGTGGCTAGATCGACGCGCAGCAGCGCCTTCGCGCAGCGGTTATTCTCGCAATGTCCTTTCTCGCTCCCCAGAGGCCGAACATGAGCCATGAGAATGAGCGCCCCGAGCGTCTCAACATCCCCATGCCCGTCGTGGTGGAGCGCAGCCATCGCGGCGAGCGCTCTTGGGACATCTACTCCCGCCTGCTCGAAGACCGCATCGTATTTCTGGGCTACCCCATCGATGATGTCGTGGCGAACACCGTCATCGCCCAGTTGCTCTTTCTCGAGAGCTCTGATCCCGAGAAGGACATCTACCTCTACATCAACTCGCCCGGCGGCATCATCTCGTCCGGCTTGGCCATCTACGACACCATGAACTACATCCGCTCCGACGTGTCCACCATCTGCGTGGGCCAGGCGGCCAGCATGGGTGCGGTGCTGCTGGCGGCGGGCTGCAAGGGCAAGCGGCGGGCCCTGCCCCACTCCAGGATCATGATCCACCAGCCCGCCGGCGGCTTCCGCGGCCAGGCCACCGACATCGAGATCCACGCTCGCGAGATCCTGCGCGTGCGCGAGGAGATCAACCGCATCATGGCCGAGCACACGGGGCAGGACGTTGACCAGGTGGCCACCGACATGGAGCGCGATCGCTTCATGTCCGCCCAGGAAAGCAAGGACTACGGCATCATCGACGAGGTGATCCACCCCAGGGACGGCGGCGCGGAGGACTAGTTGGCCAGACGAAGAGGCAATTCCAGGGATCTCTCCTGCTCTTTCTGCGGCAAATCCCAGAAAGAGGTCAAGAAGCTGATAGCCGGCCCGTCGGTGTACATCTGCGACGAGTGCGTCGAGCTGTGCAACGGGATCATCACCGAGGAGTACGAGCGCGAGGACTACTACGCCTCGCGGGCGCTGGTGCCCAAGCCCAAAGAGATCAAGTCCCACCTCGACGAGTACGTCATCGGCCAGGAGCAGGCCAAGAAGATCCTGTCGGTGGCCGTGCACAACCACTACAAGCGCATCGACGCGCGCCGTGGCCACGACGAGGTGGAGCTGCAGAAGTCCAACATCCTGCTGCTGGGTCCCACGGGCACGGGCAAGACCCTGCTGGCGCAGACCCTGGCCCGCTTCCTGAACGTGCCCTTCACCATCTGCGACGCCACCAGCCTGACCGAGGCCGGCTACGTGGGCGAGGACGTCGAGAACGTGATCCTCTCCCTGTTCC
>CAYVQL010000273.1:0-15047 GCA_964454135.1 uncultured Enterobacterales bacterium | reverse complement strand
TTGGTATGGTACTGTCTGCGAGGGAGGTGGGTCAAGCCGAGTTCCGCGCTGCCCCTGGTTCCCGCAGGAAAGAGAGGAGAACGATGGCCAAGAAGCTGCGCACCATGGAGCTGGACATCGAGGAGCTGGTGCAAGCCACGTCGCTGGACACCGGCGAAAGCGAGCGTTTCCTGGATCTCGAGACGGGCCAGATCCACTGGGACGTCGACTCCGAGATCGACGACGAGCCCAAGGGCTTCGCCCGCCAGCTCGACCGGTATCCGGATCGCTACGAGCCCATTCCGTGCCTCTCCGACTCCTCCTCCGACTACAGACGGATGTGCCTCTTCGCCGAGTCCATCGACGAGGAGGACATCCACGACATGCTCGATGTGGCCTTGCGGGGCCGGGGAGCGTTCTCGCGTTTTCGGGACGTGATCTCCCGCTACCCGGACATCGAGGCGCGCTGGTATCGCCTGCTCGATGCCGACCAGCTGCAGGAAACCTGCGACTGGCTGCGCTCCCTGGGCATCGAGCCGGTCTACGAGCGGCGCACCCCACGGGTCCCGCAGCCCCCGGCACAGCCATAGCCGGCCCGCAACCACGCCCCAGCCTGATCCACCTGATGCTGCTGGGCCTTCCGGACGGCGAGAACGAGCTCTTGGAAGGCCAGGTCCGCCGGCAGCTGCCCCACCGCACGGCCTCCGAAGCGCGCGGGTCCTTCAAGCGCCTGGCACGCCAGCTCTGCGAGCTCTGCGAGCTCTGCAGCGTGTCGTGGCGCCGGCGCTTCATCAAGGGCAGCTCTCGCTTCGAAATGGAGGGCATGGTGCTGGAGCAGCAGGGATCCTTGGTCCAACTGACGGTGCCGGTGCCGGGGGAGATCCGGAGGGCGTTTCGGAATCCATAGACCGGTAGCTCCGGACTGCTGATCGATCACTGGGAGATACCAGTGGCCGGCCTGCGACTGTGGGAGCGGTCGAGACGACCCCCAGCGGGATAGAGGCCCTCCCCGCCTCACCTACCGGAGTGCCCAATGGAGCGCGCAAACCCCCTCAAGCTGGACCTGGAGGGCCTGCAGGCCCTGGCCTCGGAGCGCATCGTGCGCCGCGGCATCAAGTACTTCAACGAGCACCGCGTGATGGACCTCTCCTACGACGAGCGCACCATCCACGCCCTGGTGGAGGGTTCCCAGCCCGAGCTGCCCTACCAGGTGGAGCTCGAGCTGGACGAAGACGACGAGATCCTGGTGGACTGCAGCTGCCCCTTCGACTGGGAGCCGGCCTGCAAGCACGCCGTCGCCACCCTGCTGGCCTACGCGGCCCTGCAGCCCGTGGACGAGATCGAGGTGGAAGACGCCGCAGACGAGGCCATCCTGGCCCGCGCCAAGCGCGGCCGCAGCGAGGTGCAGGTCAAGCACGAGAGCGGCGATCGCTGGTTCGGGACCTGGACCGCCCAATCCCTGGACAGCCGCAACACGGGCCAGGCCCCTTGGCGTGTGGAGATCCGCTCCGTGGGCGAGCGCATCAACCACTGCAGCTGCCCCGACTTCGCCACCAACCGCCTGGGCACCTGCAAGCACATCGAGGCCGTCCTGCACCAGCTGCGTAGCAGCGCACCCCAGAAGTTCGCGCGTCTGGAGCGCCAGGGCCCGCCCATCCCCGTGGTCCACCTGGCCTGGGACGTGCCCCAGGCCCCGTGCATCCGGGTGCGCCGCCCCACCAAGCTGGCGCGAGCCCTCCGCAGCTTGCTGGACGAGCACTTCGACGAGCAGGGTTTCCTGAGCGGCGAGCCCCCCGAGGCCTTCTTCCGCTTCCAGCGCCTGGCGGACGGGCGGCGCGACCTGCTGCTGGGCCGCGACGCCACGGAGCACGCCCAGCTGCGCTCCGAAGAAGCCCAGCACCAGCTGCAGGCCGTGCGCATCCGGCGCGAGATCGAGCACTCCGGCGGCCATCTCTCGGGCATCAAGGCGCGCCTCTACCCCTACCAGGTGGAGGGTGTCGCCTTCCTCGCTTCTGCGGGCCGCGCCCTCCTGGCCGATGACATGGGCCTGGGCAAGACCCTGCAGGCCATCGCCGCCGCGACCTGGTTGCGAGAAAATGCCGGCGCCCTGCGCGCCCTGGTGATCTGCCCGGCCTCCCTGAAGCACCAATGGGCGCGCGAGATCGAGCGCTTCACGGGCCAGAGGGTCAGCGTGATCCAGGGCCCGCCCTCCAAGCGCGGTGCGCAGTATCGCGCTCGGACGCCCTTCACGGTGGTCAACTACGAGCTGGTCCTGCGCGATGCCTCCGTCATCCAGGAGCAGCTGGCCCCTGACCTGCTGGTGCTGGACGAGGCCCAGCGCATCAAGAACTGGCGCACCAAGAGCGCGGCCGCGGTCAAGTCCCTGCGCACGCGCTACGCCTTCGTGCTGACGGGCACGCCCCTGGAGAACCGCCTCGAAGACCTCTACAGCCTGATGCAGGTGGTGGATCCGCGCGTGCTGGGCCCGCTGTGGCGCTACCTGCTCGATTTCCACGTCACGGGTCCCCGTGGACGCGTAGTGGGCTACCGCAACCTCTCGGAGCTGCGCCGCCGCCTGGCCCCCGTCATGCTGCGCCGCGACCGGGCCCTGGTGCGAGACCAGCTGCCCGACCGCATCCAGATCCAGCTGGATGTCGCCATGGACAAGAAGCAGGCGGAGCTGCACGACGAGGCGGTGCAGGCCGCGGCCGCCATCGCCAGGCGCATGAAGAAGCGCCCCCTGACCCCCTACGAAGAGAAGCTGATGATGGCGGCCCTGCAACGGGCGCGCATGGCCTGCGACGCCGCGGGCCTGGTGGACAAAGAGACCGAGGGCTCCCCCAAGCTGGACGAGCTGGGGCGCCTGCTCGAGGATCTGTGCATCGACGGGGGCCACAAGGTGGTGGTCTTCTCCCAGTGGGAGCGCATGACCGCCATGGCCGAGGCGCGGGCCCGCAAGCTGGGCCTGGGCTGCGTGCGCCTGCACGGCGGCGTGCCCACCACGCGCCGCGGCCCGCTGCTGGACCGCTTCCGCGACGATCCCAGCGTGCAGGTCTTCCTCTCCACCGACGCCGGCGGCGTGGGGCTCAACCTGCAGGCAGCCACGGCCCTGGTCAACCTGGACATGCCCTGGAACCCGGCCGTGCTGCAGCAACGCATCGCCCGCGTGCACCGCCTGGGTCAGAAGGAGCCGGTGCAGGTCGTGCTGCTGGTGGCCGGCGAGGGCAGCTACGAGGCGCGCGTGGCCGAGTTGGTCTCCAGCAAGCAGGACCTCTTCGACAACGTCGTGCTCGCCGACGCCAGCGAAGACGTGGTGGGCGTGTCCAAGCGCTCGGTGGAGCTGGCCCTGGATGCCCTGAAGGGCGACGCCCCGCCGGACACGCGCGGCGCACCGGACGAGGCGCAGGAACCGGCACTGCCCGAAATCGAGGACGAAGAAGAGCTGGCCCCAGCCAGCGAGGCGGACGAGAAAGGGAAAGAACCCAGACCCGACCTGGCCCCCTTGGTGGAGGGCCTGCAGCGCATCCTGGGCCTGCGCCTGGAGCGTATCATGGCCGCCGGCCTTGGACTGGTAGCCGTGGTGGACCGGGTGGAAGACGACCACCTGGTGCAGGTCCGCGACCTGGTGAGCGCGCTGGAGGTCAGCCTGCCCGTGGAGCTGCTGGACGCGCGAGCCGCGGCCGCCCTGGCGCGCCTGGGCGCGGTCCAGGGCGAGGCGCTCTACGAGCGCTCCGAAGAGGACGCGCCCACCCCCCTGCTGGCCCAAGCCAACCGCAAGCTGGACGCTGGCGAGGCCCTGGCCTCCCAGGGCCACGACGAAGAGGCCCTGGAGCTGATGCTGCAGGCCATGCTCTGCGCCGCGGCCCACCGCAGCCAGCTGGAGCGCGCGCCCCAGATGGAGCAGGCGGGCGTCTGGCTCTTCGGCGAGGCCGTGCCCAAGGGCTACCTGGAGGCCGAGGACGCCAACGCCATCACCCGCGCCGTGGCCCTGGCCCAGGTGCCCCAGGTGCCGGCTGCGTTGATCGAGGCCGTAGGCCAGGACGCCCGCCGGCTGGTGGGGCGCGAAGTGGCGGTGAGTTGAGCGCTTGGGTCCGTCTCAGCAACAAGAACCGGGGTGAAGGTTCCACTCCAGCGACAGAGTCGGGGTGAAGGTTCCACCCTTGCCCTCCGTGCCCAGGGCGCACAGCGAAAACCCGCCTTCGTCCGTACGCAACTCAGCGGAAGACCCTCCCAGAGGCGACAAGTGGAACCTTCAAGGGGGTTCCTACGAGGGGCTCAACCTTCATGGCCTTCCTTGTTGCTCATCGTCCGGCAAACTCACCAGCCCATGGCCATGGTGCACCGCAGCTCGCACCCACCGACGATCTCCTCTTGCCCCGGCGTCTGTCGTACCGGCCACGAAAGCGCAAACAGGACTCCAGCCAGGAGCCGGCGGGCGATAGACAGCCGCGCCATGCTAGAAGATACGGAGCCGAGAGACCAGAGAGGAGTCCCCCCATGCTCGAAACCGGAACCATCCCCCCCGACTTCGTCCTGCAGGACCAGCAAGGCCAGGACGTCGCCTGGTCGTCCTTCCGCGGGCGCCCTGCAGTGGTCTTCTTCTACCCCAAGGCCAACACCTCGGGCTGCACCAAAGAGGCCTGCGAGTTCCGCGACCTGAAGGCCGAGTTCGACGCCCTGGGCGCGGCCGTGATCGGCATCTCGGCCGACACGGTCAAGCGCCAGTCCAACTGGACCGCCAAGCACGGCCTGAACATGCCCCTGCTGGCGGACACCGAGCGCCAGGTGCTGGAACCCTGGGGCGTCTGGCAGGAGAAGAAGAACTACGGGCGCGTGTACTGGGGCATCGTGCGCACCAGCTTCCTCTTCGACGCCGAAGGCGCCTTGGTCCAGGTCTGGCCCAAGGTCAAGGTCAAGGGCCACGTGGACGCCGTGCTGGCGCGCGTGCGGGAGCTGTGCGCCTAGGTGGCTGAACGCCTGCCAGCGCAGATCACCACGCTCCATCGCGGCCGCCTGCAGAAGCTGTCGGGCGAGGCGCTGCGGGAGCGGGCCAGCTGTGCGTCCCGTGTGCTGGTCGATCTGGGCACGGGCGACGCCCTCTTCCCCTACCGCCAGGCCCGGGCCGATCCGAGCGCGCTCTGCATCGGCGTGGATCCGGCGGCCGACAATATGCGCAAGACCTCGGCCCGCATCGGCCGCAAGCCGGCGCGCGGCGGGGTGGAGAACCTGCTGCTGGTGGTGGCGCGCGCCGAGGCCCTGCCCGAGGCGCTGCGCGGTCTGGCCACGCGCTTGACCGTGCTCTTTCCATGGAGCGGGCTGCTGCGCGCCCTGGTGCAGCCCGATCCGGCCGTACTGGCCACCATGCGCTCCCTCTTGCTTCCCACTGGCCGCCTGGACTCCCTGATCAACCTGCAGGTCTTCGAAGACGCCGCCTACCGCGCGCGGCAGGATCTGCCCGAGCTCGACCTGGCCTACGTCCAGCAGGTGCTGCAGCCCCGCTACAGCCGCGCCGGACTGCCCATCGAGACCTGCCAGGAGCTGGGCCCCGGCCCCCTGCCCATGCGCACCAGCTGGGGCCAGCACCTGGCGCTGGGCAGCAAGCGGCGCACGCTGCAGCTGGTCGCGCGGGCAGCCGAGCCCGCGGCCACCGCCCCCGACCCGTCAGAGGCCCCGGATGGCTGAATCCACCTCGCCCTACGGCAGCCTCTTCCTGGTGGCGACCCCCATCGGCCACCTCGAAGACATCACGCTGCGCGCCATCAAGGTGCTGCGCGCGGCAGCCCTGATCGCGGCCGAGGACACCCGCAAGGCGCGCTGGCTGCTGCGGCAGCTCGACATCGAGGGGACCGTGATCAGCTGCTACCAGCAGAACGAGGCCGGGCGCGTCCGACGCATCCTCGAGACCCTGGCCGCTGGCGAGGACGTGGCCCTGATCTGCGACGCCGGCACGCCGGCGGTCTCCGATCCCGGCGCCGTGCTGACGGCCGCCGTGGTCGAGGCGGGCTACCGCGCGGTGGCGATCCCCGGCCCCTCGGCGGTCAGCGCGGCTCTGTCCGTGACGGGCTTCGGCGGCGACGGCTACCACTTCCTGGGTTTCTTGCCCCGCGGCCACGCCCGGCGCACGGCGCGGCTGCGCGCGCTGGCCGGCATGCGCGGGCCCCTGGTGCTCTTCGAGTCGCCGCGCCGCATCGCCGGCCTGCTCTCGCTGGCCGCCGAGGTGCTGGGCGACCGCCCAGCCGTGCTCTGCCGCGAGCTCACCAAGACCTACGAGGAGATCCTGCGCGGCAGCCTGAGTGAGATCGCGACGGCTTTGCCCTCCGAGCCGCTGGGCGAGATGACCCTGGTGATCCGGGGGCTGGAGCCCAAGACCGGCGACAGCGCGGAGCCCCCCAGCGGTCCCCTGCTGGAGCACGCCCGCGCGCGCGCCGGCGCCCTGCTGGCCCAGGGGCTGGGGCGGTCCGAGGTCGCTCGGCAGCTCGTCAGCGAATTGGGCGGCGCCCTGGACCGCGGCGCAGCCTACCAGCTGGCGCTGGAGCTGGGCGCGGCGCCCGATACCGCCCCCCCCGCGGCGGTCTCCTTCCAGGTCCGCGGCCACCCCGCCATCCGCGGCACCCACCGCAAGACCCTCGAGTTCAAGCGCGATGCCGCGGTCTCTCCCAAGGAGACCTGCGTCGTCGGCGCGGCCGCGGACTGGGACCCGGCGGCGCTCAAGGCGCTCAAGGGCCGCGTGCGCCTCAGCATCGAGGCGGGTCAGCACCGCGACTGCCTCGAGGCCGACATCAGCCGCCGCTTCCGCTCGGCTTCGCGCATCGTCTTCCGCAAGAGCGCCCGCCCGGGCGACGTCACCCTGGGCCTGAAGGCCAGCAAGGGCGCCGCCGACCTGCAGCGCGAGCTGCTGGCCGCCCTGGCCAACGAGGACATCGTCGCCACGGTCACCATCGAGTCGATGCCCGAAGAGGAGTGAGTCGCCCCGGCTCAGGCGGGCGGCACGGGCACGCTATCGCCGGGCCCGAGCTGTACGTGCACCATCCGGATGTTCAGGGTGCGGGCCACGGCGAAGCTGCGCTCGTCGCGGTAGAACTCGCCGTAGCAGATGCGGCGGATGCCGGCGTTGGCCAAGGCCTTGAAGCAGCCCCAGCAGGGGCTGGCGGTGACGTAGACGCTGGCGCCCTCGATGCGCACGCCGTTGCGCGCCGCCTGGATGATGGCGTTCATCTCGGCGTGGATGGTGGCCACGCAGTGGCCGTCCTCCATGATGTGGCCTGCCTCGTCGCAGTGGGGCATGCCGCGGATGGAACCGTTGTAGCCGGTGGAGAGAATCGTGCGGTCGCGCACGATCACCGCGCCCACGTGCTTGCGGTCGCAGGTGGCGCGCGAGGACACCACGCGCGCGATGTTCATGAAGTACTCGTCCCAGGGCAGGCGCTTGTCGGACATGTCTCGCTCCAGCGATCTTGAACCCCGTGTATCCGAGCCCGCCCCTGCGGTCGCGTCCCCGGCACTATCCAGCCTGCGCCTGCCACTGCCGCAAGAAATGCGACCACTTCAGCAGGCTGCCCTGGGCGGGCCGCACCTCGTGCAGCACGCCTTCGACCCGGAAATGCAGCCGATTGCCGAACTCCATGGACACGGCTTCCATGGTCTCGAAGCCCACGGACCAGACCTGTCGCCCGTCGGCTCGAACGGAGAAGCCCTCGCGGGAGAGCACCAGCTCGCCGCTGGCCAGCAGCTCCGAGGGCTGCCCCTTCTTGGTGAGCCGGATCTCTCCCTGCGCAGCCCGCAGTGCCACGCCGTTGACCTCGAAATCCTGCGCATCCGCTACGGGCGGGCTGCCGAAGTGCGCCTCGATGGCATCGGCGGCCTCCAGCACGGTGGTGCGGGTGGTCCCCTCCAGGCGCGTCTCCACATCGATGCGCCAGTGGGCCTGGCAGCGCGAGCAGCGCACGGCGTTGCCGTCAGCGGGATCCACATCGAGGGCATCGATGGCGAAGCAGCTGGGACAGGCCCACAGCAGGTTGGACAAGCCGTGCGCCATGCGGAAGCCCAGGACTCTCCTGCCGCTGGTGACGCCAATCTCGGTGCTCAGGCGGCGTTGGACGTCCGCGGTGATCTCCTCGGCGCTCATATCCTGGGGGTAGGTGTGAGGCCCGTCGTAGGTGATCTCGATGGGCACCCAGCGCGGATAGCGGGACCAGCGCGGTTGGAAGAAATAGGCCGTGTTCATGCGCCCGAAGACCACGGTGGCATTCATGCGCTTGATGAGCCGACCGATGCCGGGCAGGACCGGCGACTGGCGCCCATTCCAGGTACGACGCCCCTCTGGGAAGATGGTCACCCCGAAGCCCTTCTCGTAGAGGTCCTGGAAGGTGGCCATGGCCGCGCGGTCCTTGGTGTACTTCTTCTTGGGGAAGCTGCCCAGCATGGTTAGATAGGGACCGAGGATGGGTATCGCCAGCAGCTGGGCGCTGGCCATGAAGCGCAGCGGCCGCCAGCTGGGCGTACCCACCCAGAAGGGATCCAGCATGGAGCTGTGGTTGGGCAGCAGCAGGTAGGGCCCGTCCTCTGGGAAGCTCTCCGCGTTCTTGTAGATGGGCCTGAAGATGAACTTCCCGATCAACACCAGCAGCGCGTGGGTGAGGCGATACGTCAACCAGTGCAGGAAGGGAAGACCGAAAAAGCGGGCGTTCTGTTGGTACTTGGCGTGCATGCTCTGGCCGTCTGCGGGGGCGTCATCTGCGGGGGGCGTCGACAGTCAGGGGGTGGGGGTCTATCATCCTGAGCCCCAGTTGGGGACGCGCCCCCGGCCACCCTCACATGGCGCAGGTGGCGTCCGCCTCCCCATCGATGAGCGCCCATAGGCCCCACAGGGGCTCCATGGTCCAGTCGGGATCCTGGACGGTGGCCTCCCAGCTGATCTTGTACTTCTCGTGGCGGACCAGCTCGCCCTGGGCGATCTCGCTGGCCTCGTAGATGTTCACGGCGCGCCAGCGAACCTCTTCCCAGGCGTCGTCGTCGTCCACCAGCTGGAGCTCGGTCTCGCCGTTCCACGGCCAGACCATGCACCAGTAGACGCTCCCCAGCACGCCCCCTCCCCTCACCTCGCCGGCCTTGTCGCCCAGCATGGGAATGCCCACGAAGTTCACGCCACCGGGCGACGAGCAGTCCGCCCCGAGCTCCGCCGCGCTCACCGTCCCGGACCACATGCTGCCGTCCTCGCTCTGCAGCTCCCAGGCCCCCCAGAAGCTGTTCTCCACCAGGTCCCAGCCGGCCACCACCACGCGTTCCGGCGTGTCCCAGACCACGTCCGCCTCGCCCTCCAGCGACCAGCTGTCCCCCTCGCAGCGGGTCTCCAGGCTGTTCAGCTCCAGCAAGGTGCTGGTCCGCTTGACGCCCGCCAGGGCCACCTCCAGACCAGGAACCGGATCAAAGGAGCGGGGCGTCCCTGTATCGACGACGCTGTCCCCGACCTTCTCCTCATCGCAGGCCACCAGGATCGTCGCCATCAGCGCACACGCAATCCTCATCACCAGCCTCCTGCTCTCCTCGATATCGCCCGAAGGATAGCATCGCCCGAGCCATGAACGTTAGTCTCTTGCCATGCGAATCTGCGCCTTGTCCCTCACTTGCTGCCTTTGCGCCTGTTCCGGAGCCCAGGACACCGCAGGGACCGCCACCACGGTCCTGATGGACTTCTCGGGCGCCTCGGGCTTCTACGGCGCGCCCTTCCCCAGCGCCCACCGCTTCGACGGCGCCACCGTGGACATCGCCGACCACCCCAACCCCGACGAGGTGGCCTTCGTGGACAAGGTGGTGGGGCTGGCGGACGGGCAGCTGCCCGGCTTCTCCACAACCTCCGCGGTCTTCTTCTCTCTCGACGGGCCCGTCGAGGCCCCGCAGGCCGGCTTCGGCCACACCGACGAGGACGCGGCCGTCTTCCTGATGGGCCTGGAGGGCGCGGATCGTGGCGTGCGCCTGCCCATCGAGCTGGGCTTCGCCGAGGACGGCGGCCCCTTCGGGGCGGACAACCTGCTCAGCCTGCTGCCCCTGCAGGGCCGGCCCTTGCTGCCCGGCAGCCGCTACGCCGCCGTGGTGACCCGCGAGCTGCTCGACCTCGAAGGAGCGCCCGTGGGTCCCTCCCACAACCTGCTGGAGCTGATCCTGGGGGCCGAGGGAGGCCTGAGCGGCGACGCCTGGAGCGCCTACAAGCAGGCCCTGCTGGAGCTGGAGGCGCTGGGCGTATCCGCCAGCTCCCTGGCGGGCCTGGCGGTCTTCACCACCCAGGATCCCACCGAGGAGCTGTCCCGGCTGGGCGAGGCCATCCAGGCGCTCGACGCTCCAACCCCCCTGTCCACGCCGGTCCTGACCGACACCTTCGACGACTACTGCGTCTATCGCAGCACCGTGGACATGCCGGTCTACCAGGTGGGCGAGCCGCCCTTCATGACCGAGGGAGGAACCTTCCAGTGGGACCAAGACGGCCACCCGGTCCTGCAGACCTGGGAAGAGGCCAACCTGGACCTGACCGTGCCCCGCAGCGCCATGCCCGAGCAAGGCTACCCTGTGGCGGTGTTCAGCCGCACCGGCGGCGGCGGGGAGCGCCCCCTGGCGGACCGCGGGGCGGTCAGCAAGGCGGGCGCCGAGCCCGACGAGCCCGGTGCCGGGCCCGCCCTGCATTTCGCCCGGGCCGGCTACGCGGGCCTGTCCGTGGACGGTCCCCACGGCGGGCTGCGCAACATCACGGGGGGCGACGAGCAGTTCTTGATGTTCAACATGCTCAACCCGGGCGCCATGCGGGACAACGTGCGGCAGTCGGCTATCGAGCTGAGCCTGCTGCCGGCCCTGCTGGCGGACCTGGAGCTGGACGTGTCCGACTGCCAGGGCGCGGGATCCGCCGGGTCGGCCCGCTTCTCCAGCGAGCGCCTGGCGCTGATGGGGCACTCCATGGGCGCCACCATCGCGCCCCTGACCCTGGGCCTGGACGCGGGCTACCAGGCCGCCATCTTGAGCGGCGCGGGGGGCTCCTGGACCAACAACATCGTCTACAAGCTGAAGCCCCTGGAGGTGCGCCCCATGGCCGAGGCCATGATCGGCTACGACGAGGGCCAGCTCACCACCCACGACCCCTTCCTCAACCTGCTGCAGTGGGGCGGGGAGTCCGCGGATCCGCCCGTCTGCGGCGCGGCCATCCAGGAGCGGGGCATCCACGTGCTGATGCTGCAGGGCATCGTGGACAGCTACATCCTGCCCCCCATCGCCAACAGCACCAGCCTGTCCCTGGGCCTGGACCTGGGCGGCGAGTCCCTGGACGCCGCGCACGAGGAGCTGCAGCAATACACGCCCCTGCAGGACCTGCTCCCCTTGACGGGCGGCGCCCAGCTCGAGCTGCCCATCAGCGGCAACGCCGACGGCGCCACGCGGGTGGTGGTGCAGCACGCCGAGGACGGCATCCTGGACGGCCACGAGGTGGTCTTTCAGCTGGAGGCCCCCAAGCTGCAGTACCAGCAGTTCCTCTCCAGCTGGGCGTCGGGCACGCCGCAGGTGGAGTAGGCCCCCAAGAGCCCCGCGCGAGCGGCTGGCTCGTCGCCGGTGACCCTGGTATAGCTCGCTATCCGCAACCAGCAGCCAGGGAATCCCCGTGGTCGCAGAAATCGCCAGGTCGATCCGCAAGGCCGCCGCCAACTACCCGCTCGTGCAGCTGGTGGTCTACATCCTCTTGCTGTGGATCTGCGGTGGGGTCTTCTTGTGGCTCACCGAGGGCCAGACCAACGCCGAATACGACACCATGCCCAAGGCCCTGTGGAACATCTCGGTCTGCCTGTTCAGCGGTCTGGACAGCGGGATCCCGAAGACCACGCTTGGCCGCATCGGGGTCACGGTCGTCCTGATCCTGAGCCTGGGCCTGGTCGCCATCTTCACCGGAACGATCGCCTCGTTCATGGTCGAGCAACGCATTGGGAGCAAAATGAAGATGCCAGGCTATCAACTCAAAGACCACGTCCTGATCTGCAACTGGAACGACAAGGGCATCCCGATCATCTCGGAGCTGCATGCGGCCATCGTCAAGGACAAGCGTCCCATCGTCATCATCAGCGAGAGCACCGATGCCGGTGACCTGCCCGACGACGACGACCTGGTGGAGTTCCGCGATGTCTACCTGGTCAAGGGCGACCCAGCCAACGAAGTGATCCTGCGGCGTGCCCATGTGCAGGACGCCTACTCGGTCATCGTGCTGGCCGATCCCAGCGAAGGCCAGCTGGCGGACGCCAAGTCCATCCTGGTCACCATGGCGGTCAAGAGCGTCAATCGTACGGCCGGCTCGGCCAAGCCACATATCTGCGTGGAGTGCATCGGCCCGCAGAACGTGCGCCACCTGCAGCGAGCGGGTGCCGACGAGATCATCTCGGCCGCCGATTTCGCCATGATGCTGATGGCCCAATCCGCCCTGGCCCACGGACTGAGCACGGTCTACCACGACCTGCTCACCGTCTCCGGCGAGACCAACGAGATCTACATCATCCCCGTGCCCAGCGAATTCATGGGCAAGAGCTTCGACGAGCTGGGCATCGCCATGTTCAAGAACCGGGATCCGAGGAACCCAGCCATCCTGGCCGGCGTGGCCACCCGCGGTGGCATCGTGATGAATCCCCCTCCCGGAGCGATAGAGCCCTTCCAGGATGGCGACAGGGTGGTGGTCATCGCGCTGGAGAAGCCCGACCGACTGGTCTGAATCTCCGGGCTTACGGAGGGGGATCTCGTTCCTGTGGTAGGCTTGCTTCTTCGTCCCCGCCTGCCGAGATGGAACCATGCTCCACGCCCAAGTCTTCCTGGTGTCGCTCCTCTCTGCCCTCTGCGCAGGCTGCGATGGGAAGGACAGCGCGAGTCCGCCCGAATCCACGGACACGGGGATCGGCCCTGACCTGGATGGCGATGGGTTCACGCCCTGGCAGGGGGACTGCGATGACGACGACCCCGAGATCAACCCGGCCGCCGAGGAGCTCTGCGACGGCATCGACAACGACTGCGACTACGCGGTCGACGAGGGTACCCCTGCAGACCCGCACACCTGGTATGCCGACGACGAAGCGGACGGCTGGGGGGACGAGGGCAGCACGCAGCAGGCCTGCAACGCGCCGTCCGGCTACGTCGCGGATGCCGGGGACTGCGACGACGGCAGCGCGGACACCCACCCGGAAGCCGACGAGCTCTGCGACGACATCGACAACGACTGCGACGACGAGATCGACGAGGATCCCACGGACGCGCCCCTGTGGTATGCGGACGACGACGGCGATGGCTACGGCGGCAGCACCGACACGCTGGCGCAGTGCGAGCAGCCCCTTGGATACGCGGACAACAAGGACGACTGCGACGACGCCTCGTCCGACGTGCACCCCGGCGCCACCGAGATCTGCCTCGATGGCGTGGACAACGACTGCGACGGCATGGGAGGGGCCTGCCTGGACGGGGATATTTCGCTCGGCCTGGCCGACGCCATCCTCTCGGGAGAGAGCGTCTCCGCCTACCTGGGCACATCTGCGGCCATGGCGGGCGACCTGGACGGAGACGGACTGGCCGATCTGCTGATGTCCGCTCCAGGAGCGGATCCCGGAGCATCGGATGCCGGCGCCGCCTATGTCATGCTGGGCACGCTGTCGCTGGATGACACCACGGCGGAGGCCTACACCGTCTTCTCGGGTGCGAGCGGGGGCGACCAGGCAGGAACCGCGCTGGCGGGCGCCGGGGATGTCAACGGCGATGGCTTTCCGGACATGCTCTTCGGCGCACCCTACAACGACGACGGGGACCGCGACGCGGGCGCGACCCACGTCGTGCTCGGTCCCCCCGCCGCTGGCTCTTCGAGCCTGGCCAGCGCCGACGCAACGCTGATGGGAGAGAGCGCCCACAACTACGCCGGCTACGCGATCTCAGGTGCGGGTGACACCAATGGCGATGGACTGGACGACGTGATCATCGGCGCCTACCAGGCCGATGCGGGCGCCACGGACGCGGGCAGCGCCTACCTGGCCGCGGGTCCCATCACCGGCGCCTGGCAGCTCGGCGACGCCAGCGCCCGCGTCACTGGGGCCGCAGCGAACGACAACCTCGGCTGGGCCGTGGCGGGCGGCGGGGACATGAACGGCGACGGGCTCTCCGACATCCTGGCCGGCGCCTACATGAACGACGAAAACGGCAGCAACGCGGGGGCCGCCTACCTCTTCACCGGCCCCCTGACCGCCGTGTACAACGCCGTCGCGGCGGACGCCTCGTACTGGGGCGAGGCGCAGTCGGACTTCGCCGGCTTCTCCCTGGCCCTGGATGGCGACGTGGACGGCGACGGCTACGACGACCTGCTCATCTCGTCCTCCGGCGAGGACAGCGTCGCCAGCGACGCGGGCGCGGTCTACGTGGTGCTGGGCGCTCCCGCCTACGCGGCGAATGTGGATCTCTCCCAGGCGGATGCCAAGCTCATCGGAGAGGAGAGCGGCGATCGGGCCGGCTTCTCAGTGGGCTTCGCCGGAGACGTGGACGGCGACGGCATCGACGACCTGCTCGTAGGCGCCCGCGGCTTGCACGCCGACAGCGACGCGCAGCCCGGTGGGGCCTACCTGCTGTACGGACCGGTCCAGGGCGAGCAGAGCCTGGCCGAGGCCAGCGCCCGGCTGCAGGGAGAGGGGGATGGATCCTATGGCGGCTACGTGGTGACGGGCGGAGGCGACATGGATGGGGACGGCTACGACGACTTCGCCATCGGGGCCCCCCAGGCCGACGCCGGCTATTCGGATGCGGGGGTGCTCTACATCCTGCACGCGCGCGGTGAGGGGCGGCTCTGATGATCTGCGGGCCTCGAGGGGCGGCGCAGCCGTTCCACCTGGCTTGCGGCGGACTGCTGCTGTTCTTCTCGGCCTGCCAGCCCGAGCCCGTCGACACCGCACCCGCTGCCGACACGGGTGAGGCCCCTGCCGCCGATGCGGACGGCGACGGCTACGCGGAGAACGACTGTGACGACGACGACGCCACCGTGAATCCCCTGGCGCCCGAGATCTGCGACGGGCAGGACAACGACTGCG